>CAYQOH010000164.1:0-6080 GCA_964419075.1 uncultured Opitutaceae bacterium | reverse complement strand
GCGAGTGGGTCGAGAACGAGCTCCTGTCGGTCGTCTGGTACCAGACCAAGAACGCGTGCGGCACCAACCAGCTGCTCGGGGCCATCCCCGGGGAGGCCGACGGCTTCTACTGGGGCGAATGGACCGAGGGGCTCTTCCGGACCGACGACGCGGGCAGGACCTGGTCCGACATCTCCATGGGCCTTCCGTTCAAGCGCACGCGGACGGCCACGCTCGTCAGCGTGGCCGCGGACCCAAACCACCCGAGGCGAGTCTTTGCGGGCTTCATCGGCGAGGGACTCTGGAGGAGCGAGGACCGCGGGGATCACTGGACGAAGCTGTTTCCGCTCGACGGCCGCCCCTTCAACGCAAGCTCGGTCGCGGTCGGCGGCCCGGGCGCGGACGATCTCTATGTCTCCTGCGAGCCCCTGGGCTTGAGCCCCTGCCTGGCGGCGCTCCTGCACAGCGCCGACGGCGGCCGCACCTGGGCGGACCTCTACGACCCGGGGCTGGGGGCCCTGCGCATCAAGACGATCGCCGTGAACCCCGCAACCGGCACGATCGAGCTGGGCACCTGCGGAAACGGCACCTTCCGCGTCGTCCCCAAGTGACCCCGCGGAGCGCCTCTGCCGAAGGGGCCGAGGTCCCGAAATGGGGCTTGCCGGCCCGGGGGAATCTCCCCAATCCCCACCCATGAAGGAACCACGCAGGTATCCCGTTTGGGGCCAACTCCTGGCCGCGGCCTCGCTGTCGCTCGGCTCGGCGGCGTTCACCCCAGCGCGGGCGCAGGATGCAATCACGCCCGAGCTCCTAGGCGAAATGCAAGGGGCCTGCGCGCCGGATGCGGCGTTCAAGTCCGTCCAGAACTCCCTGGCTCAAGTAGAAGCGTCGAAGGTGGCCGCCGATGTGCAGAAGATGAACTCGGTGGACTCCCATTTCTCCAACAAGCTGCCCGACGAGGCGGTCTCGGAGCAGAAGGCGACCGGCCGCTGCTGGATGTTCTCGGCGCTCAATATCTTCCGAAGGGCGGCGGCCCAGCGCCTCAAGTCCGAGGAGTTCGAGTTCTCCCAGAACTATCTCTTCTTTTACGACAAGCTCGAGAAATCCAACGTCTTCCTCGAGGCCATCATCCGGACGCGTCGGCTGGCGTCGACCGACCGCGGCGTGGAATGGCTGATGCGCAACACGGTGCAGGACGGAGGCAACTGGCTCGGCTTCGTCGAGCTCGTCAAGAAGTATGGCGTCGTGCCGAGGGACGTCATGCCGGAGACCTTCAGCTCATCCAATTCCGAGGGCGTCGACGCCGTCCTGGCGCTGCGCCTGAAGGTCGCGGCCGTGAAGATCCGCGCGGCCCAGAACGAGGCGGAGATCGCGTCGCTCAGGCTGCAGGCCCTCAAGGATGCCTACCGCATCCTGGCGCTCAACTTCGGGATCCCTCCGACGCAGTTCAAGTGGCGGTACGAGGACAAGGACAAGAAGCTCACGCCGTTCAAGGCCTACACGCCCCAGCAGTTCTATCATGAAATCGTCGGCGACGCGCTGGATGACTACCTGGCGCTGTACTCGATCCCCACCCTCCCGTTCTACAGGAGATACGAGATCGACCTGGACAAGGCGGTGGAGGACCGGCCGAACATGAACTTCGTCAACTGCCCGCTCGACACCCTTAAGGGCCTGGCGAAGGCCTGCCTGCTCGACAGCCGGCCCGTCTGGTTCGGCTGCGCCGTCGAGCAGGAGACCGTCAGGGACCGCGGCCTGATGATGCCCGGCATCTACGACTACGAGTCCATGTACCGCATGGACCTCCAGCTTTCGCGAAGGGAGCTCTTCGAAACGTACTCCAGCACCCCGGACCACAACATGGTCTTCACCGGGATCGACCTGGCCGACGGCAAGCCGGTGAAGTGGCTGGTCGAGAACTCCTGGGGGGAGAAGCCCGGCAAGAAGGGGTATTTCGTGATGACGGACGACTGGTTCGACCGGTACGTCCAGGTGATCGTGGTGCAGCGCAGATATATCCCCGCGCCGCTCCTCTCCGTCTTTGACACCAAGCCCGAGACCCTGCCGCCGTGGGACCCGATGATGAAGGCCCTGGGCTACGAGTAGCCGAAGGGGGGGCGAAGCCGAGCCGGGCACGGAGGCCCTTCCGCCCTTGAAACCCGGCCTCACCGGGCTATTGTGGTGCACGGCGCCGGCAGTGGAGGCTGGCGCTGACCCTTTCGCGGCATGAGCCCCAAATCGACCCCGCTGCTCGCCCGACTCCGCGTCTGGGCCCTGCCAGCCGTCGCGGCGGCCTCGGCCTCCCTATCGGGAGCGGGACCGTTCAGCTCCATCTCCGAGAGCGAGAGCCTCACGGCGGTCTCGTCGAGCGCGCACAACGGCTATGTCCGCACCCGGCAGGCGGACGGATCATATCAACCCGAGACCTTCGCCTTCGGCAACGCCGGCCTTCTCGAGGCGTTCCAGGTCGACCGGTTCATGGTCAACGATCCCACCCTTGACGGCGTGGGGTTCCCGGCCATCGCGCGGATGCTGGCGAAGCCGCTCGCCAGCCAGAACTACCTGCCGGCGCTCGACCCGAAGTCGACGAACCTGCTGATCATGGTCACGTGGGGACGGACGATCGGCGGCGCCAACACGAGCGACGGGAACCTGCGGGACTATCTGAACTACAACAACGCCAGGCTGCTCGGCTTCGACTCCGAGGGCGCCATCCGCGCCATGGTGGATCCGACCGCCGCCTTCTACGGCAGGTCCTTCAGGTCGTACATCCTCGCCAACGTGCATGCCAACGTGCTGAGCGCCGTCGAGGTGAACCGCTACTACGCGATCCTGAGGGCGTACGATTTCCAGTCGGCCTGGCAGCAGCGCAAGCTCAAGCTCCTCTGGGTGACGCGGTTCAGCCTCTCCGAGCGGCGCCACGACTTCGAACGGGACCTCCCGGCCATGGCGCAGGACGCCGCGCTGTATTTTGGCCAGGACTCCTACGGCATCGTCATGAAGCCAATCCCCGAGGGCCGGGTGCATATCGGCGAGGTGAGGCAGATTGACGACCGGTCGGGCACGGACGACGGGGGAAACTTCGACCCGCGGTCCGGGGCCGCAGGCGACTGGCAGCGCACCTCGGCGGGCCCCCGCCTGGTGATTCACATCGACCCGTCCGGAAAGTCCACCTTTGAGAGCCCGCGCCCGCGCGTCGCGGTCCCGGCAACCGCCTCGACTGACGGCGCGGAGGTCACGGTGAAGGTCCCGGGATGGGGCATGATCATTCGAGGCACGGTAAGGGGGGACCGCATCACCGGCACCATCCTGCAATACGACCACAAGAACTCCCTCACCCTGTCCCGGATGGCCGCACCGGGTGGAGGAAGCTCCGCGGAAGACGGAGACGTGCCGAGCAGGTAACGCGCCGGCGGCTGGCAAGGCTCGGTTCGGACCTGGGCAGCAAGGGCCCTCCCCGGTAGGCCCTTGCCCGGGTGTCAAAACTCGGCTCCACTTTCCATGGAGATGCCGCGTTCAACGCAACCAATCCCCGCCGCCTGCGGCGCCTCGGTGCACGGTCGCGCCGATTCCCTCGGTTGGCCCCTACGCCTTGTGCCCTGGGGTGTCCGCGAGACTCTCCCCTCTTGACCCGTCCGCCCGAAAGCGCGCCCCAGCCGGGCTCCCCCGCCCCCTCAGCCGCCGCAACTCCCAGGAGTCCGCCCGGACGGCGGATTGCGGTTGCGGCAGCCGTCCTCTTCGTCGTCGCCATGGTGGCCGTTCGTTGGGACGCACGCACGGGCTTCACCTCGCTCCTCGCATTCGGCGGCCCCAAGTTTGAGCAGCGCCTGCCGGTGCTGCGGTCCCTGCCGATCGCACGGGACCCGTCCACGGGCTACGATGGGCAATTCGGGGCGCAGCTGGCCGTCGCCCCCGATCCGAGGACCCCGGAGTTGCAGGCGGCGCTCGACAACCCCGCCTACCGGGCCCGGCGGATCGCACTCGCGTGGACCGCCCATGTGATCGGCGGCGGCAATCCCTGGGCGGTCCTGCAGGTCTACGCGCTCCAGAACCTCGCCGTCTGGCTCGGGCTGGCCTGGGTGGTGTGGCGGGAGCTCCGGTGCGTGCCGGAGGCGCGCGCGGTGGCGATCTGGGCCTGCTGCATGCTGACGCTTGGCGCGCTCGACTGCGTGCGCCTCTCCCTGACCGACCTCCTTTCGGTCTTCCTGCTCACCCTTGCCGTCAGGGCCGCCGCAACCGGGAGGCCCTGGGCGGCGGCGGGGGCCCTGGCAATCGCGGGCCTGACGCGTGAGACCTCCCTCCTGGGCGCACCCGCGCTCTGGCCCGCGGGCAAGCCGCGGGCCAGGGCGCGGCTCCGGGCGGCCGGCCTCCTCGCCTGCGCCGCCGCGCCGCTGTTCGCGTGGGCGGCGTGGCTCGCCTTCAACCTGTCCCGCGAAGGGGCGCTCGGGCGGAACAACCTGGATTGGCCGGGCTTCGCCCTTGCGCGGCATTGCTCCCATTGCGTGGCCCATTTGGCCCGCGGCGATCTTGATTCCCGCCAGTCGCTCGGGCTCGTCGGGGCGATCGGACTGGGCTACCAGTCGCTTCACCTCCTGCTTCGGCCCCGATGGTCCGAAACCTGGTGGCGCGCGGGCCTTGGCTTCGCGCTGCTTTTCTGGATCCTGGGGGACGACGTGTGGAAGGGTTACTGGGCCGCGGCCCGGGCCCTGCTGCCGATGACCTTCGCCTTCAATTTCCTGGCGCCAAACGACCGCAAGTTCTGGGCGCGCCTCTCGGTTGCGAACGCAGGCCTTGTCCTTCACGGGATATGGCGAATGCTGCCCTGAGGCTCTGAGTGAGCCGCAGGCCCACCGGCTGGGAATGACGCATCTTGTTGTCTGGATGCGGTATCAGTGACTAACGCGGATATGCTAGGCCGCGCTATCGGCCGAATGGCGAGCGCCTGTCAGCGGCCTGCAGGCGTTGAGAATGCCCCGGCCTGCTTGGCGAGCTGCCGCTCAAGGCCGCCGCACACAAACTCGCAAAGCTTCACGATGGACGGATCGGCAATCGAGTAGTAGACCTGCAGCCCCTCCTTCCGGCGCGCAAGGATGTTGGCGTGGGTGAGGGTATGCAGGTGGCGGGAGATGTTGGCCTGGGTGCCCCCGGTCTCCGCGACCAGCGCGTTCACGTTCTTCTCGCCGTCAAAGAGCGCGTGGATGAGCCGAAGCCGCAGGGGCTCGGACAGGACGGCGAAGCGCCGCGCGATCAGCTCGATCGCCTCGGGGGAGAGAACCGCTCGTTTTGCCACGGTGGCAATGGAACAGGGCCTTGACATCGTTTCAAGTATATGCGCATATATGCATAGATGGTCAATACTCATATGAAGATCGAGTCCCTCATCCGTGTTCTCGCCGGCTCCATGGTCCTTGTCGGCGTGGTCCTCGGCCACCTGGTGAGCCCGTGGTGGCTGCTCCTGCCGATCTTCGCCGGCGTCAACCTGATCCAGTCCGTCTTCACGGGCTTCTGCCCGCCCTGTTTCCTTCTGCGCAAGCTCGGCTGGGTTGACGAAGCCGACACGATCCATTGGGGAGGCGGCCGTTAAACCATGAGTCTGTTCAAACGCCTATTCACTGTATCCAATTCTGCCTCGGACGCCGTGCGTGGCATCGCGCCCCAGGAGGCGGCGAAGCGGGTCGCCGACGGGAGCGCTGTCCTCATCGACGTCCGCGAGCCGTCCGAATGGGTGTCGGGGGTTGCCGTGCCCGCGAACCTGCTTCCGCTGAGCGACCTCATGGGGAAAAGGCAGATGTGGGCGCCCTTCCTGGCCCGGCACGGGAATTGCGAGCTCATCCTGTACTGCCTTTCGGGCGGGCGCTCGGGCTCCGCGGCGCGTACGCTGGCCGGCGAAGGGCATCGCGTGTCCAACCTCGGGGGGTTCTCGGCGTGGCGCGGCGCAAGGCTCCCCGTGCGCATACCCTGAATCCCCTCCCCCACTCGGATCGTCCTCACCCTCCCATGAAAACAAACGTCGGAACTATGGATCGGATTCTCCGAATCCTCGCCGGCTGCGCCATCCTGGGCGCAGGCGGCTACTTCAAGTCGTGGTGGGGCCTCATCGG
>CAYQOH010000163.1:0-6153 GCA_964419075.1 uncultured Opitutaceae bacterium | reverse complement strand
CGGTCCCCGATGATGTCGATGTCATCGTAGGCGAGCCCGTACTTGCGGAGGGTGGCGCGGACGCCGTTGGACCACCCGCAGGACGGCTTGAGATAGGCTTTGATTGTCATTCTGGAAGTATAGGCTCGGACAGAGCTAGCGGCAAGGTATAGGGCTCGATTTGCAGCGATCAAGCATCGTCTTGCGTTTTTTTGGGCCGTGTGGGCGCGCGGCGAAGGCGCGTCGGGGCGCTTGCGGTCGGCGCCGGCGCCCGTTCACTTGCCCCACCATGACCAAAGTCGTCCTGCTGCTCATCGGATCGAACGTGTTCATGACGATCGCCTGGTACGGCCACCTGAAGCTGAAGTGGCTCGAGGGCCGCCCCCTGATCGTCGCCATCCTGATCGCATGGGGGGTCGCCTTCTTCGAGTACTGCCTGCAGGTCCCCGCGAACCGCCTGGGCTACTTCTCCGGCGAGTTCAGCGGCTACCAGCTGAAGATCATCCAGGAGGTGATCACGCTGCTCGTGTTCATCGTGTTCGCCTGGCTCGTCCTGAAGGAGCGCCTCACGTGGAACTACGCGGTCAGCTTCCTGTTCATGATGCTCGCCGTGTACTTCGCCACGGCGTTCAAGGCCCCGGTCCCGCGTTAGCCCCGAACGAACACTCGACGGTGGAGGGGGCTTCGTGGTAAGTCTCGGCCGCGATGCCGAAAAATAACACCCCCCAGTTTTTCAACGTACCCCGCATCCGGTTCGAGGGCGCGAAGTCCACGAATCCCCTGGCCTTCAGGCACTACGACCCGTCCGAGGTGATTGACGGCGCCACCCTGAAGGACCACATGCGCTTCTCGATCGCCTACTGGCACTCCTTCCGGGGCGTCGGCGGCGACCCGTTCGGCCCGGGAACGATACGGCGGCCCTGGGAGGAGGGGAAGGACGCGATCTCGGTGGCGAAGCGCCGGATGGACGCCGCCTTCGAGTTCTTCACGAAGATCGAGGCGCCCTTCTGGTGCTTCCACGACAGGGACATCGCCCCGGAGGGCGCGACGCTCGCCGAGTCAAACCGCAACCTGGACAAGCTGGTCGCCCACGCGAAGGCGCTCCAGAAGGCGACGGGGATGCGGCTGCTCTGGGGCACGGCCAACCTGTTCTCGAACCCCAGGTACATGTGCGGCGCGGCGACCAACCCCGACGCCCACGTGTTCGCCTACGCCGCGGCCCAGGTGAAGAAGGCGCTCGAGGTCACCCACGAGCTCGGCGGCGACGGCTACACGTTCTGGGGCGGGCGGGAGGGCTACGAGACGCTGCTCAACACGAACCTCAAGCGGGAGCAGGAGCACCTGGCCCGCTTCCTCCACATGGCGGTCGACTACGCCGGGCAGATCGGCTTCAAGGGGCAGTTCTACATCGAGCCGAAGCCCAAGGAGCCGACGAAGCACCAGTACGACTTCGACGTCGCGAGCGGCATCGCCTTCCTGCGCACCTTCGGCCTCGAGAAGCACCTCAAGTTCAACATCGAGACGAACCACGCGACCCTCGCCGGCCACACGTTCCAGCACGAGATCGAGGTCGCGGCGTCCCAGGGGCTCCTGGGGTCGGTCGACGCGAACGCGGGCGACACGCTCCTCGGCTGGGACACGGACCAGTTCAACACCGACGTGAAGGAGATCACGCTCGCCATGGTCTCGATCCTGCGCGCCGGCGGCCTCGGCAAGGGCGGGTTCAACTTCGACGCCAAGCTGCGCCGCCCGTCCATCGACCCGGAGGACCTCTTCTACGCGCACATCGGGGGCATGGACACCTTCGCCCTCGCCTTCAAGACCGCCCGCAGGATCCTCAGGGACGGCGCGTTCGAGGACTTCCTCGCCGAGCGCTATTCGAGCTACGACTCGGGCTTCGGAAGGGATATCGAGAAGGGAGCCGTCGGTTTCCGCGAGCTGGAGAAGCTGGTCCTGGCGAAGCTCGGCGAGCCGTCGCCGAGGAGCGGAAGGCAGGAGTACCTCGAGAACATGCTCAACCGGTACGTGACCGGGGGCTAGACCGCGATGAGCCTCTACGTCGGCGTCGACAGCGGCACGCAGAGCGTCAAGGCCGTGGCGCTCGACATGGAAACCGGGCGGGTCGTCGCGGAGGCGCGCGCGCAGCACCGCCTGATCGCGGGCCTTCCCGCCGGCCACATGGAGCAGCACCCCGAGGAGTGGGCGGCGGCGATGGACGCGGCGATCAGCGAGGTGGCGTCGAGGATCGACCGCTCGCGGGTGCGCGGCATCGGCGTCTCGGGCCAGCAGCACGGGTTCGTGCCCCTGGACGAGAAGGGCCGGGTCATCCGCCCCGCGAAGCTCTGGTGCGACACGAGCACGCACGCCGAGTGCGCGGTCCTGACCCGCAAGCTGGGCGGCCTGGCGGCCGTCATCCGCAGGACCGGGCTCCCGTTCCTGCCGGGCTACACGGCGCCCAAGGTGCTCTGGCTCAAGCGGCGCGAGCCCGGGAACTTCAAGAGGCTGCGGCACATCCTCCTTCCGCACGACTACCTCAACCTCCACCTCACCGGGAACTACTTCATGGAGTTCGGGGACGCCTCCGGGACGGGATTCCTGGACGTGAGGAGGCGCGCGTGGTCGCAGGCCGCGATGGACGCCGTCGACGCGAGGGTGGCCGGGTGCCTGCCCGCGCTCTCGCCGTCGCACGAGCCGTGCGGCGTCCTGCGCCCGGAGATCGCCGGGCGCTACGGGTTCCCCAAGGCGACGATCGTCAGCGCGGGGGGCGGTGACAACATGATGGGGGCGATCGGCACGGGCAACGTCGTCCCGGGCGCCGTGACCGCGAGCTTTGGCACGAGCGGGACGATCTACGCCTTCTCGCGCAAACCGGTCGTCGACCCGTCCGGGGAGATCGCGGCGTTCTGCTCGTCGACCGGGGGCTGGCTGCCGCTCCTGTGCACGATGAACGTGACCGGCGTCACCGAGCAGGTCCGGGCCCTTTTCGGCTGGAGCCTCGCGGACCTGGAGCGCGCCGCGGCGGGGGTGCCCGCCGGCTCGGACGGGCTCACGCTGCTTCCCTACCTCGACGGCGAGCGCACGCCGAACCTGCCGAGGGGCACCGGCGTCTACTTCGGGCTCGACCGCAGGACGCTCGCGCAGGGCCACCTCGCGCGCGCCGCGATCGAGGGCACGACGCTCGGGATGAACTACGGCCTGCGCCGGCTTTCGGCCCTCGGCATTAGGCCGAGGGAGATCCGGCTCACCGGCGGCGGCGCGCGGTCGCCGCTCTGGCGCCAGGTCGCCGCGGACATCTTCGGGGTCCCGGTGGTCGCGATGGCGCAGGACGAGAGCGCCGCGCTCGGGGGCGCCCTTCAGGCCGCCTGGTGCGACTCGCCCGGGCGCGGCTCCGGGCCGGCGCTCGCCGCGCTCTGCGCGCGGAGCGTCTCGGTCGACGAGTCGACCCGGTGCGCGCCGGACCGCAAGCGGGCGGCGCTCTACCGCAAGCGCCAGCACTTCCACGACCGGCTCTGCGGCGACCTGCGGGGCGCCTTCGAGGCGCGCTGACGGGAGGGCGGAGGCAGGCCCCATGTGCGTCCGCTACACCCTCCACAAGACCGACGCGGCCCTCGGCGCGATCTCGAAGGCGCTCGGCGTCCTCCTGGGGGTGCCGGACTGGGTGGCCCCGCGCTTCAACGTGGCGCTCACGAACACGATGCCGGTGGTCGCGCTGGCCGGGGGCGCGGCCGCCGTCCGGCCCATGCGCTGGGGGCTCGTGCCCTTCGGTGAGCGGGCGAGCCCGAATCCGCGCCTGCTGGCCAACGCGAGGGCCGAGACGGCGGCCAAGATGCCGGCGTTTCGCAAGGGCATCGCCGGCAGGCGGTGCCTCGTTCCCGCGAACGGGTTCTACGAGTGGAAGGAGAAGGGGGGCGTCAAATGGCCGCACCTCTTCACGCTTGCGGGCGAGGAGCCCTTCGCGTTCGCCGGGATCTGGGACCCGGCGGGCGAAGGCCTGCCGGAGACCTACTGCATCCTGACCACCGCGCCCAACGAGCTTGTCGCCCAGGTCCACACCCGGATGCCCGTCATCATGACGGGCGATGCGATGCCGCGGTGGCTCGGGGACCGGCCGCTCGAGGAGGACGAGCTCGCGCGCCTCGTGCGGCCGATCGAGGCCGCGCGGATGGCGTGCCGGCCGGTGAGCCGGTTCGTGAGCAACAGCCGAAACGAGGGCCCGGAGTGCCTTGCGCCGCCGAAGGAGGCGCCCGCCGAGCCGGAGCTCGATTTCGGCTAGCGCCCCGAGGCCCTGCGGGCCAGGTATTCCCGGGCAGAGTCGAGCTTGGCGCGCTCCTTGGGCGTCAGGCTGGCCATCCCCGACTGCGCGATCTTGTCGAGGAGCGCGTCAATCTCGGCCATGGACCTGCCCTTCGCGGGGCTTGCGAACGGGTTTCGGCTGGCCTTGGGCATGGGCTCCTCGTCGGACCCCTTGGGGAGCGCAAACTGCCCGAACTGCGGAAGGTCGAGCATTCCCCGATGGTAGCGCACAAATCCGTAGGCAAAGGCGACCGTGGCCCAGAGCGAGAGGAGTCCGAGCCAGTCGCGGCCGGCAAGCTCCATCAGCGAGTAGATGCCGACCAGGACCGCCGCCACCCACTTCGCCATCAACCCGAAGAACATCATGGCGCCGGGATAGAGCGTCGCGAAGGCGACGAAGAGGGCGAACGCCCCGACCTCGCCCGAGAGCTGGGTCGGGAACCAGACGCCGAGAAGGGTGAAGAGCAGCGGGGGCAGAAGGTAGATGCAGGCGTAGAAGCCGAGGAACTTCCTGCGCCCGAAGAACTTCTCCACCTCCCGGCCGAACGAGGCGATCATGGCGATGTCGATGACAAACCAGAAGCTCGGCGGGTTCAAAAGCCCGTAGGTGGCGACGCGCCACACCTCGCCCTTGAGGACGTTTCCGCTGTGGAACGGCAGCCACGTGAGAAAGCGCGTGGCGTCGAGGGCCATGAACACCGAGGTCGCGACCATCGACAGGGCAAAGACAAGCGCCAGGAAGTACGCCGCATACACGGGGTATCCGCGCAGCCACATGACCGGCTGCTGTTCGTCCTGGGTGCTGTATTCGTTCACGGTTTTGGGGTACAGGAAAATGGCCGCCGACATGGCCGCCTGCAAGCGGCGAGCGCTGTTTTTGCGCTTCAGGGGTGGGCGTGCGGGGTCGCACGACTCTTGTCGCGTTGGCTTCCCTGACCAACGTGCCTTCCGTTCCCCCCCCCCCCCCCCCAGGGCAGGAGATGAATGCCTTGTCTACGTGCCCTCAACGCACATAGACACGTCACGATGAAACCCGTCGATTTCGGCTCCTCGTTCACGTTCGTCGCCTTCTCCCAGGGGCTCGGCAACGCCACGGAGGGCGAGACGCTCCAGGTCTTCGAGCTGCCCGACGGGTTCGTCCTCAACGTCCCCATCTCCGCGCTCGCGGTGACCATCCCCAAGAAGGAGCTCAAGAACAACGTCGTAAAGGGGTCGAAGATGAATCCCCGCTACTTCCTGTTTCAGCACGAGCGGCGCCCCGACATCTCGGTCAGCGGATGGATCGAGAAGGCCGAACGCTTCACGTCGACAAGGAAGATCTGGCAGGATGACACGATCCAATGGCAGATCAACGGCCTGCCGGAGCCCGACGCGGTGGAGTTCAAGAAGATCGGCGGCTGGGACGCGGTCCTGTACAACCTGAAGATTGCCGACGCGGTCCACTCGAACATCCGGGCCCATTGGATCCAGGACAACACCTGGGTGGACATCCACATCACGGCCCTCGCGACGCCGAAGTCGCCCAAGCAGACCCGGGCGACGCTCCTCAGGATGCTCGAGCGCGTGCACGTCGAGAACACCAACGAAACGCTGGGCTGAGGGGAGGGGTGTCCCGCCACGGGACGAGCCTGGCTGCCCGGCGACAAAGGCGGCCGGCGGGGAGGTACCCGAACCCTCGATGAGGGACCCCTGACGCCTTTCCTCCGATTTGAAGGCTTGCCTTCGGCGCGTATACCGTTCAAATGAACGCCGATCGATTGAACGCTTACTGACATCACCCTAAGCCCGCACGACAATGGACCAGACCAACAGGATCATCTACGTCGAGTTTCACGCCTCGGAGCTCGAGAAATCAAAGGCCTTCTTCGAAAAGGTGTTCGG
>CAYQOH010000162.1:0-6257 GCA_964419075.1 uncultured Opitutaceae bacterium | reverse complement strand
AACACGTCGAACTGGTTGGGGCTTCGCACGAGCTGCATCGCCGCATTGTCGACGTACATGTGCGTGAGCTCGATGTCCGGGGCATTCTTGGCGACGTAGTCGGTGACCGTCTTGCGCCACAGGACCGAGGTCTCGAGGACGTTGGCCTTGTCGATCGAGCAGAGCTTGCGCTTGCGGGAGCGCGCCGCGGCGATCGCGGTGGCCGCGATGCGCTCGATCTCGCTCCTGCGGTAGATCATCGTGTCGACGGCCTGGAGGTCGCCGTCCGGAAGCACCGTCGTCTCCTTCGGCTTGCCAAAATAGAGGCCGCCCGTCAGCTCGCGGATGCAGACGATGTCGATGCCGTCGGGGATGCGCTCGGTCTTGATGGGCGAGGCGGCCGTCAGCTCCCGGTAGAGGAGGCCCGGGCGGATGTTGGCAAAAAGCGTGAAGTGCTTGCGAAGCGGCAGGAGCGCGGCCCGCTCGGGCTGCTCGCGGGGCGGGAGCTTCTCCCACTTCGGGCCTCCGACCGATCCGAAGAGGATGGCGTCGCTGGCCTCGCAGATGCGCAAGGTCTCATCAGGCAACGCCTTGCCGTGGTTGTCGATGCCGGCCCCCCCCACGTCCGCCTCGTGCGGCTGGAGCGTGAGCCCCTCCTGGCCCGCCACGTGCCGGAGCACCCGAAGGGCCTCGGACATCACCTCGGGTCCAATGTAGTCTCCCGCCAGGACGGCGAATTTTAGGGTCGGCATTGCAAAGGGGGTATCGGTAGCCGCTGAGCGGCCAAAGGTGAAGGGCAATTTTCGCCGTTGCGGTAGGGCCGGAATGTTCTCTCTTTGCGGCGTGAATGTCCATGTATTGCCGGCGGGTCCGATTCAGACCAACGCGTACCTGCTGACCGAGCCGGGGACGCGGGAGGCGGTGCTCGTGGACGCCCCCGAGGGCGTGTGGGCGATGGCCGAGCCGATCCTCGCGAAGGAGGGCTGCCGCCTCTCCTCGCTGTGGCTCACCCACGGGCACTGGGACCACACCCAGGGGGCCGCCGAGGTCGTGAGGCGCTCGGGGGCCCGGGTGTTCGCCCACCGGGCCGACCAGCCGCTCATCGAGACGCCCGAGGTGATGCGTGAGCTTGCGCTGCCCGGGATCGCGCTGGAGCCGGTGCGGGTGGACCGCTGGCTCGAGGACGGCGAGACGATCGAGACCCTCGGCCAGAAGGTCACGGTGGGCCACGTGCCGGGGCACTGCCCGGGGAGCCTCGTGTTCTATCTGCCCGGCTCGGGGGCGGCGTTCGCGGGCGACGCGCTCTTCAGGGGCGCCGTGGGGCGCACGGACCTGCCGGGCGGCAGCTTCGAAGAGCTCGAGAACTCCATCCGGACCCGCATCTACACCCTGCCCGACGAGACCGCAGTCTTCCCCGGGCACGGCGCGCCGACGACCGTCGGGGAGGAGAAGGAGAGCAACCCCTATGTCCGCGGCTGAGCACGAGCCGCTCATGCGCCGGGCGATCGCCCTGGCGCTGCGCGCCTGGGGCGCCACGCACCCCAATCCCATGGTGGGGTGCGTCCTGGTCGAGGACGGCGAGGTCACGGCCGAGGGGTTCCACGCGAGGGACGGGGACCCCCACGCCGAGCGGGTGGCCCTCGCCTCCCTCATGCGCAACCCGGGGCCGGGGGCCGCGCTCTACGTCACGATGGAGCCCTGCTCCACCCCTGGAAGGACGGGGGCCTGCACGGACGCCATCATCGCGGCGGGCATCACGCGCGTGGTCGCCGGGACCGTCGACCCCAATCCGGCGCACGCGGGCAGGGGCTTCGACGTGCTGCGGCGGGCCGGCGTCGAGGTCGTCGCGGGCGTCCTGGAGGACGAGTGCCGGGACCTGAACCTCATCTTCAACCACTGGATCACGAGCCGCGGGCCCCTGCTGGCCGGCAAGCTCGCCGCGACGCTCGACGGGAGGATCGCCACCCGCGCCGGGGAGTCCAAGTGGATCACGGGCGAGGTCGCGCGCGCCGACGTCCACCGGTGGCGCAGGCTCTTCCCGGCGATCGCGGTCGGGGCGGGCACGGTCATGGCCGACAACCCGAGCCTGACCGCGCGGGTTGACGGGGCGCCTCCGTTGTGCCCCGTGCGGTTCGTGTTCGACGGCCGCCTGAGGAGCGTCGACGAGCGCAACATGCCCAGGGTCTACACGGACGAGTTCTCGGCACGGACCATCGTCGTGACGACCGAGCACGGGGGCCTGGGCTACGTCCGGAAGCTCCGCGAGCGGGGCGTCGGGGTGTGGATCTTCCCGTCCGGCACCGGGCGGGTGCCGTTCGCACAGTTCCGGGCGCGCTGCGCCGGGGAGGGGATCTGCGGGGTCCTGTTCGAGGGGGGGGCCCAGCTGCTGAGCCGCGCGCTGATCGAGCGAGAGCTCGACTACCTCCTCATGTACCACGCGCCCGTCATCTTCGCCGACGAGCGCGCCAAGTCGGTCTTAAGCGGGCTCAGGGCCGAGCATTTGGGCCAGGCGATCCGACTGGAGGACATCCGGCGCCACGCGCTGGGAGACGACTCCCTCGTGCGGGGCAGGGTCGCGTACCCGGAGAGGGTGCAGATCGATGAGACTCTATTTAGCCTCGGCTAACCCGAACAAGGCGGCCGAGCTACAGGCGATGGCCGACGCGCTGGCCGGCGGCGCGCCCGGGCCCGGGGTGCGCCTCGAGGTCGCGTCCGCGGCGCAGGCCGGCGGCATGCCGCCGGTCGCCGAGGACACCGGCACGTTCGTCGGGAACGCCCGCAAGAAGGCCCTTGCGCTCCTGGGCGCGCTGCCCGGCGGCGCGTGGTCGCTCGCCGACGACAGCGGGCTGTGCGTCGAGGCGCTCGGCGGGGCCCCCGGCGTGGAGAGCGCGTACTATGCGGGGGCGGCGGGCGACCCGGCGGCGAACCTGGCGAAGCTTGTCGCCGCCATGCGCGGCGTGCCCGAGGGGCGGCGCGGCGCGGAGTTCGTGTGCGTCCTGTTCCTGGCGGGGCCTGGGGGGCTCGAGCGGAGCTTCGAGGGCCGCTGCCGGGGCCGCCTGCTGGACGACCCCCGCGGGGAGGGCGGGTTCGGCTACGACCCCCTCTTCGTCCCCGAGGGCCACGACCTCACCCTGGCGCAGCTGCCGCGCCCGGAGAAGAACGCCCTCAGCCACCGCGGCCGGGCCTTCGCGCGCCTCGTCGGCTGGCTTGCCGCACGGGGCTAAACCGTGCTTGGATCGACCCTCCATGGCCGACTTCTACATTACGACGGCGATCTCCTACGTGAACGGCTCGCCGCACATCGGGCACGCCTATGAGCTGATCCTCGCCGACGTGATCGCGCGCTTCCGCAGGCTGATGGGCGACCGGGTGTACTTCCTGACGGGGACCGACGAGCACGGCCAGAAGGTCCAGCAGAGCGCGCGCGCCCGGGGCCTCCCGCCGCAGCAGATCGCCGACGAGATCAGCGCCGAGTTCAAGGCGATGGGCCCGAGGCTCGGCGCCACGAACGACGACTTCATCCGCACGACCGAGGAGCGCCACAAGGTTGTGGTGCGCGAGCTCCTGCAGCGCCTCTTCGACAAGGGGGACATCTACCTCGGCGAGTACCGCGGCTTCTACAGCACGCGCCAGGAGCAGTTCCTCCAGGAGAAGGACCGCAGCCCCGACGGCTCGTGGCCGGAGCTCTACGGCGAGGTGACGGAGATCATCGAGCCCAACTACTTCTTCCGGCTGAAGGCCTACCAGCCGTGGCTGGTCGAGTTCCTTTCAAGGAACGAGGACTTCGTGTTCCCGCGGTTCCGCCAGAAGCAGGTCGTGGAGTTCCTGAAGGAGCCGCTCAACGACCTGTGCATCTCGCGGCCCCGGGAGCGGCTCGAGTGGGGGATCCCGCTCCCCTTCGACGCCGGGTACGTCACGTACGTCTGGTTTGACGCCCTGGTCAACTACTACTCGGCGGTCGCCGCGAGGCCCGGCGTGTGGCCCGCGGCGCTCCATGTGATCGGCAAGGACATCCTCGTTCCGCCGCACGCCGTGTACTGGCCCATCATGCTGCACGCGGCGGGCATCGAGCTGCCGCGGGGCATCCTGGCGCACGGGTGGTGGCTGACGGGCGGGGCGAAGATGTCCAAGAGCGCGGGCAACGTGCAGGACCCCCTGGCGCTCGCCGACGAGTTCGGGGCGGATTCCCTGCGGTACTTCCTCATCCGCGAGATGAACGTGGGCCAGGACGGGGATTTCTCGCGGGAGCTCTTCCTCGGGCGGTACAACAGCGACCTGGCGAACGACCTCGGCAACCTGGTGAACCGCGTCCTCAACATGACCGGCCGGTTCGCGGGCGGCGCCGTGCCGGCGGCCGGGGAGGGCGGCGACGCCGAGGCCGAGCTGCGCGCGCTCTGGGTGGCGACGGCGGGCGACTACGTGAGCCTCTTCGGCCGGCACCAGTTCCACACGGGCCTCGAGCGCCTGTTCGGGTTCGTGAAGTCCATCAACGGTTACGTCGAGAGGCGCGCACCCTGGAAGCTCGCCAAGTCCGCGGAGCCGGCCGACAAGGCGCTGCTGGCGACCTCGCTGGCGACGATGGCCGAGGCGCTCAGGCTCGCGTCCGTGGCGCTGCGGCCGGTGATGCCGGCGGCCTCGGAGCGGATCGGCGGCGTGCTCGGCTACGCCCCGGCCGGCGCGTGGACCGACGAGCTCGCCTGGGGCGGGACGCTTGCGGGCGCGCGGGTCGCCGCCTCGCTCGTCCTCTTCCCGAGGCCGCAGCCCGCGGCGGGCAAGGCCCCGTGACGATCCTTCCCCTAGATCCGGTCTCGAACGCCTCGCCCGAGGCGCTGACCGCATTCCTGTCGGAGTGCCGCGACACGGCCGCGCAGTCGGGCCGACCGCTCCTGGTGAGCATCACCATCCAGGTCGACAGCCTCGACCCCCTGGCGGTTCTGGAGTCGATCTTCGAGTCGACCGAGCGGCACTTCTACGCGGAGCGCCCGTCGGAGGGGTGGGCCATCGCCGGGGCGGAGTCAGTCCTGACGTTCTCGGCCTCGGGGCACGAGCGGTTCGCCGAGTGCCAGTGGTTCATCGACCGCACCCTTGGGGACGCAATCGCGGTCGGGGAGCAGGCCGCGGCCTTCGGCGGGCCCCACTTCTTCGCGGCGTTCTCGTTCCTCGACACGGTGGGGGACGCGGAGCCGTTCGAGGCCGCCTGCGTCTTCGTCCCGCGCTGGCAGGTGGCGCACCGGGACGGGAGGACGACGGCGGTGGCGAACCTGGTCCTCGAGGGGGACTCCCCGGTCGAGGCCCTTGCCGCGCGGGTGTGGAACGCCCACGCCAAGTTCCGCTCGTTTGACTTCCGGGCGCCCGAGCCCCCGCACGAGCGCTCGACCCCTCCGTCGATCAAGGACGTCGGGGGGCGCCGGAGCTACGAGAGCGCCGTCAGCCGCGCGCTCGAGGGGATCGCGAAGGGCGAGCTCGAGAAGATCGTGCTCGCCCGGGCGAAGGACGTGCGGTCCTCCGGACCCCTGCACCCGCTCGGCCTGCTGAACGCCCTGCGCCAGCGCTTTCCCGACTGCAACGCCTTCTCGGTGGCCAACGGGAAGGGCCAGAGCTTCATCGGCGCGAGCCCCGAGCGGCTGCTGCGCGTGGACGACGGCGTGGTGCTCACCGAGGCGCTCGCGGGGTCGACGGACCGAGGGGCGACGGCGAGCGAGGACGCCTCCCTGGGGCGGCGCCTGCTCCAGAGCGAAAAGGACCTGCGGGAGCAGCGGATCGTGCTCGACTCCATCGTGCGCCGGCTCGCCCCGCTCGGGCTCGACCTGAGGTATTCGGCGCGGCCCTCCCTCAAGCGCCTCTCGAACGTCCAGCACCTGCACACCCCGGTGGAGGCGCGGCTTCCCAAGAACGTGCGCCTGCTGGAGATGCTCGGGAGGCTCCACCCGACGCCCGCCGTCGGCGGCACCCCCCGCGAGCGGGCCGTCCCGCTGATTGCGAAGCTCGAGGCCTTCCCGAGGGGCCTCTACGGGGGCGCGGTCGGCTGGATCGACTCCCGGGGGGGAGGGGAGTTCATCGTGGCCCTGCGCTCCGCCCTGGTGGACGGGCCGCGCGCCAGGATCTACGCCGGCGCCGGGATCGTCGAGGGGTCGACCCCCGAGGACGAGCTGGCCGAGACGGAACTCAAGTTCAGGGCGATGCAGGACGCCCTGCGCGGGGTCTAGGCAGCCTGCAGGGCCCATGTTCGTCAACCCGCTCAGCCTCGACCCGAGAAACGTCAATTCCCTGTGGGGAGG
>CAYQOH010000161.1:0-6277 GCA_964419075.1 uncultured Opitutaceae bacterium | reverse complement strand
GGCGGGCTGATCCAGGTGAACGGCGGCACGTTCTACGGCACGGCCTACGGCGCAGGCCCGGGCGGCAATGGCATCGTGTTCGATTTTAACCCAGCTTCACCCACCCCAACGCCGAGTCCGACGCCGACCCCCTCCCCCACGCCGTCGCCAACGCCAAGTCCGACCCCGACTCCCTCCACGAGCCCAACCCCAACGCCCACGCCCTCGCCAACGCCAAGCCCGACGCCGACCCCGACTCCCTCTCCAAGCCCGACCCCGACGCCCACGCCGACCCCCACACGGGTGCCCACGCCCACCCCAAGGCCGAGCCCGACTTCGGCACCGAGTCCGACGCCGGGAGTCACCCCGACCCCCACGCCGACAAAGGCGCCTACGCCTACGCCAAGGCCGAGCCCGACTTCGGCACCGAGTCCGACGCCGGGAGTCACCCCGACCCCCACGCCGACAAAGGTACCCACGCCCACCCCACGACCAAGTCCGATTTCGAAGCCGAGTCCGGTGCCCACCCTGCCGTCCGCAGGGCCAGGACCCTCCTAATCAGCCCGCTGAATTGGTCAGCGCAGCCCGTGGGAGCTGGCGGTGAAGCCTGGGCATCGCCCCAGCCTCCTAGTCCATCAGCTTCCGGGCGAAATACGTCATCTCCAGGGCCGTCGTGTGGGCCTTCTCCTTCAGATTTGCGCCCGAGCCGTGCCCCCCCTCGGTCACTTCATAGAAATAGTAGGGAATGCCAAACTCCGCGAGCCGGGCGGCGAACTTCCGCGCGTGCTGCGGACCCACACGGTCGTCCTTGGTCGTAGTCCAGATGAACGGCTGGGGATATGCCACACCCGGCCGGACGTTCGCGTACGGCGAAATCCTCGCCAGGAAGGCCGCCTCGTCCGGATTGGACACGCTGCCGTATTCACCCACCCACGAACTGCCGGCCGCTATCTTCTCGTACCGGATCATGTCGAGGAGCGGCACCTGGATGTCCACCGCGTTCCACATTTCGGGATGCTGGTTGAATTCGACGCCCATGAGCAGCCCGCCGTTCGATCCCCCCTCGATCCCCAGGCGCCTCGGGCTCGTGATGCCGCGCGCGACCAGGTCCCCGGCCACGGCCGCAAAGTCGTCATAGATCCGCTGCCGGTGCGTCGTCAGGCCGGCTTCATGCCATGCGGGGCCGAACTCCCCGCCCCCCCGGATGTTCGCCAGGACGAAAACGCCCCCCCTCGCGAGCCAGAGCTTGCCCATCGTGCCCAAATATCGGGGCGTCTCCGAGATCTGGAACCCGCCGTAGGCGTTCAGTATGGTCGGGTTGCTCCCGTCGAGCTTCATCGCATCCGCGTGCACCACGAAGTACGGCACCTTTGTCCCGTCCTTCGACGTCGCCTCCATCTGCTCGGCCACCATGTGGGACGCGTCGAACTTGGGCGGCAGGGCCTTCACCTCGATGATGCCGTAGTCCGAGGCGCTGGCGAGCCAGAGGCTGCTCGGCTGCAGGAACCCGGCGACGTTGAGGAACGCGTCGTCGCCGTGCTGGGTGGTGTCGGCGATGCCGATCGTGGCGTTGTCGGGCAGGTTCAGCCGCTTGGCCGCCCACGACCCGTCCGCCATCGGCTGATACACGAAGGCCCTTCCCCGCACGTTGTCGAACGTCGTCACGAGAAGGCGGTCCCTGGCCGCGCTGACGTCGCCCAGCGTCTCGCGCGGGCCCGGAACGAAGATCGCCACCGGCTTGAGGCGCGCCGGGTCCTCCGACATCGCCGCAACGTCCAGCGACACCAGGGATCCCGCCGTGAACACGGAATCGCCGGGCTTCCAGTCCTCCGCAAGGCTCACGATCAGGCGGCCCTCCACCAGATCGCGGATCTCGGATTTCTTCGGCAGCATGAGCTGCCGCACCCGGTCGCCCGTGACGAGGTACTTCTCGGACTCGAACGTGGTGAGGGGCCGATTGATCAGCACGACCCTGCTGCCGCGGGCGTCATGGAGCACGATCGGGTCCACCCCGTAGCCCCCGTCGTCCGCCCGCCCGCGGAAGACCTCCCTCGCCGCCCCCGGGGCCTCGCCCCGCCTTAGCCGCTTGACGATGAACGGATACCCGGACGCCGTGAGGTCACCCGGCGCCCACTCGCGGGACACCAGGAGCGTGTCATCGTCCTCCCATGCGAAGCGCTGCTTCGCGCGCGGCAGGACGAAGCCGCCGTCGACAAACCGCGCCGAGGGGATGTCGAACTCCCGCACGGTCACGGCGTCCTCTCCCCCGTCGGAGAGGGCCAGCAGGCACCGGCGCTCCGCCGGCTCCGCCGTCGTGATCCCCTTGAGAAACCAGTTGGCCTTCTCGGTCTGGGCCAGTTCGTCAAGGTCAAGGACGGTCGCCCAGTCGGGCGCCGCGGTCCGGTAGGATTCGGGCGTGGTCTTCCGCCAATAGCCGCGCACGTGCCCCTTTCCCTGCCAGAAGTTGTACACCGCCCCGGCGACGACATTGGGCTCCGGGATCCGGTCCTCCGCCTCGGCGATGGCGAGGGCCTCGGCATAAAGCTCCGCGTAGCGCGGGTCCTTCTCCAGCACCGCAAGGGTCTTCTCGTTCTCGGCCTGCACCCACGTCATCGCCTTCGCGCCGTGGGCGTCCTCCAGCCATAGGTAGGGATCCGTCCCCGAATCTGCGGCCGCAGACGGATCCGCAAGAAACATCAGGACAACAGGGACGGCCGAACAGAGACTTCTACTTTTCATATGGGTATTGGGGGCCCCGGGAACAGGGCCCTACGGTGCAGCCAGGCACCTGAACCACAAGCCATTAAGGCAATCCGGGCCGTCCGAGCGGATCCGACCTCTCGCGCCGCCCCATCCCCATTTGTCCGATGGCGGCGGCGCGGTGACCCGGAACGCCTGGACCCGCGCGAGGAAATGCCGCTCGACAGGTGGGATAAGTGTTCTTAATCACGATGATAAGAATCGCCCCGCGTTCCAGCCTTGGTTCAGCCGCAATTTCAAATTCCGCCTTCGCCCGGTCCCAAACTGCCCAACCGCTCTTTTATGATGAACGCATGCACCAGAACGTTAGGCAGCTGGCGAACCGCCGCGGCTGCGGCCATCGCCCTCGCGGCGGCGCTTTCGCCCGCACGCGCCCAGCCCTTCACGGCGACGGCCATCCCCACGCTGGGAGGCACCTATGTCTATGCGAGCGGCATCAATGACTCGGGCATGGTCGTCGGGACCTCCACGACGGCGGGCGGCGTGAGCCATGCCTTCAGCTTCTACAACGGCGCCATCACCGACCTGGGCGTCTTCAGCGGGACCTCGAGCGGCGCGGGCGGCATCAACAACTCCGGCACGATAGTCGGGCAATACTCCGCCGGCTCCGCCGCCCAGCCGTTCAGCGACACCGGGGGCACCCTCACCCTCCTGGGAAGCCTCGGCGGCGGGAACACGCAGACCGCGGCCATCGGCAATTCCGGAACGATCGTCGGGAATTCGAACAACGCCTCCGGGAACGCCAACGCCTTCAGCTGGAGCGGCGGCACGATGACGAACCTGGGGACCCTTGGCGGAACGTACAGCTATGCCAATGCCGTCAACGATGCCGGGGAGGTCGTCGGTGTCTCCAACGTCCCCGGGGACTCGGCCGCCCACGCGTTCTCCTATTTCAGCGGCTCCATGGCGGACCTCGGCACCCTCGGTGGACCCTCGAGCAGGGCCCTCGGCATCAACAAGAGCGGCACGATCGTCGGGTGGTCGGACACCGCCACGGGAGGGCAGCATGCGTTCAGCGACTACGGGGGGGTCATGACGGACCTGGGGACCCTCGGCGGCTATTCGAGCCAGGCCTATGCCATCAACAACGCCGGGACGATCGTCGGCGCCTCCCAGAATGCGGTCGGGGCCACCGTCGCCGTTGTCTGTGTCGGCAACCAGATGGCGGACCTGAATCCGATGGTCATGGGACTGCCGCAGGGCGTCACGCTGACGAGCGCGGGAGCGATCAACAAACGCAACCAGATCCTGGCGGTCGGGAGCGACAACAACAGCTATCTCCTTTCCGCGCCCCTGCCGCCGGCGCTCTTCGTGTCGCAGGGCTACAGCGTCAAGTCCGTGGACACCTCCAACGCCGTCGCCACCACCCTCGCGACGAATCTGTCGGAGACGGGCGGCCTCGCGTTCGACAGCATCGGCAACGTTTACGTCGCATCGGGCGACCCGGTGAATGGCAACGGCTCCGTTTATCAGATCTCGCTATCCGGGACGGTGAGCACATATGCCACCGGCCTTGGACCATTGCCGTCCGGGCTGGCCTTCGACAGCTATGGCAACCTCTTTGTCTCCAGCAATTTGGGGGGTCGCTATAGCAATATCTACAAGGTGTCGCCCTCAGGCGCCGTAAGCACGTTCGCTTCCGGTCTGGCGTACGCCTACTCGATGGCGATCGACAGCTCCGACAATCTGTACGTGTGCGACCTTTATTATTCCCCCTCGATATCGAAGATTTATCCCAGCGGCGATGTGGATCTCTACTACGCAACCATCCCCAACTTCAACGGCGCGGCGGGTCTGGGCTTCGACAGCGCCGGCAATCTCGTCGTGGCGAGCCCAGGCGGCTTTGTCTACAAGATCACGCCTGCGGGCGCCGTGAGCACCTTTGCGTCGGGTCTGCCCTCCTTCCCCTATGGACTCGCCATTGATCCGAGCGACAACCTGTACGTGTCGAACTATTACGGCTCCATCTACAAGGTGACGTCTGCGGGCGTCGTCAGCTTGTTCAGCAGCTCGGGCATAGCGGGGTCGGAATCCCTCATGGCGTTCGCCACGCAGGGTAACGCACCTTTCTTCCTTCCCACGCCCATCCCGACCCCAACGCCAACACCGACAGCGACGCCGACGCCCACCCCGACTGCGACCCCTACGCCGACGCCTTCGCCCACACCCAGTCCGACACCGACCCGCGCGCCCACGCCCACGCCGAGGCCGAGCCCGACGCCGAAGCCTAGCCCGACCGCAGTACCGACTCCGACCGCCGGGGTCACTCCCACCCCATCGCCCTCGCCGACGCCCACACCCACGCGGGCGCCCACGCCTACCCCAAGAGCGAGTCCGACGCCGGTTCCGAGCCCGACTCCTGGCGTCACCCCGACTCCCCGTCCGTCGCCGACGCCAACACCGACGCGGGCACCCACCCCGACTCCGAGACCGAGTCCGACGGCAGTACCCACGCCCGCGTAGATGCGGGAATTGTCGATGGCACGTCGGGATGCCCGGTACTTACGGTTCTGGGCTCATGGCGCATATTCCTTCACCCGACACGCGACAGATGCGCCTTAGCGGTGCGCTAGGGGCAAATTGAGCCGTCGCCATGGCCAAATAGCCAAGTCCGTGCAGCCTGCCTGGGCTTGAACTGGAAGTTCGCCTTGGGCGCCGGAGGCGTGTGTCCCCAAGGCGGGTGGTGACGTCCACTGGCGAAGGCACTTTCCGTAGTCGGCAAATCACAATCGGTCAAGCGACCGCCAGCTGGCCAGGCGTGGCGTGCTTGCTTCCGTCACCAAAGACCGGGACAATCCACGACTCGATGACGTGAATGCCCTCAAATGAAGAAGAAATCTCCAAAGCTAAAGATCGGCGACAAGGGACTCGGTGCCTTCGCCAGGACACGCGCCCTTGTTCCGAACGGCAACGGAACCATGAGCAAGGTGGCGACTCTGCCCCCGGACGAGCCCTCCTATATCGTAAGGGGCAAGGGATGCCGGGTGTGGGACGTTGATGGCAACGAATACATCGACTTCAAGTGCTGCCTCGGCCCGAATTCCCTCGGATACTGTCATCCGAGCGTCGATGAGGCGATAAGGCGCCAGCTCAAGGTCGGCATCTCCTTCGGACATCCGAACCCATTGGAGACGGAGCTTGCCGAGCAGCTCGTGGAGGTCATTCCCTGCGCCGAGCGGGTGCGGTTTCTCAAGACCGGCAATGAGGCCATGCAGGCCGCGTTCAAGGTCGCCCGGGCCCACAGCGGAAAGGACCGAATCCTCTCGTGCGGATACCATGGATGGTCCCACATCATGAGGGACAACAGGGGCGTTCCGGGTTGTGTGGCCGATCTGCGCATCGATTACGACTGGGGCGATCTGGCCGGCGTGGAACGCATCCTCGGTGAGCGCGGAGGCGAGATCGCGGCCGTTTCGCTTGCGGCCTCGTACGCGCAGCTGACTGCCGGGGACGATTTTCCGTCGAAGCTGCGGAACCTGACAAAGGCGCACGGTGTATTGCTGATCATTGACGAGATCGTCACGGGGTTCCGGTTGCG
>CAYQOH010000160.1:0-6278 GCA_964419075.1 uncultured Opitutaceae bacterium | reverse complement strand
CCTGCTTGGACTGGTTGTCGTCGGTGACGAGCTCGATCTGGCGGCCGAGGACGCCCCCCTTGGCGTTGAGCTCCTCGATCGCAAGGAGGGTGCCCTTGTGGGAGGACTGGCCGAAGGCGGCCTCCTTGCCCGTCAGGGAGGCGTACTCGCCGATCTTGACGGCTTCCTGCGCCCGGCCGGCGGCGGTCACCGCCGCCGCGGTCATGACGGCGGCCAGGGCGTGGCGGAGGGTTCGGAACATGGAAAATTGCGTGGCCGCAGCCAATGGGACCCTGCGGTGGGTTTCAACCGAATTGGCGTACGCAATTGATTTAGGGCCCGGGGCCTGCTTGCGTACCGGTTGTTGAACACGTTCGACCGGCACCTCCTGCGCGAATGGCTCTCGATCCTCGGGCTCGTGCTCCTGCTCGTGTGCGGGCTGCTCCTCGTGCAGGTGATGTACGACGATTTCAGGGACCTCCATGAGGCGGGGGCTCGGGTGCGCGACCTCGCCCAGTACATCGTGGTGGCGATCCCGGGGTTCCTTGCGCTCACGCTGCCGATCGTGCTGCTGCTCTCGACCCTGTTCGTCCTTGGCAGGCTCCACAAGGCGAACGAGCTGACGGCGATGCGCGCGGCAGGGGTCGGCTATACGCGGCTGATGGCGCCGATCTGGCTTATGGGCCTGCTGTGCTGCGCGCTCTCGTACTGGCTCAACTCCTACGTGGTGCCGTGGTCCGTCGAGAAGGCCCGCGTGACGAAGGAGGGCTTCCAGTTCAGGAAGCAGGCTCAGTCGCTTCCCGAGGACCGGATCGGGGCCGTCTTCAGCGTGGGGTTCGACAACCCGTATCCGCGCCGCATGTGGTTCTTCGACCGGTACAGCAAGTTCACGAACCGGGCGTACGGGGCGAGCGTCACCGAGATGGACGCCCGCAACCGCGTGACCGACCGCATCGTGGCGTCCCAGGCCTGGTACGACGAGGCGGGGCACGGGTGGGTCTTCAAGGATGGCCGGCAGATGGACTTTAACCCCGACACGGGCGAGAACACCTCGTCCGCGCCGTTCGCGCTGCGGCTCTTCTCGCGCTTCCAGGAGGACCCGCGCCTGATGATGCTGATCGACCGCAGGCCGATCGACCTGTCCCAGCCCGAGCTCCGGGAGCTGATCGACTACCTCTCGCGGGAGAACAATCCGAAGAGCGTCCCGTACGCCGTGCGCTATTTCTCGCTCATGGCCGACATCCTGACCCCGCTGATCGTGATCGCTATCGCGATACCGTTCGCCGCCGCGGGGGTTAGGGTAAACCCGGCCGTCGGCGTCTCGAAGTCGATCGGCCTCTTCTTCCTCTACCTTGCGCTCCAGAACCTGGCCGCGTCGCTGGCGACCAAGCAGCTGGTCAACCCCGCGCTCGCCGCGTGGCTGCCCAACATCGGGATGACCGGCCTCGCCCTATTCTTCTTCTCCAGGCTCCGCTAACGCCCTAGGTGCGCAGGTACGACGCGCCGTTCACATCGATCACCGCGCCGGTCATCGCTGCGGGCGCATCCAGCGCGCAGAAGGCCACGGTGCGGGCGACCTCGTCGGAGCCCACGACCCTCCCGAGCGGGTGCTGGGCGCGTATCTCGGCGCCCCGCGGGCCAGCGAGGAACTCCGCCGCCATCTCGGTCTCGACCCAGCCCGGGGCGACGCAGTACACCAGCACGCCCCGGGGGGCCAGGGCCTTTGCGAGCGACTGGCTAAGCGAGTTAAGGCCCGCCTTGCTCGCCCCGTAGGCCGGTGCCTCGGGCTCGCCGCGGAACGCCCCCCGCGAGGAAATGTTGACGATCCGCCCTCGGCCCGCGGCGGCCATGGCCCGGGCCGCAAAATAGCAGAGGTTCGCGGGGCCGCGCAGGTTGGTGGCGATGATATGGTCCCAGGCGTCGAGCCACGGGCGGTACTCGGTCGAGAGCGGGGGGTGCTCCCGGTGCGCGGCTGCGTTGTTCACGAGGACGTCCACCCGGCCGAGTCGGGCCGTGGCCTCGGCCCAGAGGCGCTCGACCTGGCCGGGGTCGGACAGGTCCGCCCGGAGCAGGGCGTGGCCGCCTCCCGGGAGGGCCGCCAGGACCGATTCGGCCGCCGCCCGGTTCTCGCGGAAATGCACGCCCACGCGGGCGCCGCGGGCGGCCAGCCGCAGGGCTATCTCCCGTCCGATGCCGCGCGAGGACCCGGTCACCAGGCAGGCGGCCGGATTCGATCCTTGGGCCATCGGGGGGGATTCTGGATCTGGCGGGGCGGTCACGTCCAATTGTAGTTGAAGCTGATGCTGATCCGCTCGGCCTCGACGCGGTTCTGCGCCACCTCGTGCCGCAGCCAGCTCTCGAACAGGATGAGGTGGCCCGCGCGCGCCGGGTACCTTGCGTGGGGCTGGTTCGCCCTGCGAGCGCCCGGCAGACGGGGGGGCGCCGCCATGAAGCGGTCGAGCCTCGGGTCCTCGAACTTGAGTCCAGGGCAGCCCCTGGGGGTCTTGACGTAGTAGGTGCCGCTCACAAAGGAGAGCGGGTGCAGGTGCAGGGAGTGCGCGGCCGAGGGCGGCATGATGTTCACCCAGCAGTCCGTCATCCGGACCTCGCGGCCCCGCAGGTCCATGTCGAGGGCGCGGGCGAACGCGCGGACATGCCGGGTGATCCTGCGCTCGAGGCCGGAGAAGGTGCTCGAGAAGCGGTGCAGCTCGTTCATCGAGGCGTAGCTCGTGTAGCCCCCGGGGTAGTTCCGCCGCGACCAGGCGCGGCCCTCCTTGTCGTAGTCCCTGAGCGCGCGGCACTCGCTCACGAGGTCGGCGTTGAACCGCTCGAGGGGGGATTTCATGAGCGGCTCCGTGTAGATGAAGGTGGAAAACCACGCACGGATCATGGCGCCGATCGTGGGGCGGGCCGCCCGCGGGGCAAATCCCAAAAGGCTAGCGGGCCAGCGCGCTGCGGGCGGCCGCCGCAAGGGCGGGGTTCTCCCCGTTCTGCGCCGCGCGCTCAAGCTGGCCGAGGAAGGCGCGCTCCTGGGCCCGCGTCAGCGCCGGCGAGGCCCACCTTTCCGAGAGAAGGAAGCTCCTCAGGGCGTCGTCGCATCGCCCGAGCCCGAGGAGCACAAAGGCGCGGTCGTAGGCCGCCTGGTAGAAGCGCTCGTCCATGCGCAGCGCGTCCTCAAAGTGGTCGTTTGCCTCGCGCAGCCGCCCCTGCTTCGCGAACATGAGCCCCATCTGGTCCTGGAGGATCGCCAGGAGGCAGACCGGGCCGTAGTAGGCGCTCAGGCGCCGCTTGTCCGCGATGATCGCTGCGGCCTTGAGGAAGCCCTGGCCGGAGGGGTTGCGGGCAAGGCGGGCGGCGACCGCCTCGGAGGCGGCCTTCTCGTTTCCGCGCATGAACTCGAGAATCTGCAGCCGGCTGTTGAAGTCGTCCAGGAGCTCGGCGTTGGTCAGGTGCGCGGCCACGTAGGCGTGCTGCAGGCGGTCGTCCGACCAGACCTCGAGCTGGCGCCAGGTGAGGCGCCCGAGGACGCCGATGGCGGCGAGCGAGAGGAGGGCGGCGCAGACGCGGGCCCGGGGCCCGCGGATGCGCGCAAGGGCGGCGGCCAGCACGCAGGCCATGAGGGCGGTCAGGAAGTAGGCGTAGCGGTCGCTGGCCATGTGCGGCTTCTCGGTCAGCCCGAAGAAGGGCGCCGCCAACGCGAGGTAGCCGAACCACACGACCGCGAACGCGGGCCGCCTCCGAAACCAGTAGAGCGCAAGCGCCGAGGCCGCCGCAACGAGCGCCATGCTGGCGACGAAGGGCGGGCCGAGCGGGCGAAACTCCATGAGCGTGTCGTAGAGGGGCGAGAGGTGGAGCGGCCACCAGGGCTTCCAGATGTAATAGGCGGCGACGTAGGCCGACTGCGCGATCCGGTGTGAAAGGGGAAGCTCGCGCAGGTCCGGCACGGCGCCGAAGACCTCGGTGTTGCCGAACCGGGCTGCGATCGTGACCGACAGGACGGCAGCCACGGGAAGGACGAACGCCGCCTTTTCCGCCAGGAGCCGGCGGAAGGATGGGCCCGAGCCGCGGCGCACGTTGAGCCAGTCGAGCCCGACCAGCAGGAGGGGCGCTCCCAGGGCCACGGGGTACGTGAGCAGGGACGCCGCGTACGCGGTCGCGGAGAGGACGAGCCACGCGGCGCGTCGCAGGCCCGAGGCAAGGCAGCTCCTCAGGTAGGCGGCCAGGCAGGCGAGGAACAGGGCCATGGACTGGCCGTAGAGGTTTCCGGAGATCCACGCCGTCGTCTCGACCCGGAACGGGTGGAAGGCCCACCATCCCGCGGCCATGGCCGCCGCGCCTACGTCCCACGAGGTCAACCCACCTGAGCGCCCGCGCGGCGTGAACAGGCGCAGCGCCAGCACCACATTTGCGAGGACGAGACACGCGTTGACCGCGTACAGGGTGAGCGCCACGGCATGGTAGGGGTGGGGGTCCAGCCCCGCGACCTCATAGGTTGCCGAGAAGTTGAGCCAGCCCAGGGGGATGTACCTGCGGACATAGCTCCAGTCGGTGAACATCCATTTGAGCCGCGCCATGTCGATTCCCCCCATGTGGGGGTTGAGCGTCACGTTGACGTCGTCGTCCCTGAGATAGAGGAAACCGTAATTGAGCACCCGGAGGTTGAGGGCGACGGCCGAGAGGAGGAGAAGCGCCGCGCAGAGCCAGGCCAGCCTGCGCGCGTGCGCGCAGGCGAAGATCCCCGTCTCCCCCAGAGGTCGGGGCGCCGCGCCTTCATCCGGCGCGGGGCCCGCCGGAGGGGCGGGCACGGATCCGCCCGGCGGCTGTTCGTGCCCTGGACTCGAACTCGAATGCACGGAAGTAGCAAAGGGCCATGAACCGGTAACTCAAGACCGGCGTGTTGCGCCAGGCGGTGCTGGACTTCGACGGCGATGCTGGGCCCGCGCTTTCCGCGGGTGCTCCAGAAATTCGGCGCCCTGGATGCGGGAATGTGTCTGTGGGCGTGGGTGCGGTCGGTTAAGTGTCGCGATCTGCCGGCGGCTTGAGGTGTCCGTCTCGGTCGGTGCAACAAACGCGTCACCTTGGCAGGCGTCCCTAGGTCAGGCTAAGACGGGTGCCGTGAGGAGCCCTGGCGGAGCAGCCCCTGCATCACTGCGGCGAGCTTGCTCACGTCGAACGGCTTCTGGATATACGTCGTTCGGCCGATCGCGCTCAAGGCCTCGGGCGTAAGGTCCTGGCTGTGGCCGGAGGCGATCGCGATGGGAAAGTTGTGACCCTCGGTGCGCAGGAGCTTGGCCAGCTGCAGTCCGGTCATGCGCGGCATCGTCTGGTCCGTCAGGACCACGTCCACATGGAAGGGCGCCGCCTTGAGCTCGCCGTAGAACTCGTCCGCTGCCAGGAAGCGCCGCACGTTGTAGCCAAGACGGCGGAGCACCTTTTCCACGACGGAGCCGACGCGCTCCTCGTCATCGATGACGACGATCTGTTCGGCCTTCCCGCGCGCTGGAGCGGCCGTCCCTGCCGTGCCAACGGCTCGGGCCGCGGCCGGCGCGGCCGCTGGCGCGATCGGGAAATAGAGCGTGAACCTGGTTCCGGCGCCCGGTGAGCTGGAGACCTCGATGCCGCCGCCGTGCCCGGCGACAATGCTGTGGGCGATCGAAAGACCAAGTCCGCTGCCTTCGCCGACGGGCTTCGTCGTGAAGAACGGGTCGAAGACCTTTGAGAGGTTCACGGGGTCGATCCCCGTCCCGGTGTCGGCCACCTCGAGCGCGAGGTACGGGCCCGCGGGAAGCAGGGTTAGCGCGCATTCGCGGGGTGCGGCAAAGTCCACGGTGCGCGTGGCGAAGGTGAGGATGCCGCGCCCGTCGCGCATCGCGTACGCCGCGTTCGCAGCGAGGTTCAGGAGCACCTGCTGGAGCTCGTTCGCGTCTGCCAGGATCTCAGTGGCCGCCCGGGCGCCTTCGATATCCAGCTCGATGGTCGCGGGCACGGTGGCCCGGATGAGGCTCGCCGCCTCGGCGACCAGCTGGTCGATCCGCACGGGGCGGCGCTCGGGCTCGTGGCTCCTGCTGAACGAAAGGATGCGCTTCACAAGGTCGCGCGCGCGCCAGGACGACATCAGGACGTTCCTGTGATAGTCCTTGTAGATCTGGTCCTCCGGGTTCTCGAGGACGGCGAGCTCCATGTTGCCGATGATGGCGGAAAGGATGTTGTTGAACTCGTGCGCCACGCCGCCGGCGAGCGTGCCGACCGTGTCCATCTTCTGCGCCTGCAGGAGCTGGCGCTCGAGCTGCAGGCGCTCG
>CAYQOH010000159.1:0-6323 GCA_964419075.1 uncultured Opitutaceae bacterium | reverse complement strand
CGCTGATCTGCGAGATGTGCACGAGGCCGTCGATGCCGTCCTTCAGCTCCACGAACGCGCCGAACGAGGTCACCTTCGTGACCGTGCCCTCGACCACGTCGCCGATCTTGAAGAAGCTGTCGATGTCCGACCACGGGTCGGTGGCGAGCTGCTTCATGCCGAGGCTGATGCGCTGCTGCTGGGGGTCGATGTCGAGCACGATGGCGTCGACCTCGTCGCCCTTCTTGAGGACCTCTGAGGGATGGTTGACCTTGCGCGTCCAGCTCATGTCCGAGACGTGGACCATGCCGTCGATGCCCTCCTCGAGCTCGATGAAGGCGCCGTAGGTGGTCATGTTGCGGACCTTGCCGCGGACGCGGGCGCCGATCGGGTAGTTGTGGCGGACCATGTCCCACGGGTTGGGCTCTAGCTGGCGCAGGCCGAGCGAGATCTTCTGCTCCTCCTTCTGGATGCCGAGGACAACGGCGTCGAGCTCCTGGCCGACCTTGAGCAGCTCGGAGGGCTTCGTGATGCGCTTGGTCCAGGACATCTCCGTGATGTGGACGAGGCCCTCGACCCCGGGCTCGATCTCGACGAACGCGCCGTAGGGCACCAGGTTGACGACCTTCCCACGGACCTTGGCCCCGACCGGGAACTTGCGGTCGATCTCGTCCCAGGGGTTCTTGGTCGTCTGCTTCAGGCCGAGCGACACACGCTCCTTCTCGCGGTTGACCTCGATGATCATGACCTCGATCTCCTCGCCCTGCTTGAGCATCTCGCTCGGGTGGGAGATGCGGCCCCAGCTCATGTCGGTGATGTGGAGCAGCCCGTCCATGCCGTCCAGGTCGATGAACGCGCCGAAGTCCGTGATGTTCTTGACCACGCCCTTGCGGAACTGGCCGGGCTGGATGGAGTCGAGGAGGGCGCGGCGCTTGTCGGTGCGCTGCTGCTCGATGAGCTCCCGCCTGGAGAGGACGATGTTCTTCCTCTCGAGGTTGATCTTGAGGACCTTGAAGTCGTAGGTCTGCCCCACGTACTGGTCCAGGTTCTTCGGGGGCTGCACGTCGATGTGCGAGGCCGGCATGAACGCGTCGACGCCGATCGAGATGATGAGCCCGCCCTTGACCTTGGCCTTCACGCGGCCCGTGGCCACGGAGCCCTCGGGGAACCGCGTGAGGATGTTGTCCCAGTTCTTCTTCTGCTCGGCCTTGTCGAAGGACAGGATCGGGCTTCCGTCCCTGTCCTCGAGCTTCTCGACCAGGACCTCGATCGTTGATCCGATCTGAAGGTCTCCGATGTCGATGAACTCGTTTGCGGGTATGACCCCCTCGGACTTGCCGCCGATGTCGACGACGACTTCGTTTTGGCGGACTTCCGTGATGGTGCCGGGGACGATTGCGCCCTCCTTGAGCTTGTCGAAGGAGGATTGAGCGAGCAGCTCTTGCATTAATGAACTCATGGGCTGGGAACGGATGGTCGGCGCGCCTGCTCCGGAGCACCCCGGCCACCACGGCAGGCCTTTCGGCCACGGGTTGACGGTTGTACTGAAACTCAGGCCCTGCGGGAGCATCGCGGCGGCGCAGGTCTGACCGATAGAAAATGCCGCGAAGGTTCAGAAAACCATCCGCCACGCCGGCCGGGCAAGCACAATCTCGGCGCCGGGCGGGGGCCTATCGCCGCCCCGGGGCGGCCGGACCGCCCAAAACAGGGCCCCGAGGACACGCAACTTATATCATGACAAAGACTAACAGATCATCACCGCTTCTGGGCGGGCGCAGTGAGAGCCTTCTGCACCTCCCTGAAGAAAACGCTGTAGAGGGGCGTGTCGTGAAGGGGGGTCTGCGTCGCCATGCCCGGCTGGTGGGACGAATCGGCCTCGAGCGTCTCGATCAGCGAGACCTGCACCTGCGTGCCCGCATCGCCCGCGGGGCTCAGGTGCACCTTCATGAGGATCTGGCGGGAACTGTTGGGCTCGTCGCCGCTCGCCACGCCGCTCATCGCCTCGAGATCCCCCGTGGCCGGCCCCCCCCTGACAAAGGTGAAGCTCATCTGGTCCACGGCGGCCCTGACCGCCTCGAAGGCCTCCTTCTGGCCAGCCTGGAAGACCTGTGAGCGCGGCGCCTCCCGCGGTCCGAGCGCCGAGCGCACCTCGTCGCGCAGGTCGGAGTTGCATCCCCAGAGGAGCCCGGCTGCCAACGCCGCCGCGAATATCTTGAGGGTCTTCATGTGATGGGGGCCGGCTGCTGTTGCGTGATGCAGTGCAGCGTGCCAAGGCCCCATACGAGTTCCAAGCAATCTATGGGGATCACCTCGCGGCCCGGGAAGCACGAGGCGATCACCTCGGCCGCCTCGCGGTCGCGTGCGGGCTGGCGGAAGGCCGGCATGAGCACGGCGCCGTTGATGACGAGAAAGTTGGCGTAGCTGGCCGGCAGCACCTGCCCGTTGCGCCTGCAGAGCGCCGGCGTCGGCAGCCTGACGACATCGAGCCGTCGTCCCGACGCCGCCCGCGCGGAGCGCAGGCGCTCGAGGTTCTCCCCGAGCGCGCGGTAGTTCGGGCTCCGCCGGTCGCGCTCGACGGACGTGAGGACGCCCGACTCGCTGAAGAACCGGGTCAGGTCGTCCACGTGGCCGTCCGTGTCGTCCCCCGCAATGCCCTTGCCAAGCCAGATGACCTCGAAGACGCCGAGGTCGCCCATCAGGCGGCGCTCGATCTCCGGCCGGGTGAGCCCAGGGTTGCGGTTCGGGTTGAGCAGGCACGCCTCGGTCGTCAGCAGGAGCCCGGCGCCGTTCACGTCAATCGACCCCCCCTCGAGGACCATCCCGGTCCTGAACCGGCGCAGCGAGAGGGCCCGGGCAACCCGCGCGGGTATCCGGTTGTCCAGGTCGAAGGGCGGATGCTTGCCCCCCCACGAGTTGAACTCCCAGTCCGTCACGGCCACCTCGCCGGTCCGGTCATTGCGCACGAAAATGGGGCCGTTGTCCCTGCACCAGGCGTCGTTGGTCGGGTGGTTGAAGAATTCAACGTTGCCCATGTCGGCGCCCGCCGCCTCGATCATCATGCGGGCCCGCGCCTCGAGGGCCCGCGGGGCGTTCAGGCGGACCCTCTCGCGCTCGCTGATGCGCGCCGCGACCTCGGCGAACACGCCGGGGATCGGCCTGAAGTTCCCGGGCCACGTCCTGCGCCTGTGGGGCCAGGACATCCACACGGCCTCCTGCCTCTCCCACTCCGCCGGCATCCTGAAGCCGAGCGCGGCCGGCGTCCTATTGGCAGCAGGCATGGCGGGCGTCAGTCGCGGAATCGCTTCACAAGGTCGCCGTACGCGTCGATCCGGCGATCGCGCAGGAAGGGCCAGTGCGTGCGGGTCGCGTCCACCTCCGCGAGGTCCACCGGGACGACGAGGACCTCCTCCTTCGACGCCGACGCCCTCCCGAGCACCTGGCCGCCCGTGCCCGAGACGAAGCTCTGGCCCCAGAACTCGATCCCCGCGCCTCCCGCCGGCGCCTCGTGCCCGACCCGGTTGCACGCCGCGACGAAGCACCCGTTCGCGATGCCGTGCGCGCGCTGCGCCGTCTCCCACGCGTCGTGCTGCTGCGCCCCGAGCCGCCGCTTCTCCCCGGGGTGCCAGCCGATCGCGGTGGGGCAGAAGAGGATCTCGGCGCCACCGAGCGCGGTCAGCCGGGCCGCCTCCGGGTACCACTGGTCCCAGCAGATGAGGACCCCGACCGTCCCGAACCGGGTCGTCCACGCCCTGAAGCCCGTGTCGCCCGGAGCAAAGTAGAACTTCTCGTAGTAGAGCGGGTCGTCCGGGATGTGCATCTTCCTGTAGATGCCGAGGAGCGAGCCGTCGGCGTCGATGACGACCGCGGTGTTGTGGTAGAGGCCGCTCGCGCGCCGCTCGAAGAGGGAGGCGACGACCACCACACCCCGCTTGCGGGCGAGCCTCTGGAAGGCCTGCGTGGCGGGGCCCGGGATCCTCTCGGCCAGCCGGAAGTTCCCGTAGTCCTCGCTCTGGCAGAAATACTGCGAGCGGAAGAGCTCCTGGGTGCAGATGATGTTCGCGCCGAGGCGGGCGGCCTTGTCGGCCAGCGCCAGCGCCCTCCTCTGGTTGGCCGCCGGATCGGCCGAACACGCGTGCTGGATAAGTCCGATCGCGAGCTTGGCCATCGCTAATAGACGACCTTGTTGAGCGGGTACTCCACGATGCCCTCGGCGCCGAGCGCCTTGAGCTGCGGCAGGATCTCGCGTACGACGCTCTCGTCGATGATCGTCTCCAGGGCGACCCAGTCCGGATCGTTGAGCGGGGAGATTGTCGGGTCCCTGAGGGACGGCACCGCCTTGATGATGGCGGCGAGCGCCTTGCGGGGCGCGTTCATCTTGAGGCCGACCTTCGACTCGGCCTCGAGCGCGCCGCGGACGAGCAGCGCGATCGTCTCGATCTTGCGGCGCTTCGCGGGATCGGCCCAGGCCTTCTTGTTGGCGATCAGCTTCGTGTTGGTCTCGAGCAGCGTGTCGACGATGCGCAGCTTGTTCGCGCGCAGCGACGACCCGGTCTCCGTGATGTCGACGATCGCGTCCACGAGGTCCGGGACCTTCATCTCCGTGGCCCCCCAAGAGAACTCGACCTCCACCTTGATCTTTCGCGACGCGAAGTAGCGCTTGACGGTCTGGACGAGCTCGGTGGCGACCCGCTTGCCCGCCAGGTCGGCCGGCGCCCGCACCGGCGAGTCCTCGGCCACGCAGAGCACCCAGCGCGACTTGGCGGCCGAGGCCTTGCTGTAGACCAGGTCGCAGACCTCGACGACGTCGGACTCGTTCTCCTTGATCCAGTCAAGGCCCGTGAGCCCGCAGTCGAAGAACCCGTGCTCCACGTAGCGGCTCACCTCCTGGGCGCGGACGAAGCGGGCGTCGAGCTCCGGGTCGTCGATCGCGGGCCGGTAGGACCGCGAGTTGCTTGTGATCTTCCAGCCCGCCTTGGCGAAAAGGTTTCGGGTGGACTCCTCGAGGCTGCCCTTGGGCAGCCCGAGCATCAGGATTGGCTTTGGGTCCGGCACAAGGACCCAGAGTCGCCTGTCGACGTTGCCGTTCAAGCAAAATGCTCGGGGCTCACTCGGGTTGACATCGCGCTTTTCGACGGTAAAAAGCTGGTTAGACCGCCTATGCCAGACCCACAGCCGACGCGGCAGAGCCCCAAGCCCCTCATCGTAGTCGTCGAGGACGAGCCCGATCTGGCACAGCTCATCGCCCAGCACCTGGAGAGCGGGGGCATGCGGGTTCAGGTGTGCAACCGCGCCGCCCACGCGCTCAAGTTCCTCCAGCACAATTTCGCAAACCTGGTCCTCCTGGACCTCGTCCTTCCCGACCAGGGGGGGTTCGAGCTGTACGAGGACCTGAAGGCGGCCGACATCAACGTGCCCGTCATCTTCCTGACGGCCAACCTTGAGGAGAACAGCAAGGTCCACGGCCTTGAGCAGGGCGGCGACGACTACATCACCAAGCCGTTCAGCTACCCCGAGCTGACCGCCCGCATCAAGGCGGTGCTGCGCCGCGCCGACTACAAGGAGGACCTGAACCTCACGAAGAACGTCAAGGTGAACACCGAGCCGTTCGATTTCTGCGGCGCGCACGTCGCCCCGGTGCGCCTGGAGGTCACGTTTCCCGGCGGGGAAACGATCACGGTCGGCCGCAAGGAGCTCGGGATCCTTGCCTATCTGAACGACCACCAGGGCGAGGTGATCACGCGCAAGGCCCTGATCCACGCGGTGTGGGGCCAGCACGCCGACGTCAAGAGCCGCTCCCTCGACCAGTACGTGGTCAAGGTGCGCGAGATCTTCAAGTCGAAGGGCCTGGACCTGGCGGACTTCCGGACGGTCCACGGCATCGGCTACATCTTCGATCCGAAGAAGGTCTCCGACAAGGGCGTGTAGCCCGGCGACCGCCGCGTCGCCCTAGAAGAGCTCCGGCTGCCCGTAGCGCTGCCTGGCCTCCGCGAGCGCGGAGCGCATCTCCATCCTCTCGAGGATGCCGTAGAGCTCGGCCGGGCTGGGCTCCGGGCGCGCCAGCGCCAGGGGCGGCAGCGACAGGTTGAGCGTCGTCACCTTCAGGTTCCTGCGGAGAAGCTCGGAGGAGGAGGCCACCGCCGCGCGGAACCGCTCCGGGGCGACCCGGTCCGCCGCCGCGATGACGCCCTCGAGGCTGCCGAACTCGGCGAGCCACTTCGCCGCCGTCTTCGGCCCCACCCCGCCGAGGCCCGGGATATTGTCGGAGGTGTCGCCCACGAGCGCCAGGTAATCGGCGATCTTCGCGGGGGGCACCCCGAATTTCTCCATGACGCCGGCCTCGTCCA
>CAYQOH010000158.1:0-6365 GCA_964419075.1 uncultured Opitutaceae bacterium | reverse complement strand
GCGTCGTCGAACTGCCCCCAGAAGTAGCACATCATGAGGCCGAGCTGGGCCGCGAACCCGGCGGCGAAGAACACGTTCGCAGCGGAGACCGGCGTCTCCCTTGCGAGCGCCCTCACCTTCTTCGAGACGAGGAGGATGAAGAAGGCGAGCGCGACGCAGCCGAGCGCCGAGAGGACGTACGAGTTCGGCTGGTCGGTGGGCTTGCCGAAGAAGAAGCCCAGGGCGTGCACGACGTTCTTCGGGACGTTTTCGAGCGAGAATGGCTTGGTGAACTCCGGCTTGCTCTGCAGCTGCCATGCCGTGGACCTGATGGTGAAGATCCGCGTGTGCAGGGCGCAGTGGATCATGAGGGGCGGTATCGCCATCACCGGCCACGGCAGGGTCGCCCTTCCCTCCCTCCACCACACCCAGAGGATGATCCCGGCGACCGGTACTAGGAAGACGCCCGACTCGTACCGGACCTGCGTCATGAGCATCGCCGAGAGGCAGAACGCGGCGATCGAGGCGCCGTCGCGCCGCTCGATGTACCGGGCGCCGAGGAGCATCGTCGCCAGGATCATGACGAGGTTCAGGAGCTCGAACCCGCCGCCGGTCGCGTTCTGGGCGAGGAGCGGGAGGCCCGCGAAGAGCGCGACGCCGAGCCAGCCCGCCTGCCGCCCCGCCAGCTTCCGGCCGGCCGCGTTCACCAGGCCGAGGAAGATGAAGCTCAGGATGCCGTTCAGGACAAAGGCGTTCTCGACCCTGTAGCCCGTGAGGTCATGCAGGAGCGACACGAGGAACGGGAAGAACAGCTGCCGCTTGTCGAGGTTGCCCCCGAGGATGACGAAGGCGCCCTGGATGTCGCCGCCCCGCATGGGGGTGATGACATTCCTGTCGAAGTGCATGCTCATCGAAGTCCCGGCGAGCATCACCTCGTCCATCACGATCTTGAACCCGAAGGACTCGTGGACGATGAGCACCGTGCCGCCGACGGCGACCACGGCGAGGGAGGCCCAGTCGAACCCCGCGAGTCCGCCGGCGCGCACCCGCGCAAGGTCCTCCCTGTAGGCGCGCCAGAGCGCCCAGACAAACAGCACGAACGCAGCCAGGACGCACCAGTAGCCTGTCTGTGTGACGAGCGGCAGGGCCAACCGGTCAGGCACAAGGAGAAACCCCGTCGCCGCGCAGAGCGCGGACAGGGCCACGAACAACCAGAGCCTCCGGTCGGAGAGGACCGGCGCAAGGGATGGACCGTTCATGACGTTAGATTCGGGACCCAAAAAAGCCGCCCACGTGAAGCAGGCGGCTTTGAACTTGGGGAATTATCCCCGAATGTCGATATTACGGGGAGTACGTGATCGTCCGGACACCGGCGATGCTGGCGATCGTGATCGTCGTGCCCTGCGAGAAGCCCGCGGGATACGACTCGTTCGCGACCGAGTTGAGCGCCTTGACGTAGGAGGTCGGCCCGATCAGGTCGGTGAGGGCCACCGTGGAGACGCCGTTCTCGAGGTAGTACTGGTCAGCGCCGGCCGACAGCTGGCGGGCGTTGTTGAGGACTGCCTTGTCCTGGGAGTTCGTGCGGACCTTCTGGAAGGCCGGGATCGCCATGGCGGCCAGCAGGCCGATGATGACGACGACGATCATGATTTCGACAAGGGTGAAGCCCTTGGACGAGTTGCGTGTGATGTTCATTTTTGGTCTCTTTGATCTATGTATTATTATGATAAACCTAACCTGGTTAATTACGGGGAGTACGTGATGGTGCGCACGCCGGCGATGCTGGCGATCGTGATCGTCGTGCCCTGCGAGAAGCCCGCGGGATACGACTCGTTCGCGACCGAGTTGAGCGCCTTGACGTAGGAGGTCGGCCCGATCAGGTCGGTGAGGGCCACCGTGGAGACGCCGTTCTCGAGGTAGTACTGGTCAGCGCCGGCCGACAGCTGGCGGGCGTTGTTGAGGACTGCCTTGTCCTGGGAGTTCGTGCGGACCTTCTGGAAGGCCGGGATCGCCATGGCGGCCAAGAGACCGATGATGACGACGACGATCATGATTTCGACAAGGGTGAAGCCCTTGGAATTGTTGCTAGTGATTTTCATGTGATGCCTATGTGCTTATTTTTTTATGATTTACGGGACTCTTTCCTGTCATCTGCAAACATTTGCAAACTTGTGCTAGTTTATGAACCGGCCTTTTTGCCCGGCAAGGGAAAACAATGGCGCGTACGTGTTAGTGCTCATTCCTCTGTTCCCATCTGTAATCAACACGTTCAACCGCAATCGGTTCGCTTGACGGAGCGCCAAGGCCGAGTTCAGAGATTTACTCCAATATTACGGTGAGTAGGTGATCGTGCGCACGCCGGCGACGCTGGAGATCGTGATCGTCGTGCCCTGCGAGAAGCCCGTGGGATACGATTCGTTGGCCACCGAATTCAAGGCCTTGATGTACGATGTCGGCCCCAGCAGGTCGGATATTGCGACCGTCGAGACGCCGTTTTCGAGGTAATACTGGTCGCTCGCGGCAGACAGCTGACGGGCATTATTGAGAACAGCCTTGTCCTGCGAGTTGGAACGAACCTTCTGAAACGCCGGGATGGCCATCGACGCCAATAGGCCGATGATCACCACGACGATCATGATCTCCACGAGGGTAAAACCCTTGTTTTTGTTTTTCATGTGACACCTTAACTTATGTTTGTTATCGTTTTATTATATACATGCCCAGAATTTGGGCGCTAGAAGGTTAGGCCGCAGCCTGAATGCATTCAAGCTGCGAATCTCGATTCGACTACGTAGTTCTAGGTATCCCGAATTAGGCCTCTGGCGGCCGGTCCGGCGTTGAGGGCGAAGGGCTTGGCAAAGAAACGCCCGCCGCTACCTGCCCGTCTTCCTTGTGCGCGTTGTCTTCTTGATCGCCTTGGCCTTGGTCGCCCTGGACTTGACTGGTTTCGCCTTTCGCGGCCGTACCTTGAGAGCCGGGGGCCGTCCCTCGGCCCCCAGAAGGGCCTTGACCGAAACCTCGTCTCCATCCCTCCAAAGGTGCTCCAGCCGGTATCGGGAGCGGGTCGCAGCCGTGAAGATGTGCACCATGACGTCAAAGGCATCCATGACGGTCCAGCCACTCTCGCTAGCGGTCTCTACACCAACAATTTGAGACTTTGACGAGTCCAGCGCCTTCTCGAGCTCCACGCGCAGCGCCCTCACATGCGGCTCGGACGTGGCGGTCGCTATGACCAGGAAATTCGTGATCGACGAGAGCGCGGAGACATCGATCACTCGGATGTCCTCCGCCTTCTTCGCGTCGAGTGCGCGGCAGCACAGTCTCGCGAGGTCCAGGGATTGGGCGTGGTTCAGTTTCAACGCTGGTCCCGATACAGCCCCTTCTCGCGGATGTAAACAATCGCCTTGTGCGGAACGAAATAATCGAGCGAGAGGTGGCGCCGGGTCCGGTCCCGGAGCTCCGTCGAGCTTATCGCCAGCAAATGGCCGTCGCAGCGGTGCAGCCTGAGCCCGGGCACGGCCGGCGCGGCCCTTACCGGGTAGCCCGGCCTTTCCAGGAAGATGAACTCGACCAGCTTCGCCAGCTCGTCGATGTCCTTCCAGAGGTGGAGCTGGGGCAGCTGGTCGCCCCCGATCACCCAGTAAAGCTCGTCCCCCGGGTAGGCCGCCCGGAAATGCCTTGCCGAGTCGATCGTGTAGCTCACGCCCCCCCTGCGCAGCTCGACGTCGGAGACCTCGATGCGGGTGTCCCACTCCGTGGCCGCCCGCACCATCGCCAGCCTGTCGGCTGCGGTCGACTGCATGTCGCCCGGCTTCATCGGCGACTGGGAGGCGGGAACGATGACCAGCCGGTCAAGCCTGTGCTGCTCGTACGCGTCCTGTGCGGCAAGCAGGTGGCCAAAATGTATCGGGTCGAAGCTCCCCCCGAGGAATCCGATCTTCACGTTTAGGGCGGCCACGCTGCTGGGGGGCGCCCCTGCGGGCAAGGCCAAACGCCTCGTCTACTTGCCTTCCGTCGTGTCCCAGAAGACGAACACCATGATGGCGCCCAAGATGATGACGGGGGCCATCAGGTGAGGATCCCGCCCAGTGCGGGCTTGGATTGGGTTGTTCGTGACGGGTTCATGCGGAAAAGGGAGCTCCTAGAAATGAGACTTGAACATCTTTCATAAGTTCCAAATGATTGCAAGCAAGCACTTGCATGAGTACCCCTCCCCGTGCTGCCCGCCGGCGCCCCCCGGCCAGGCAGCTTCTCCTGAACGCCGCCGCGCGCGTCTTCGCGCGCGACGGGCTTGAGGGCGCCACGACCCGCGAGATATCCCGCGAGGCCGGTGTAAATGAGGTGACGCTGTTCCGGCACTTCGGCACCAAGGAGCACCTGATCGAGGCCGTGGTCGGCTCGGCCTTTGGCCAGGAGAAGCGCCCCGCGCAACGCCGCGGGGACGGCGGCACGCTCGGCCTGCGCGCCGACCTGGAGTCGTTCGCGGTCCGCTACGAGGCGCTCCTGGTGGAGAACCTGCCCCTGGTGCGCACCATGATCGGCGAGATCCACCGGCACGCCGTCTGCCAGCAGCAGGCCCTCAAGGGGATCTTCTGGCCGATGCGCGCCGCGCTCGTGAAGCGGATCACGCTCGCCGGCACGAAGGGCGAGGCTCGGGCCGGCCTCAACCCGGCCGTCGCCGCGGACCTGTTTGCGGGGGCGATCCTCGCCTCCGTGCTCCGCCGGTCCACCCTGAGGAAGTGGCGCGACTACACGGACTCCGACTACCGCAAGGCCTTGGTCGACGTGTTCCTCACCGGGATCGAGGGCGCGGCGGCCCCATGACCCGGGCGATCCTGCGGTGGCTTCTCGCGGCCTTCATGATGGCCGCGGGAGCGATCCACTTCCGCGCGCCCGCCCTGTACGCCGCGATGATGCCCGGATGGCTCCCCCGGCCCTCCCTCCTGAGCGCGGTGGCGGGCGCGTGCGAGGTCCTGGGCGGCGCCGGCCTCCTTGTGCCGCGCCTCAGGAAGGCCGCGGGATGGGGCCTGATTGCGCTCCTCGTGGCGGTCTTCCCGGCCAACCTGCACGTCGCCCTGGAGGGCCGAATGCCGGGATTCGCCTTCTCGCCGGCAACCCTATGGATCCGCCTTCCGCTGCAGGGTGTCCTCATCGGGTGGGCCGCGTGGGTCTCGGTCCTCGACGGGCGCGGTCCCGCCCGCTGAGGGTCCCGCGGCGCCACCCGGCACTTGGGCGTTGATTCGGGTTGTCGCGCCCGGTTGAGTACCCGCAAGCGACCGTGGAATCCCCTCACCCGCCCAGGCTCCCGACCCGCAAGGCCCGCCCGTGAAGGCGTGGTTCGCCAGAACGCTCTCCCCGCCGGCGGCCCCGGAGGCCGGCACCCGCGACATGGCCCTCGAGGGCTTGAGGGGGATCTGCGCCGGGCTCGTCCTCTACGCGCACGCGACCATGCCCTACCTCAGGCTCGACCCGGCCTACGTCCCCTCGCGCCGGTTCTGGTGGTTCAACCTGGGGTCGGTCGCGGTCCTCTTCTTCTTCGTGCTGAGCGGCTACGTCATCGGCCTGACGACCCGGTCGACCTTCTCGGGACCGGAGGCCCGCGCCTACGTCGGGCGCAGGCTCCTGCGGCTGGTTCCCGTCAACACGGCCGCGGTGCTCCTGAGCTGGATGCTCCTGCCGCAGGTCGCCTGGGCCACCGTGCTCGGGAACCTTGCGTTCCTCCAGAGCTTCAAGGCCTATCCGTTCGGGCTGGGCGTCGAGGTGATGCCGGACAACCTGAACCTCTGGTCGCTCAACTTCGAGGCGCTCTACTACGCCGCGTTCCTCGGGGTCTGGTGGCTTGCCCCGCGAATCGTCTGGGTCGTGTGCCTGGCCGCGCTCCTCTCCGCGACCGCGGCGCTTCCCGGCGGGCATGTCCTCCTTTCGAGCTACGCCCTCGGCGCCCTGTATTGGATCGCGGGCCTCTCGGTCGCGTGGCTCGCGCCAAGGCAGGGGCGCACCGGCAACTGGCCGAGCGCGATGCTGGCGGTCGTTGTCACCTGGCCGATGGCGCCGCTCCAGGGCCTGCTCCTGCGCCTGCACGTGCCCGATGCCGTGTCCCCGCTCCCGCTGCCCTCGCTCCACAGGCTGGACATGCTCCCGGCGCTCGTGTGGCTGCTCCTCGCGGTGACCGGCCGCGCCGCCGCCTGGCAGCGCAGGCTCACCGTCTTCTGCCTGGCGGTCGCGACGGCCGGCCTCGTCCAGGGCCTCTATTGCGGCGACGCCGCGGAGCCCGGCGCGATGACGTGCTACGGGCTGCTGCTCGGGTTTGCCTGGTCGATCGGGCGCTGGAAGCCCGGGGTGTCGGCGCTGGAGCGGCTCGCGCCCCTGGGGGCGATCTCCTACGG
>CAYQOH010000157.1:0-6399 GCA_964419075.1 uncultured Opitutaceae bacterium | reverse complement strand
CCGGCCTTCGGCGGCCGGGATATAGTTCAGGCGGTGGGCCACGAAGAAGCACGCCAGGGATCCGCCCACGGAGAGGACGGTCAGCGTGCGCGCCAGTCTCCTGCCGTGCCACAGGCTTGCGAACCACTCCCGGAGCTCGGAAGCGAGGATGTTGGCCTTTCCCCCGATGAGCTCCATGTCGTACTCATTCTTCTTGGTGTTGTTGAGCATCTTCACGTAGGCGCTGTCGTAGTCCGTCACGGCGGAGCGATAGGCCAGCGCCGCCGCAGCCAATCCGGCCAGGAGGATGACGGCTCCCGCGAGGCGCAGCCGCTTCTGGAGCCTCCTGTCGCTTTCGGGGAGGGCGTTCTTGGTCCTGGAGGTCAAATCGTCCGCTGGGTTGAAGCCGGAATGCGCCGCGATCGCAACATCCGGCCGCAGTTCGTGGCGGAGGAGCCGAACCCATGTAGCGTCTTCGCGGGATCCGCGTCAGCTATCGGGGGCGGGCGCCCTTGGAGAACCCGGGCGCTTCGGCCTGAGAATGCGGGCGCCGAGTGTCGCCATCCCCGCGCCCATGAGAAGCCATGCCGCCGGTTCCGGGACGGGCGTGAAGTTGAGGTCGAGCGCGTTCCCGTTCTCCGAAACGAAGAAGCTTCCGCCATTGAGCGGATTCTGGAAGCTGGAAGTGTCGATCAGGAATGAATTCGAATCGAATCCCGACACCGAGCCCGCGCTAAGGAGCGTCCAGGTGTAGGGCTGCGACGAATTGAAGCCGGCCAGGCCCAGCTGGCCGCTACCGGGATCGACCGACCTGACATTGATCACGAACGGCAATGCCGGCGTGGCGCTGATCGAAAGCGACGACCCGGAGATGTCGAGCGTGTCATAGCCGGACCCCGGGGTCCCGGCTGCCGACTCGAGATCAAAGATATAGACCCCACCGGAACCGAACGTTACGGGCGTTCCGAAGGAGAGGGTTGCGATGAACGGCGCCGTGTCTCCATCGGATCCTGGTGAAACCTTGGCGCCGCCTGCAAATGCCACTCCGCCGGGAGGGGAGAACGTTCCCATCCCGCCGAGTGCGGAACCCGGGTTCAAGGCGATCGCATTGGTGAGCGTGACTCCGGAGTCGGCTCCCAGTCCGGCGCCGGATTGGACCGTCACCGTTCCGGTGCCGAGCGCCGTGTTCGAGCCGGCGATGAGCACGCCAGCGCCGACGGTCGTGCCGCCGCCGTAGGTCGACGTGCCATTGAGGTATTGCGCGCCCGCGCCCGTCTTCACGAGCTGCGCCGTGCCGTCACCGTTGATGTCACACCAGAATCTTGAGGGTTGGGAGACACTCAGATCGGTGTTGAGCGTCAGGGTTGTGTTCGAGGCGAGATCCATCTCCGTCGCGTAGCCGCTCAGGTCGGTTACCGTCAGGTTCGGAGTGTTGACGGTCACGGTTGAGATGTCATACATGCTCACCGGCCCGGATCCAAACGGGCTCGGGCCGCCGATTGCGAGGTTGATGGTCTGCAGGTTGTTATAGATCGATGTCCCCCCCGCGTAAGTGTTGGCCCCGTCGAGGGCGACATCACCCGAGATGGTCAGGCCTCCGGGCCCGCTGATGACCCCGGACAGAGTTAGAACGTTCGCGTTCCCGGTTTGTCCCAGGGTCAGGGTGCTGTTGACGGTGATGTTATTGCCAAGCGCCACATTGCCCCCCGAGGGCGCCAGGATCTCCACGTTATAACCCTGCGCGGTCAATGCGCCAGTCCCCAGTGAGCTCGAGTTCGTGACATAAAGTATCCCGCTGTTGAGCGTCGTCCCTCCGCCGTACGTGTTTGCGCCCGAGAGCGTGACCGAGGACACGCTGCCGTTCGCCTCGATCGGGTTCGGCAGGCCAACGACAACGTCGTTTGACCCCGTGAGCGTAGAGCTGACAGTCAGCTGCCCGCCCTTTACACCCGTGAACTGAAGCTGGCCGTTGGGCGACGTGATTTCGGCTGAGATCGTGGCGGCGGTCGCGGTGCCGAGAAACGGAGTGTATCCCTCAGAGAAGCCCGACAGGTCGATTGGGCTCGCGATGGTCTGGGGCGAAACAAGGGAATCAAATCCGATCACCGCGCCCAGCGCATACGGGCTGAAGAGATTGACGAACTGCTGGGGCGTTGAGATGCCCGCCAATTCAGCATACCCAATGTAACCGCCGTTGGCCGAGAGGGAGCCAGCTCCCGCGGGCGGGGGGGAGTTGAAGATAAGCACGCCGTGGTTGACCGAGGTGCCCCCGGTGTAGGCGTTGGTTCCCTGAAGAATCAGGGTGAGCGGCTCCGGGGCATAGTTCATGACGAGCTGGGTTCCCTCGATGTCGGCCAGGGTGCCGTTGACGATCAGTGTCCCGCCTCCTCCACCAAAGAGGTAGCTGTTCGTGCCGCCTGACGGCGTAATCGTCGCCCCGGCTCCCAGAATGGCGGATGTTGCCGATCCGAGGCCCGTGAAGTTGTAGCTTGTGAAGCCGCTCAGGTCGATCGGGTCGTTGAAGGTCTGCGGGCTTGCCGGGCTCGCAAACGTGTCGAACCCGAGCGTCCCGTTGATCGAAGCGCCGAGGCTCGGACCGAATGTCGCAAGGAAGCCCGACACGGCGCCCTCCTGGGTGAACGCGCCGTCGAGGCCCAGGTAGGCGGTGCCGCTGGCGCCCACCTGGAGCCCTCCGGGCACGAGGCTCGCGTAGGCGGTGGAGGGGGCCGCCGCCGGCGCGAGGATCAGGGCGCCGTTTGAGATGCCGATTGCACCCACATGGTTGAGACTTCCTGCGATCACCAGCTGCGATCCGCCGTCGACCGGAAGCATGGCGTCGTTTCCGGAAATGGTCAGACTGAGGGCGGGCGTCGCCGTGCCCGTGATCGGGCCCGACAGGACGGCTTGCGTCTCATAGTCCAGGTTGAGCGTCGTCAGGGGATTTGCGACCGTCACGGGCCCCGAGAGCGTAAGGGTGCTTACGACGTTGTTCTCCCAGGCGCTTTCGAGTGAGACGTTGTTCCCAAGGCTGATTGAATTCGGGAGGCTCGCCGGAGGGCCCCAAAGCTGGAGCCTCGTTCCGTCTGAGAGCGCCAAGATGCCGGTCCCGGCTGCGCCGTTGGAGCCGACGTACAGGGTCCCCGAGGCAACGGTTAGTCCACCGCTAAAGGTGTTGTCTCCGATCAGGCCGATATTTCCCATCGTCGTCAGGGACTGCGGCCCGCCCGCCTCGGAGATGTTCCCGTAGGCGTAGAAACTCCCGCTGCCCGAATTCCAAGTCTGGCTGGCCGACAGGACGATCGGCACGCTCAGGTACACGTTCGGTATCACGCTTGGTTGCGCGGCAATGCCGCCGCTTCCCAGGGTTATCGAATAACCACCGTACCCATAGATGTCATAATCCGTGACTCCCGACGTGCCGAGGAAGGTAAGCCCGTGGAGGTCGATATTCCCGTCCACGGCGACATAGGCATAGCTGTTCGCGCTGAAGTGAACGTTCGAATCGGTGAATTCAACTGTGTAGGTCCCGTCATTGGGAGGGACGGCCCCCAGGGTCCAGTTCGCAGCCGCGCTGAAGACGGGGTCGGACGGCCCGCCGATCCACACCACCGTCTGCCCGCACAGGCGGCCGGTGAGAGGCAGAAGGCACAGTCCGGCGGCAAGCGCAAAGGCGGAGATCGACCGCAGACGTTGGAGAAACTCGGCGCAGCCCGGGCGGCCAGCGCCATGCAACAATCGGTGTGGATTGGTTGGGTTCATTTGGGGCTAATCAGGATGGGGCTGGCCCGGCCACAGGTCACCCGTGGCTCGATTGTCCGCGGGCGCCGCGCATAGGGCTACGCGTTTCTTGGGCAATGGGGCGCATCAATTGGCCTAATCCGCACAATAACCTCGGCGGATCCCCGTCCCCGGCGCCGTTGATCCGGGACTTCAGGTCCATTCGCCGAGCGATTCGACGTAGGCGGCGGAGCCGTCGCGCTGCCAGACGTCGAGCTGGGCCTGGTCCTTGAGCTGCTGACCCCGGGCGCGCGGGACGGCGGCGAAGGCGTGGGCGCATTCGGCCAACGTGGTCATGTCACCCCAGAGCTTCTCGAACTGGGCGACGGGGTAGACGTCCTCCTGGCCGTGACCCCACCGTTTCTTGACCTCCTTCAGCGTCACGTAGGTCGGCATCCGCGCCGCGATCGCCCGGACGGCCGCCGCCGTCCTTGAGGCGTCGGCCAGGTCGGCACGCCCCAGCCCGAAAAGGCCCAACAGGCGGTCGATGTCCACCCAGCAGGTGTTCGTGTTGTAGTACGTGAGCGTGAATTCGTCCTCCTCTCGGGGAAGGGCCAGGCCCTCGATGAGGCGGATGCGCCCGTCGATGCGCGCCAGGCCGCCGCCGTGGTCCTCGATCCGCTTAGCCATGACCTCCCAGCCAAACGCCGCGCCCGATGCACAGAACCATCCGAGCATCGCCGGATCCACCGTCGCCCCGAGGGTGTCGATGTTGTGCACGAGGAGCGTTCGCAGCTGGGGCCGCGCGGCGAGGAGCCGCGCAAGCACGCCGTTCTTCAGGAGGTTCGGTATCTCGAACCAGTGGCCGACGGGGTGCAGGCACTGCCCGGGGAGGTTGTCGGTGTAGTCGCAGGCCTCGCCGGCCTGCCGGGCCCATTCCGCAAGCGCGGCGCGCACGCTCCCGCGCATCTTCTCCTTCTGCTCGTCGAGCTTCTGCTGGGCTGTCTCCTGCCAGGCAAAATGAAGGTCACGGACGGTGGGCACAAGTCTCTGGCCGATCGACCGCCCCGGCGAGAGCCAGACCGCGCGCCCGAGTTCGGCGCCTACGGTCTCGCGCAGGAAATGCTCGATCGGCGCGTGCGTGAGGTAGCTGGTCGTGAAGACGTGGGGGATCGCGAGGCCGGCGGCGCGCCCCGCCTTCCGCGTCTTCGCCAGGTGTGCCTCGATGAAGCTCCGGTGGCGGCCCGCGAGCTTCGCGAAGGGGTGCAGGCCCTTCACGACCCCGGCGCCCTGGGTCCAGCGGCTTCCCACGCCCGCGGAATAGGTCACCACCGCCACCTCGCCCGCACGCAGAGCGGCCTCGCCCCGCTCGCGGAGGTCGGCGGACGCCGAACCCGGATCGAAGAGCGCCCCGGCGGGCACGTCGTCAATCCGGGTGCTCGGGGGCAGCCGGTTCATCGCCAGGCCGATCCTGCCGTTGCGCAGGTCGGCGCGGATCTGCTCGTGCTGGACGCGGTCGAATCCGTTCTCATCGAGGAGGGCGCCCAGCCGTCCGGCGTCCTGGGCGGCGGACGACGAGGGCAGCATGCGCTCGAGGAGCGTCGGGAGCACGGCGCCGTACTCAGGGAGACGCCGCGCGGCCTGGGTGAACTGCTGCAGATCGCCGCGGTCGCGCGGGGTGAGGGTGCGCGCCTCCTGGCGAAGGCACCGCGGCACGGACTGCTGGTAGAAGCCCGCGGGAAGCAGGGCGTCCGCGCCCGCCAGCAGCGCGCCGACCGATCCATGCTCGTTGATGGCGAAGTCGTAGACCACCGGGTCCATCGCAAAGGGCAGGGCGTGCTCAAGCTCCCGCTTGGCGGTCTCCATAATCTCCTGGAGCCGCGCCTGCCCCTCGCGCCTGCGTTCCGGGGCGAAGATGAAGCCCATGCCGCCGCCCGACATGCCCCCGAGCATCCAGAAGCCCCAGAAATCGTCGCCGAATGCGGCGCGCGTGCGCTCGATCAGCCGCTCGGTGTACAGGTTGCTCACCCACGGGATGATGGTCTGCAGGGGCCCGAAGAAGTTCGACGTGAGCGAGCGCCCCAGGCGGCGCACGTCGCCGGAGGCCAGCTCGCCAAGGATCTCGTCGAGGGTCGCCACGGCCGTTTGCCGCGCGGCCCACTCGACCCCGCTGCGCAGGAGGTATTTCTCCGTCACCATCTCCAGGATTGGCCCGACGTTCTGGGCCATTCCGCCGTGCACGAGAACGAGCGACTCCTGCAGCCGCAGGCGCGCCGCCTGCGGAACCCGGTCGGTGCCGAGCAGCGTGTGGCGGGGCAGGAGGCAGCCGCGACTGACGCCGAACTCGACCCCCCCGGGCTGCGCCGCGACGCCCTCGATCAGCTTGATGCCCGGCCACAGACCGCCTGAGTCCTGCCAGCCGCCCCCCGAGCCGCCAAGCCATTCCCCGAGGATCGCCCGCGCGGCGACCATGCGGCGCTCGGGCTCCTCCATTGGGCCTGCCAAGGACCGGATCTGCCCGGTGGCGCGCATGCAGACACCGATCAGCGCCCCGAGGAGCGTGGTGGAAACCGCCAGCCGGGAACCCTTGGGGATACGGTTCACATTGCTGACTAGCTCAAAGCCGCGGCCGGGGCCGAACATGATGGCGAGCAGCTCCGCGAGGCTCGCGCCGGAGCGCTCGATGCCCGGCGGCACGAGCCC
>CAYQOH010000156.1:0-6524 GCA_964419075.1 uncultured Opitutaceae bacterium | reverse complement strand
ATGGTGATGAAGCCGGAGCCGGTCTTCGCCGCCATCGAGCAGCTCCGGACGCCGGGGTGCCGGAGGATCTACCTGACGCCGGACGGCGTCCCGCTGACGCCCGCGATCGCGGCCCAGCTTTCGACGGAGCGCCACCTCATCCTCCTCAGCGGCCACTACGAGGGGATCGACCAGAGGATCCGCGACTCGGTGATCGATCTTGAGATCAGCATAGGCGACTACGTCCTCACCAACGGCACGCTCGCCGCGGCGGTCGTCATAGACGCGCTCAGCCGGTTCGTCCCCGGCGTCCTCGGCGAGGAAAAGTCGTTGACGCACGAATCTTTCACCGGCAAGTTGCTCGACTTTCCTCAATACACGCGTCCCGCCGAATTTCGGGGCATGTCCGTGCCGGAAGTCCTCCTTTCCGGCAACCATGCCGAGATAGAAAAATGGCGGGCCGCACGTGCCATGGAGAAGACCCGCAGCGTCAGGCCAGATATTCTCAAGTGACTTTCAATCAAATACAAACAAGGCTAAAGCCATGAACCCGATCATCAAGGAAATCACCGCCAACCAGGTGAAGAAGGACATTCCGCCGTTCAAGGTGGGCGACGGCGTGCGCGTGCACACCAAGGTGCGCGAGGGCGACAAGGAGCGCATCCAGATCTTCTCCGGCATCGTGATTGCGCGCAAGGGGTCGGGAATCCACGAGACGTTCACGGTGCGCAGGATCAGCTACGGCGAGGGCGTCGAGCGCGTCTTCCCGGTCAATTCCCCGAACATAGAGAAGATCGAGATCGAGCTCGAGTCCGAGCCCATGAAGGCGCGGCTCTATTACCTGCGCGACCGCCTGGGCAAGGCCGCGGTGGCGGTCACGGTCAAGTCGAGGCACGCGGAGACGCCGGCGCCCGTCCCTGCCGCGCCCGCCTCGAGCTGACGGCCGGCCTCCGGGTTCCTCCGGAGTTTCTGCTTCCACGCGGCGTTTGCACTCCGTAGGAGTTGTGGGACTTTATTTCGATGCCCCTTCAACACGCCATACTTGAGAAGGCCGCCAACCAGGCGCGCGGCCTCGCGATCGACGCCGTGCGCGCCTGCGCCTCGGGCCACCTTGGGCTCCCGCTTGGGTGCGCCGAGGTTGGCGCGGTGCTCTTCGGGCACGCGCTATCCCTGAATCCGGACGAGCCGCGGTGGATCAACCGCGACCGATTCGTCCTGTCGGCCGGACACGGCAGCATGTTCCTTTACGCATGGCTCCACCTGAGCGGCTTCGACCTGCCGATGGAGCAGATCGCCAAGTTCCGCAGCCTTCACAGCATGACGCCGGGCCACCCCGAGTTCCGCGAGACGCCGGGAGTCGAGGCGACGACCGGCCCCCTGGGCCAGGGTGTTGGAAACGCCGTGGGCATGGCCGTGGCGGGCCAGATGGCCGCCGCCCGGTTCAACACGCCCGCGCACGCGATCTTCGACCACCACGTGGTGTGCCTCGCCGGAGACGGCTGCATGCAGGAGGGCGTCGCGATGGAGGCCGTCGAGTTCGCGGGGCACCAGAAGCTCGACAACCTGATCCTCATCTACGACTCGAACCTCGTCACGCTTGACGCGATGGCGGACAAGACCCAGAGCGAGAACACCGCCCTGAGGTTCAAGGCGATCGAGTGGGACGTCCAGACGGTGGACGGCTACGACATGGGGGCCTTCCTGAAGGCCTTCAACCGGGCCAAGAAGGCCAAGAGCGGCAAGCCGCAGCTGATCATCATTAGGACGATCATCGCCAAGGGCATCCCCGAGGTGCAGGGCACGCAGAGGGGCCACGGCGAGGGCGGGGTGAAGTTTGCGGACGCTGCGCGCGCGGGGCTCGGCCTTCCGCCCGAGCCCTTCTTCGTGAGCGAGGACGTGCGCGCGTACTTTGCCGGGCACAAGCGCAGGCTCGTGCGGGCCCGCAAGCGCTGGGGCAAGACGTACGCGGCCTGGCGGGAGGCCAATCCCGAAAGGGCGGCGCTCCTCGACTCCGCGGGCTCAAAGCCGAGCGCGGCCCACCTCCTTTCGAAGATCCCGCTCTTTGCGCCCGATGTTAAGCTCGGCGGCACGCGGGCCGCCGGCCGCGACGTGCTCCAGCCCCTCGCCGCGGAGCTGCCGCTCCTGATCGGCGGAAGCGCGGACCTCTACGGGTCCACGCTCAACTACATCGCGGCCGACAAGGACTTCGACCCGACGAACCGCTCGGGCCGGAACATCCGGTTCGGCATCCGCGAGCACGCGATGGCGGCGATCGCCAACGGCGTGGCCTACGACGGCCTCTTCCGGCCGTCGGTCGCCACCTTCCTCGTCTTTGCCGATTATTCGCGGCCGCCGATGCGGCTTGCGGCGCTCTCCAGACTTCCCGTCATCTACATCTACACGCACGACTCCATCGGCGTCGGCGAGGATGGTCCGACCCACGAACCGGTGGAGACGATCTCGTCCCTGCGGCTGATCCCGGGGATGGAAGTCATCCGGCCGGCCGACCCGGAGGAGACGGCCGGCGCCTTCGCGGCCGCCCTCGAGCGCACGGAGGGCCCCACGCTGATCGCGCTCACCCGCCAGGCCGTCCCGGTCCTTAACGAGGTTCCCCCGCACGAGCGCAGGGCCGGTGTGCTGAAGGGGGCCTACGTGGCGCTCCAGGAGACCGCGCCGCTTAGTGTCATCCTTCTCTCCTCGGGCAGCGAACTCCAATTCGCACTGGGCGCGGCGAAGCTCTTGGGCCCAGGGGTGCGCGTCGTGTCGGTGCCCTCGTTTGAGATCTTTGACCGGCAGCCCGCGGACTACCGGGAGAGCATCCTGCCCAACGCGTGCCGCAGGCGGGTCGCGATCGAGGCGGGCGTCACGGCCCTCTGGCGCAAGTACGTGGGCCTCGACGGCAGGGTGATAGGCATCGACCGATTCGGTCTAAGCGCGCCATCCCAAGTGGTTTACAAGGAATTGGGGATCACGGCCGAGGCCGTGGTGGCCGCCGTGGGTTCGCTGGGAGCCTGACGGCCGGGGCGGGCCGCCGGATCGATACCGGAACCCCGGTGACCTTTGACGAATTTACCACTTGATTGTAGAATAATTAGGGTCCTAACTATCCGACTTTCGTCAACAAATCCCGCCCAGACGACGCCCTATGCCGCTGCTGATGCTCAAGGACCTCCCACGCTACGAGTGCATCCTGGAGGCGGTCCGGCTCCACCCGGACCTGGACCCCTCGGCATGCGAGGCGTACCTGAACGTGCTTCGGGCCGGCGATGAGGCCTACCGGCGCAGCGAGGTCTTCCTGAGCGAGCACAACATGTCGCCGGGGCGCTTCACGGTGATGATGCTCCTGTACGACAAGATCGGCGGCAGGCCGGTCCCGCAGACGCCGGCTGACCTCGCCGAGAAGGCGGGCGTGACGCGGGCGACCATCACCGGCCTCGTCGACACGCTTGAGCGCGACGGGCTCGTGACCCGCGAGCACGATTCGGGCGACCGCAGGATGATGCTCGTTCACCTGACGCCGAAGGGGCATGAGACCCTCCAGGAGGTCCTGCCCGGGCACTTCAGGCAGATGGCGGCGCAGATGGCGCCGCTCTCCGAGCACGAGCGCAAGACGCTTGTTCGGCTCCTGAACAAGGTCGCCGGGATGCCCTCCGCCGCGCACATCGAGGCCCACGCGTCCGCGCACGAAGGCGCCGCGCAGTCCACCGGCGAAGCCGCTTCTCACCTCACCAGCAAATGAAACGCTTCATCATCATACTCGGCCTCCTCGGCATCATAGCGGTTATCGGCGGGATAAAGTTCCTGCAGATTAACACACTGATCCACATGAAGGCCGTCGTGCCCCTCGAGTCGGTGTCCACGACCGCGGTCAAGCAGGAGACTTGGCAGCAGGCGATCACCTCCGTGGGGTCGCTCTCCGCCGTGCAGGGGGTCACCGTGTCGGCCGAGCTCGACGGAAAGATCGTCGAGATCGCCTTCGAGGCCGGCAGCTCGGTCAAGGCGGGCGACGTGCTGGTGAGGCAGGACACCTCGGCCGAGGCCGCGCAGCTTCGCTCGGCGGAGGCAACCGTCGACCTGACGCGCGTGAATCTCGAGCGGACCCGCGAGCTGCTCGCGAAGGCCACGGTCTCGCAGGCCCAGTTCGACGCGGACGCGGCGAACGCGAAGCAGGCCGAGGCCGCGGCCGACAACATCCGTGCCACGATCGCGAAGAAGACGATCAAGGCGCCCTTCTCCGGGAAGCTGGGGATCCGCCTCGTGAACCTGGGCCAGAACCTGAAGGCCGGGGACGCCCTCGTGTCGCTCCAGGCCCTGGATCCCATCTTCGTCGATTTCTACGTGCCCCAGGACCAGCTGCGCCAGCTCGCTGTCGGCCTGCCGGTTAGGCTCACCGGCGACGCGATCGCGGACGGCCACGTCGATGGGAAGGTGACCGCGATCAACCCCGACGTCGACTCGGCCACGCGGAACGTGCGCGTCCAGGCGACCGTGCAGAACGCGGAGGGCCGCCTGCATCCGGGAATGTACGTCGACGTCGCGGTCGAACTGCCGGTCATCAACAAGGTCCTGACGATCCCGTCGACGGCAGTCCTCTACGCGCCCTACGGCAACACGGTGTATGTGGTCGACGAGGCGGCGGACCCCGCCACGCACGAGAAGCAGCTGGTCGTGCGCCAGCAGGTCGTGCGCCTCGGCGTGCAGAAGGGCGACTTTGTCGCCGTGACCGCGGGGCTCAAGGAGGGCGACACGATCGTCACCTCGGGCGTCTTCAGGCTGCGGCCGGGCAGCGCAGTGAAGGTGAACAACGCCCTGTCGCCGGAGGCGCAGCTCGCGCCGAAGCCGAAGGACTCGTGAGCGGGCCGCAGAATCTCGAGGCCCCATGAAGATCACAGACCTTTTCATCCGCCGTCCGGTCCTCGGGATCGTGGTCAACCTGGTCATCCTGATCGCGGGATTCCAGGCGTACCGGACGCTCAACGTCCGCCAGTACCCGCGCAACGACAACTCGACCGTAACCGTGACGACGGTCTATGTCGGCGCAAGTGCGGACCTCGTGAGGGGATTCATCACGACCCCGCTCGAGCGCTCCATCGCCGCCGCGGACGGGATCGACTACCTCTCGTCCACGAGCGTGCAAGGCATCTCCACCATCACGGCCCGCCTCAAGCTCAACTACGACCCCATCAAGGCGCTCTCGGAGATCAGCTCGAAGGTCGACCAGGTCCGCAGCAACCTGCCCGTCGAGGCCCAGGTGCCGGCCATCAACATCCAGTCGGCCGACTCGCAGTTCGCGTCGGCGTACCTGAGTTTCGCGTCGGAGACGCTGCACCAGAACGAGATCACCGACTACCTGGTGCGCGTGGTGCAGCCGCGCCTCTCGTCGGTGCCCGGGGTGCAGAGGGCGGACATCCTGGGCGGCCGCACGTTCGCGATGCGCATCTGGCTCAAGCCCGACCACATGGCCGCGTTCAACATCAGTCCCTCGCAGGTGAGCGCCGCTCTCGCCTCGAACAACCATTTGAGCGCGCTCGGCAACACCAAGGGCAACCTGACCCAGGTCGCGCTCACGGCCAACACGGACCTGCGCTCGGTCGATGAGTTCAAGAACCTCGTCATCCGGCAGCAGAACAGCGCGATCGTGCGCCTGCGCGACATCGCAGACGTCGAGCTCGGAGCGGAGGACTACGACGCCGACATGCGCTTCTCGGGCGAGACCGCCGTGGGCATGGGCATCTTCGTCCTGCCGACGGCCAATTCGCTCGACGTCATCCGGCTCATCCGCGTCGAGATGGCGTCGATCCAGAAGGACCTGCCGGGCGGGATCCAGGCGAAGGTGGCGTACGACGCGACGGCGTACATCAACGACGCGATCCACGAGGTCTTCCACACGCTCGGCGACACGCTGATGATCGTTGTCGTCGTGATCTTCCTCTTCCTAGGGTCCGTCCGGTCCGTGCTGATCCCGGTCGTCGCCATTCCGCTCTCGCTCGTCGGTGCCGTCTTCCTGATGCAGCTGTTCGGCTTCACGATCAACCTGCTGACCCTGCTGGCGGTCGTCCTGTCGGTGGGCTTGGTCGTCGACGATGCGATCGTCGTTGTGGAGAACGTCGAGCGCCACCTTTCCATGGGCAAGACCGCCGTCGAGGCGGCGCTCGCCGGCGCCCGCGAGCTCGTGGGCCCGATCATCGCGATGACGATCACGCTGGCTGCCGTCTACGCGCCGATCGGCCTGCAGGGTGGGCTCACGGGCACGCTGTTCAGGGAATTCGCGTTCACGCTCGCGGGCGCGGTCGTCATCTCGGGCATCGTGGCCCTAACGCTCTCGCCGATGATGTGCGCCCACCTGCTGAGGCCCGGCGACGACGAGCACGGATTCGCGAAGGTGGTCACGCAGACCTTTGAGCGGTTCAAGAGGGCCTATTCGGGGATGCTTGAATTCTCGCTCGCCAACCGGGGCATCGTGTACGTGGTGTGGGGGGTGATCAGCTTCCTGGGCGTCTACATGATCACGGCCTCCGTGGCCGAGCTTGCGCCGGCGGAGGACC
>CAYQOH010000155.1:0-6584 GCA_964419075.1 uncultured Opitutaceae bacterium | reverse complement strand
GGCTCCTCGGGCAGCCCCTTGCGCCCGGGGTCCCAGGTCTCGATCCCGTAGTCGAGGCTTGCGCGGACGCGCGGCCAGAGCCTGCGGAGCCATTCCCGGTCGCCGCTGATGCGCCACTCGCGGTAGACCTTGATGATGCCGCCAAGCTGGCCGTCGGCCGCCGCGTGGAAATCATGCACCGACGGCTGGATCGGAAGGGCGACACGGAAGTTCTGGTGGCCCCGCTCGTCCTGCCCCGCCGTGAACTCCGTCTCGCGAAGGGTGCGCTCGAGGGAGGGAAACAGGTGCGCAATCGCCTGGGCGTAGTTCCAGACGTGCGTGCAGGTCCCCGGACCCTGGGCGTTCTCCTCGTCGCAGCCCTCCCAGCCCCAGAGCCGCCCGTCGGACTGGCGCAGCACCGTCGGCGACTTAAGGATGCTCAGGTTCGCCGCCGCCGCCTCGACCGCCACCGCGGGAAGGGTCGTGTCGAAGAAGCAGTCCGAGAACCGCCTCGTGCGCGTCAGGAGGTCCGCGTACTGGTCGCCCCAGAACGCCGTCAGCTCGTCGATGCTCGAGAAGCGCCTGCCGTACCACGGCTGGTAGTAGTCCGACGGCGACCCGCCCTTCTCTGGGGGCGGGACGACGTCGCGGATGCGCGTCTTTGGCGAGTACCAGGCGAGCCGCAGCCGGATGGTCTTGCTCGCGCCGGGGACCAGGCGGAAGGGGACGAAGAGCGACGCCCCCGTGGGCGGCTTGCCCTCGGCGGGCACCGGCCGGTCGTAGGCGGCGCCCTGCTCCACGTCCCGCCAGAGCATGGTCAGCGGGTCGAACCAGCTCCCGCGGAACCAGGCGAGGTTCACCTTGACCGCGGGGTCGTCGACCGCCGCGGAGAACCAGGCCTCCTCCTGGCGGGCCTCGGGCCACGCCCCCCCGTAGAGGATGAAGCCGCCCGGCGTGCCGCGGGCGCCGCGTTCCGGCTCCGGTCCGTTGTCCCACTCGTCCATGCGCGCGGGCAGGAAGTTCCTGACGTTGAACGAAAAGACGGCGTCGAGCTCCTCGTGCCCGTTGTGCGTGAAGGTGTATTCCAGCCCCGCGACGGGCAGGCTCGAGCTGTCGGCATCGCCCGGCTCGAACGGGCTCCACCCGGTGATCCGGGCCGATATCGGCAGGGTGTCGTCCTCGAGTTCGACGCGCCCGAACGGGAAGTGGGACCGGAAGGTCGCCCGCTGGAAGCGGGGAAGCCCGGAGCCCAGCGGGGCGCTCCCGGTCGCCGCGTGCCGGCGCTCGTAGAGCTTCCACCTGGGCACCTGGCCCTCGACCACGCGGGCCAGCTTGCCGGGGCCGCCGATTGAGATCGCCGCGAAGAGGCCGGGCTGGTTCTGGACCATCGGCTGGCTTCGGACGGAGACGTGGGTAAGCGCCCCCGCTCCCTCGAGGCAGATCATCCCGGCCCCGATGCCGCCCATCGGGAACGCCACCTGGTCCAGGTGCCCCTCCGAGAACGTGGCGTCGGGCCCCCGGGGGGCCGCGGTCCCGGGCGCCGGCGCGCCCCCGTCGGCCGCCCTGGAAAGGGAGGCGGCCGCCGCGAACGCGCCCAGCGTGCCGACGGAGGCGCGGACGAATTCGCGGCGGGCGATGAGGCGCTGGGGCATGGGGTCGATTGTCCTTGGGCTTGCGCGTCAGCTCTGGGGCGGCCTAAGGCGCCTTCGCCAGGATGATGGCGTCGATGCCCACGTCGAAGCCCTTCGACAGGGGATTCATCCCCGCAACCCCGATCGAGAGGGGCACCTGGCCCGCCTTGAGGGTGAAGGTCCCGAGCGCAATCTCCCTGGGCGCAACCTGGGCCGCGTAGAGGTCGACCGGCGCGCCCGCGGTCCCGCCCCCGAGGGCGAGCCGCACGGTCCCGAAACCCGGGCCCGAGACCATTCGCGCGGAGACCGCGTAGGAGCCGTCGGCGGGGCAGGGCACTTGGAGGGTCAGCTCCGGGCCGGCCGAATCGGCCCGCCAGAAGAGCGCACCCCGGCTCGACCACGACTCCCCGTACTCCCACTGGCCCATGTCCTGCGCCCAGAATCCCCCCGCGCTGGCCTTTGCGGACGAGACGAGGCCCTCCGCCTCGACGGCCCCCGGGATCGAGAAGCCGGTCATCTGCGGCAGGTCTGAGGGGAGCAGGTCCGCCGGGAGCGGGTGCGGGGCGGGGGACGGGCCCGCCAGATAGTAGTAGGCGACCGACGAGTAGTCGGCCGTGGTCGAATTGCCGGTTCCGTGCTCGATCGTGAACCGTATCGATTTGGTGAACGGGATCGCGTCCTCGATGTGCCAGCGGTAGGCGGACACCCTCGACCGCTTCTCGTCCTTGATGATCACCCCGTGGTAGGGTGCCGAGTAGATGCCCCGGTCGAAGTACCATCCCGAGCAGAAGTAGTCCTCGGTCCCCGTGCCCTCGATGGCGGGCGTCGCCCCGCCGTCAATGTAGACCATCTCGTTTCCCTCGAGGAAGTACAGGGCCTTTCCCGCCATGAAGAGGGCCGTGCCGACGTAATGGCCCTCGCCGACCGTGTCCAGGATCGTGTAGTTGCTCCCCGGCGCCGTCGGGTTCTCCCGGCGGAACTGCGCGTGGAAATGGCGGGTCTCGGCGGGCAGCGAGTCGAGGGCCGTGAAGTCGATGTTGTAGTAGAACGCGTCGATCGGCCTTCCCGAGCCGTTGGTCAACGTCCACCGCGCGGACCGGTGAAACGGCATCGGCCAAAAGCAGTTGTAGCCGCCGGACGTCTCGCTCAGGGGAAGCGAAACGTAGTCCTTCTGTTCGCCGAAGCCCACGCCGAAGAAGGCCCCGACCGGGCACTCGACGCTCGGGTTCGCATCGCCGTCCCAGTACATCCGCAGGATGGCCTGGCTCAGGACGCTCACGTCCTCCCTCGGCGCGATGGTGACCCAGAAGCGGTGAACGCAGCCCGCGCCCTCGTGCGCGAAGAGGGTGACGGTTTCGCCCGCCTTCAGGTGCAGCGCATCGTCGTTCTGATGCTTCCGGTCCCACGAGCCCTCGTGCAGGGCCCTGCCGGCCCTGGGGCCTGCGAGGTCCGAAAGCGGCGAGGCGTAGGCGCCAGCCTGGGCCGGGGCCGCGACCGGCGCTGCCAGGGCCGCAACGAGGAGCATCCGCAGGCCGATCCGGGGGATGCCCGGCGCGGTCGCCGTGCAGGTCGATAGGGGGTTCATCGATCCGGGAAATATCCCCGTTTCGAACGGCTTAGCCAAGCAAAAGAACCGGCCGCACCCGGCCGGCGAGGGCCGCGGGCGGCAGGCGCCTTAGCTGCGCGGCACTTCGATGTGGTAGTGGTAGGTGCCGTCCACGAACTTCCCGTGGTCGACCGCCGCGCAGAACACGCTGACCTTCCTGAAGCCGGCGCTGAACTGCTTCATCTGGTTCTCCGTCATGTCGGGCGACTTGACCTCGACGCTCTGGACCGAGCCGTCGGCGGCGACCCGGTACGTGGCGTCCACCTGGAAGATGTTCATCGCCTTTAGCGAGGCGGTGACCAAGGGGTTGCCGAGGAGCACAGGGTCGCAGGTCCCGTTCGCGTACTTGACCGGCTGGACCGCCCGCAGGTAGTGCGCCGCTGCGGCCCACACCTTCGGGTCGTCCGGCTTCATGTGCGCCAGCATGGCTCCGAACTTCGCGAACGTGTCCTTGACCTGCTCGTCGGTCGTGGAGTCCGGGGGCGCGAAGAGCTCCACGCCGTCGCGGGTCATGATGACGATGCCGTAGTAGTTGCTCGGGATGTGGTGCTGAAGCACGCGCATCTTGTTCTCGTCGGCGAACAGGGCGTACATCCACTCCCCTTTGGTGTTGACCGCGTTGTCGTAGTGGTCCTGCGCGGTGTTCTCCCCCACGCCGAACACGACGCCCTGGATCAGGCCGGGGTTCTCCTTGACGACCTTCGAGTAGAGCGCGGGGGTGGACCTGCTCAGCAGGTCCCACGAGTGGTTCTTGTCGTCGGTCGTGTAGAAGATGATGAAGAACTCCGGCTCCTGGCGCCCCGCCTCGTTGTCGGCGGCGAGGGCGTGGCTGTTGGCGTCGCCCTCGTAGTGCATGAGCCGGCCGAAGAGCTCCGCGCTCACCTTGCTTGTCGCCTTCTTCCAGTCATCCGCCCGCTCGGGCCGGTCCTTGAGTCCGTTGTAGAACCGGACGCAGTCCTCGGGCGACATCGCGCTCAGCGGCACGAGCGTGCTGTCGTCAAAAAGGGCCCAGGGTCCGAGGATCTCGGCAGGGTTGGCGTCAAAGGTCTCGCCCCTCGCGTTCTTCCACTCCCCTGACTTGGCGAATGCCGCCGTGGCGAGGCCACAAAAAGCGACCGCAATTGCAATGCACGAACCAAGTTTGGAGGGGGATTTCATGGCTTGAATAAACCAGCGGAATTTAGAGACGGCGGCCCCCCACGGCAAGACCCAACGGCGGCAGCTCCCGGCCCCTGCCGGCGGGAGGCCGGGAGCGTTACGCGACCTCGGCCACGGCCGAAGGGCGCAGGAGGCCGCTTACGGTCTCCAATAACGCCTGGACCTTGAAGGGTTTGAAGAGGATCGCTCCCCCGAACTTCTCAACCTTCCCGTTGCGGCCGCTGCTCGAGAGTCCGCTTATGGCGAGGACCCTCACGCCGGGGCTCATGTGCCGGACGATGCCCGCAAGGGCGACGCCGTCGAGATTGGGCATGACCAGGTCCGTGATCACCAGCTTGACCTCGGTGATGCGCGTCGAGAAGAGCGCCACCGCCTCCGAGCCGTCGCTCGCGGTGAGCACCCGGTACCCGTGGCGCGTCAGCATCGCCGCGGTGATATCGCGAACCTGCGGCTCGTCGTCCACCACCAGGATGAGCTCCCCGGCGCCGTGCATTTCCTTGGGCTCGGCCGCGGAGAGGTCCGCCGCGCCCGCGGGAACTTCGGCCGCGGGCAGGTAGATGCGGAAGGTGGTGCCTCGGCCCTCGGAGGTCTTCAGGCTGATGAACCCGCTGTGGTTCTCGACGATGCTGCGCACGGTTGAGAGGCCCAGTCCCGTGCCCTTGCCTGCCTCCTTGGTGGTGAAGAAGGGCTCGAAGATGTGCGCCAGCGCGTCGTGGGGGATCCCGGTCCCGGAGTCCTCGACGTGGAGGACAATCCATGCGCCCGGGCGCCCCTCGGGGATCTTCCGGGCCGTGGCCTCGTCAAGGAGCGTGTTCTCTGCGGTCAGGTAGAGCGTGCCCCCGTCCGGCATCGCGTCGCGGGCATTGATGCAGAGATTGAGGAGGACCTGGTGGATCTGGGTGGGGTCGGCCCTGATGGGCCAGAGGTTGCCGGGGAAGTTGTCCACCACGCGGATGTTCTTCGGGAACGTCTCGGCGGCCACGCTCACCGTCTCCTGAAGGAGGCACTTCAAGTCGACCAGCTGCGGGACGCTCGCCGCGCCGTGGGCAAACGTGAGAATCTGGCGCACGAGGTCGACGCCCCGCTCGGCGCTCTTCTCGAGCGAGGCGATGATGCGCAGGTCGTCGGGATTGGTCGCATGCTCCCGCAAGATGGGCGCCGCAAGTACAATGGGCGACAAGACATTGTTAAGGTCGTGGGCGATCCCCGAGGCGAGCATGCCCAGGCTCTCGAGCCGGCTGGAGCGCAGCGCGTTTTCGTCCCCGCGCCCCTTCTGGCCGGCACCGTCGAAAGCGAGGGTTCCGCTCATGTTCGCCGCAGGGAGGCCGCCCCCATGACGGACCCGCTGTTCCCTTGTTCGCGTTCGCCAATACGACGTCCGCAGGGCCCGGATTCCCTTCCGCGGAGGCCTGCCAGGAGATTGCATTGGAGCCCAGTCTGGAGGCCGAAGTCTTCCATATAGAGCAAACTGGGTGCAGTGACCGCATTCTCGACACCCATTTCTACGTCTTTTTACGTAATTGTGACGATCTGCCTCGTGGCCGCGTCATCCATAGAAGAAAGGTTGAGGTTACCAGTGTTTCTTCCCAGAGTTTCCACGTGAAAATCGTAATCGTCGAAGACCATTTGATGATGCGTGACGTGATCAAAAAGGTCTGCAGCACGGAATTCGGCTATTCCGTTGTCGGCGAAACAGATTCGGGTGTCCAGGCGGTCGAGCTGATCCTCAAACACCGGCCGGATGCGGTGATCCTGGACCTGTCGCTTCCCGACATGGACGGGTTCAACGTGGCCGACCGCGTGCTGAAGGTGATCCCGAGCCTGCGCATCCTCATGCTCTCCTCGCATTGCGACGACTACACGCTCTTTCGAGTGGAGAAGTCCGGCGTTCACGGCTTCATCGACAAGAATTCGAACACCCTTGATATCCTTCGCGACGCCCTGAAGGCCATCGCGGAGGGCCGGATCTACTTCTCGCAGGCGTTCCAGGCGGCGCGGATGGCCCGGCGGTCGGACCCGCGCTCATTCGTGAAGGTGCTTTCGGACTGGGAGCGCGCGATCCTCTCACTGATCGGCCAGGGCCTGAGCGACGAGGAGATCGGCGAGCGGCTCAACCTGTCGCCGCGCACGGTCCAGACCCACCGCAGCAACATCCTGAGGAAGCTCGACCTGAAGGGGACGCCCAAGCTGATCGCCTTCGCGGTCGAGCA
>CAYQOH010000154.1:0-6624 GCA_964419075.1 uncultured Opitutaceae bacterium | reverse complement strand
ACAGGTCGAGGTTCGCGCTCGGCAGGTCGATCTTGTTGATGACCGGGATGATCTTCAGCCTCTGCGCCACGGCCAGGTGGGCGTTCGCGACGGTCTGGGCCTCAACGCCCTGGGATGCGTCGATTAGGAGCACGGCACCCTCGCACGCGGCGAGCGACCGGGAGACCTCGTAGGAGAAGTCCACGTGGCCGGGCGTGTCCATGAGGTTCAGCTTGTAGCTGCGGCCGTCCTTGGCCGCGTAGACCATGGTCACCGGGTGGGACTTGATCGTGATGCCGCGCTCCTTCTCGAGGTCCATCGAGTCGAGGTACTGCGCCGTCAGCATCCGGTCCGACACCGTGTGCGTCTCCTGGAGCAGCCGGTCCGACAGCGTGGTCTTGCCGTGGTCGACGTGCGCGATGATGCAGAAATTCCGTGTGAGCGGCGCGTCCATCATCAGGAACCCAGGTCCGCGTACTCCGAGATCGAGCGCACGCTCCACGCCTTGTCCGTCCGCCGGGCGAGGCCCGCCAGCACGCCTCCCGGCCCGAGCTCCCAGAATTCCGTGGCGCCCGAGGCGACGGCGGCGCGCATGCAGTCCTCCCAGAGGACGGGCGACACCACCTGGCGCACGAGCGCGCGCTTGATGTCGTCGGGGTCCCTGACCGCCTGGCCGGTCGTGTTCGTGAACACACGGAAGCGCGGCGGCGAGAACGGGATCCCCGCGAGAAACGCCTCAAATGCCGCCCGGGCAGGCTCCATGAGTCTGCTGTGGTAGGCGCCGGCCACGTTGAGCGGCACGTTCTTGATCCCGCGGTCCTTCGCCGCCGCCACCGCAGCCCCGACCTTCGCGCGCTCGCCCGAGATGATGACCTGGCCCGGCGCGTTGAAATTAGCCGCCTCGACGTCGAACTCGCCGCAGAGCGCCGCGATCGCCTCGCGCGACTGCCCGACGATCGCCGCCATCGTCCCGGCGCTCTTCTCGCAGGCGTCCTGCATAAGGCGGCCGCGCTCGGCGACGATCCTCAGGCCGGTGGGGAAGTCCACGACGCCCGCGGCGACATACGCGGTCACCTCCCCGAGGCTGAGGCCAAGGGCCATGTCGATCTCGGGCAGGCGCCCGTTCTCGCGCAGCGCCTCGATGAGCGCCATCCCGTGCACGAAGAGCGCCGGCTGGCACACGCCGGTCCGGGTGAGCTCGGTGTCGGGACCCTCAAAGCTCACCTTCGCCAAGTCCCAGCCGAGCACGCGGCCGGCCTCGCCGTAAAGCGCACGGGCGCCCGCGGAGTGCTCGCAGAGCGACTTGCCCATGCCCAGCCTTTGGGCGCCCTGACCCGCAAATAGAAATGCCAATGCCATAGGAGAACCGACTAGGCAATCCCCCGAACGCGGGGAATCCAAGCCAAATAAGATCCGTGGGGCACTTCCGCGCGCCGCAGCATCGCTCCCGCGGCTCAGAACCGCTTCATCTGCTTGAAATACTTGTCGTCGTCCGGGGGCAGCGCGAATTCAGGCACAAAGCTCCGCTCATTGTCGGCTGGCTTCGCGGCCGCGCCGACCGAGGAGACGCCGCTCGACAGGTCCGGCAGGCCGAACGGGTTGGATCCGGAGCCCTCCGGGCTCAGGAACGCCTTCACCTGCGGCGCCGGCGCGAGGTCCAGCACCGCGAGATAGGGGTTGGAGCCCGCCCTCGAATCGCCCGGAGCCGCCCCCTCCGGCGCCGAGAACAGGCCCTCGCCGGCGGACCCGCCAGGGCCGACGTCGAGCCCCGGCAGAAGGTCGCCATGCGCCCGCTCAAGCCCCGCCGCCGGGAGCCCGTCGCCCTTCGATGACGGGAGCAGGAGGTCATGGTCCCGAGCCGACACCCAGCCCCCCATGAACGAGTCGAGCGGGTTGTAGACCGGCTCCGCCGGCTCCTTAGGGCCCGCCTTGTCGCGGGTGTCCTCCAGGGAAGCGGCGTCCTTGTCGCCCCGCAGGGGGTCCAGCTCGACCTTGAGGAGGTCGTCCTTGTCCCTGGACTTCGAGCCCGGTGAGCGGTCCGACTTCTTGTCCATCGCGTCGACCAGCCAGTTGCCCGTGCCCTCCTTCTTCTTGGAGGGGTCAATCAGGCTCTCCTTGTCCGGGGTCATGAGCGCGGATGCCTCCGGGCGGATGCCGCCCGGGCCCGGGCTCACGTCCTTCATGTCCAACGTCGGAAGGGCGGAACCGGTCTCCTGCTGCCCGACCGCCTTGATGGCCGCGAGATCCTTCTTCGCGTCCGCGATCGAATCGGCGGCCGGCGGGGGCGGGTCCCCGGCCCGGGCGGCCGCGGCGAGCATCGCGAAGAGAAGGGCTGCCGACCCGCGCATCGGTCTTGTCCGGCGGGCCCCTAGCTCTTGATGAAGATGCCCTTAAGGTTCATCTCGAGCTGCTGCGGGTTCGGCGAGAACCGAACCCCGTCGGCCTTGCTGATCCGGCCGGCCTTGATGAGGCGGTAGAGGTCCTTGTTGAAGGAGTAGCTGGACCCGTCCAGGCCGCTTTCGAGCAGCGTGTTGATCTTGTCGAAGTGGCCCTCGAGGATCAGGTTTCGGATCGTCGCGTCCGTGTTGAGCACCTCGTTGCTTGGGACGCGCCCGCCGCCCTCGAGGCTCGGGATCAGCTTCTGGCAGATGAACCCGCGGATGGAGCCCGAGATCTGACGGCGCGCCTGCGCCATCTGCTCGGGCGGGAAGAACTCGAAGAGGCGCGTGAGCGACTGCGCCACCGTGGCCGCGTGCATGGTGGAGAACACGAGGTGCCCGGTCTCGGCCGCCGCGATCGCGGTCTCGAAGGTCTCCCGGTCGCGCATCTCACCGATCAGGATGATGTCCGGGTTTTGGCGCAGCACCGACTTTATCGCCAGCTCGAACGTCGGCACGTCGAGGCCGATCTCGCGCTGCTGGAAGAGGGATTTGTCGTCCTGGAACGTATACTCGATCGGGTCCTCGATCGTCACGATGTGCTTGTCCATGTTCTGGTTGATCCAGTTGAGCATGGCGGCCATCGTGGAGCTCTTGCCCGAGCCGGTCGCGCCGCAGACCAGAAGGATTCCGTCCTTTGCGTTCGCGAGCTTGAGGAGCGGCTCGGCCTGGAGCCCGAGGTCCTCGAAGTTCGGGACCTTGCTCTTGATATGCCGGAAGACGAGGCTCACGAGCCCGCGCTGGTGGAACGCGTTCACGCGGAAGCGGCCGATCCCGTCCGACGCGTAGGCGAAATCGATCTGCCCCATCTCCTCCCAGCGCTTCCTGAAGACCTCCGGCACATGCTCGTCCACGAACGCCTCAGCCTCCGGGCTCGTGATCGGGTCCATGTCGACCGGCTTCAGCCGGTTTGAGATCCGCACGTATCCGGGCTTGTTTGACTTGATCACGATGTCGCTCGCGCCGCTGTCTACCGCGAGCTTCAGCAGGTCGTTGAATATCTCGGTGTGGGGAGTGACGGCTTCCATGTGCAGATTAGCGTTGCTCTGGATTTTGTAGCTTGGCCTGCTTCACGCGGCAAGGCATCTTTGCCCTGGTCCCACGCCCCCACCACATGAAGCCACGCCCCCTCACAGGCGCGATCACCGCCCTCGCAACCCCCTTCCGCGGGAAGGACATATCCTTTGGCGACCTCAAGAGGCTGGTGGAGCACCAGATCCGCGGCGGCATCGACGGGATCGTGCCGGTCGGAACGACGGGCGAGTCCCCCACCCTCACCCCCGAGGAGCACATGGACGTGGTCCGCGCGGCGATCGAGTTCGCGCGCGGGCGCGTCCCCGTGATCGCGGGCACGGGGTCGAACTCGACGGCCGAGGCGCTCGAGTTCACGAGGCTCTCCGACGAGGCCGGCGCCGACGCGGTCCTGGTCGTCACGCCCTACTACAACAAGCCGAACCAGGAGGGTCTCTTCCGGCACTACGCCGCCATCGCCGAGGCGACCGATCTGCCGATCATCCTGTACTCGATCCCTTCGCGCTGCGCCGTTGAGATCGGCGTCCCGCTCCTCGAGCGCCTGCGGTCCCGCTATGCGCACGTGCGCTGGATCAAGGAGGCGGGCGGATCGGTCGACCGCGTGGACCAGATGAAGCGGGCGCTGGGCGACGACATCACCGTGCTGAGCGGCGACGACGCCCTGACGCTGGCGTTCATGTCGAGCGGGGCCGAGGGCGTCATCAGCGTCGCCTCAAACCTCGTGCCCGGGGAGGTCTCCCGCATGGTCCGCCTCGCCCGCACGAACGACTTCGCGGGCGCGGCAAAGCTCCACCGCCGGCTCTATCCGCTCTTCAAGGCACTCTTCATCGAGCCGAGCCCGGCGCCGATCAAGGCCGCGCTCGCCCGCGCCCGCGTCATTGGAAGCGACGCCGTGCGCCTGCCCCTCTGCCCGGTCACCCCCGCAACCCGCGCCGCGCTCGCGAAGGCGATGTCCGGCCTCATCCGCTGACCCGGCCATGGCGCTCACCATACTCCTCAACGGGGCCCGCGGAAGGATGGGCCAGGCCATCGCGTCCGCCGCCGCGCAGGCGGGGATCGTGGTCGGCGCGGCGACCGACGTGGGCGACGACGTCGCCGCGGCCGCCCGCTCGGTCGACGTCTTGGTCGACTTCAGCTCCCCCCAGGCGACCCAGGGGCTCCTCGGGGCTGCGGCGGCGGCGGGGAAGCCCGCGGTCATCGGCACCACGGGGCATGCGCCGAAGGAGAAGGCCGAGCTGCTCCGGCTCGCGGCGCAGATCCCGTGCGTCTGGGCCGGGAACTTCTCGGTCGGAGTCAACCTGCTCTTTGCCCTCACGGGCCGCGCGGCCCGGGCGCTCGGCGAGGACTTCGACGCCGAGGTGATCGAGATGCACCACCGGATGAAGAAGGACGCGCCGAGCGGCACCGCCGAGCGCCTCCTCGAGATCATCCTCGAGGCGCGCAGCCTCGGGCGGGATGCCCTGCGGCACGGGCGCCAGGGAATCGCCGGGCCGCGGGCGCGCGGCGAGGTCGGCGTGCACTCGCTTCGCGGCGGCGACGTGGTCGGCGACCACACCGTCGTCTTTGCCGGGTCCGGGGAGCGCCTTGAGCTCACCCACCGGGCGAGCGACCGCGCCGTGTTCGCGCACGGGGCCCTAAGGGCCGCCCAGTGGGTCGTCGGCCGGAGGCCCGGGGTCTACGACATGCAGGACGTGCTTGGTCTCGCCTGAGGGCCCGGGATGATCACCTCGATCCAGGGTATCCTGACCGAGTCCGGCCTGGTGCGCGCCGTCGTCGAGGTCGGCGGCTTAGGGTACGAGGTCCACGTGCCCGTGACGACGGCGGAGCGGCTCCCGCCGAAGGGCGGCACGGTGAAGCTCCACACGCTCGCAATCTACCGGGAGGACTCGCAGGCCCTCTACGGGTTCGCGACGCAAGAGGACCGGGACTTCTTCCGCCTCATGATCGAGAACGTCACGGGCATCGGCCCGAAGGTCGCGCTCTCCATCATGAGCCGGCTCTCGCTGCCGCTGCTTCAGGGGGCGATACGCTCGGGCGACATCGCGACGCTTTCCAAGTGCCCCGGCATCGGCAAGAAGACGGCCGAGCGCCTCGTCATCGAGCTCAAGAGCCGGGTCGGCGCGGCGGGCGGCGCGGTCGGGGCGGTGCTTGCGGCGGGCGCTCCGGGAGAGGCCTCCCCCCATGCGGACGCGGTCGCGGCGCTCGTGGCCCTGGGCTACAGGACGGGGGACGCCGACGAGGCGGTCCGGCACGCGGCCCTCGCGCTCGGGGCGAAGGCGACCACCGAGGCCCTGATCAAGAAGGCGCTCGGCTGAGCGGACGCTAGCGCTGGAACCGGAACGCGGCCATCTCCGCCGGCAGCGGAGAGTCGCGGTCGTCCGGGGTCTCGTTGATCGCTGCGGACTTCAGGTCGGTCCTCGGGTTCAGCAGGAAGTCGGAGGGGCCGGCGGGATAGACCGGGGCCATGTGGATGTCGCCGATCCAGTTCAGCTCAGCCGCGCGGACGGACTCGTCCGAGGACGTGAAGAGCGCCCGCTCGGCGCGCGGCGACGCCGGGTCGGGGGCGAGCCGCGTGAAGAAGACGGGTTTCATCGGGGCCTGCCCGTCGGCGATCGCCAGGGGCGCGGACAAGGGGGCCGCAGGTGCGGCGGCCGTGGGCGTCGGCGCGCCGGCCTGGCCGCTGTCGAAATACCTCACGGAAAGCACCCCGACGGCGCAGGCTGCGGCCAATCCGGCGAGAAGCGGGCCGTAGCCCCACCGGCGCTCGCGCGGGAACGCGGCCACGGCCGGGCTCGTCTGGCCCGCGGCCGACTCGAGAAGCTCATCGGAGAGCATCGAGCACGCCTTTTGCATCCGGCAGTACTGGGTGTACACCGCCCTGCGCTCGGGGTCGGTCGACACTTCGTGCTCCAACCTGAGCGCGTCCTCCGCGCTGATCTCGTGGTCGACGTAGAGGTTGAGCAGTTCGATGAATTCCCGGTCGTTCATTTGAAGTCCTCGCCGAGCTTCGAGCGCAGGCTTTCCCGCGCCCGGGCAATCCGGCTTTTTACGGTTCCAACGGAGATGCCGAGGATCCCGGCGATCTCTTCGTAGGACAGGTTCTTTACGTTGCGCAAGATGAGAATCTCGCGGTGCTTGGCGCCGAGACGGTCCATGCCGCTGCCGATCCGCGAGA
>CAYQOH010000153.1:0-6639 GCA_964419075.1 uncultured Opitutaceae bacterium | reverse complement strand
CCGTGGTGGGCCGCCTGGAGCGGGAGCTCGAGGTGCTCGACCACGAGCTGCGGATAGACTCGATGGTGGCTCCCCGCTTCCTCCAGGTGAACGCACTCGCGCTGCGCGACGCCGGCGGGGCGAGCGACGGTGCCATCCTGGTGTTTCACGACCTGACACGCCTGCGGCAGCTGGAGGGCGTGCGCCAGGAGTTTGTGGCCAACGTGAGCCACGAGCTCAGGACGCCCCTGTCGCTCATCAAGAGCGCCTCGGAGACGCTGCTCGACGGGGCGAAGGACGATCCGGCCTCGCTGGCGCGCTTCCTGCAGATCATCGACAAGCACGCGAACCGCCTGGCGCTCCTCATCGACGACCTTCTGCTCCTCTCGACGCTCGACTCCGGCGGGCTCCGGCTCAACCGGCAGCCGCTGCCCGTCCGGTCCACCGTGCAGGATGCGATCGACGATCTTCAGGCGCGCGCGCGCGCGCGCGGTGTGACGCTCAAGAACACCGTGCCGGGCGCCCTGGTCGCGTACGCCGACAACGACCGCATGCGCCAGGTGATCTCTAACCTCGTCGACAATGCGATCAAGTACGGCCTGGCGGGAGGCGTCACGTCGGTCGAGGGCAGCCAGCTGCCCGACGGGCGCATCGAGGTGGTGGTGGCCGACGACGGCCCGGGCATCCCAAAGGAGGCCCAGGAGCGCATTTTCGAGCGCTTCTACCGCGTGGACAAGGCGCGCTCGAGGGAGCAGGGGGGCACCGGACTCGGCCTGGCGATCGTGAAGCACGTGGTGCAGGCCCACGGCGGCGAGGTCCATCTCGAAAGCGAGCCGGGCGCCGGCGCAAGGTTCATCCTCCACCTGCCCGCGGTCCCGTCGCCCTGACCGCCGGCAAGGGTCAGGACACCCGGAAGAGCCAGACCAGGCCGGCGCCGAGCAGCCCGGTGACGGGAAGCGTCAGCATCCAGGCGAAGACGATCCTCTCGACCACGCCCCACTTGACGGCGCTGAACCGGTTGGTGGCGCCCACCCCCATAATGGAGGTCGAGATGACGTGCGTCGTCGATATCGGCACCCCGACGAGCGAGGACCCGTAGATTACGCACGCGGCCGCCGTCTCCGCGGCGAAGCCCTGGACGGGATGCAGCTTCACGAGCTTCTGGCCCATGGTCTTGATAATGCGCATGCCGCCCCCGGCGGTGCCGGCGGCCATCGTGACCGCGCACGTGACGACGATCCACCGGGGCACGGCGGTGAACTCGGGGATGCGGGCGAACGCGGCCCAGTCCGGCAGCTTCGCCAGGAGGCCCTTTCGCGTCGCCGTGAAGAGCGTGAGCGTCAGGATGCCCATGGTCTTCTGGGCGTCGTTCGATCCGTGGCTGAACCCCATGAAGCCCGCGCTCGCGAGCTGCGCCTTTCCGAAGAAGAGGGCGACGGTCTTGGGCCGAGTCCGGCTGAACAGTATCATGATGATGCTCATGAGAAGCATCCCGCAGGCGAAGCCCGCGATCGGCGACGCGAGCATGGGCAGCACGACCTTCGGCCAGAGGCCGGTCGACCAGCGAAGGACCGCCCAGTTTCCCCCCGAGCCCGCCAGCGTCGCGCCGCAGAGTCCTCCGACCAGGGCGTGGGAGGAGCTCGAGGGCAGGCCGAGCCACCAGGTTAAGAGCCCCCAGACGACCGCCGAGACAAGCGTACAGAGCAGGATGGGCATCGTGACGGCGCCCGTGTCGACAAGTCCCTTGCCGATGGTCGTTGCGACCGCGGTTCCCGAGAGCGCGCCCACCAGGTTCCAGGCTGACGCCCATGCGACGGCGAGCCGCGGCGTCAGCACCTTGGTCGACACCACCGTGGCGATGGCGTTTGCGGTATCGTGGAAGCCGTTGACGTACTCAAACACCAGCGCGACAAGGACAACGAGGACTAGAAGCGTCATGGCGCGCTTCCCGTCACGAATGCTTCAGCGCCACCTGGACGACGATGTTCCCGGCGTTTCGGCACCGGTCCACGGCCTGCTCCACCATCTCGAAGAGCTTCTGCAGGATCACGAACTCCTTGGCGTCGCAGGGCCCCGTGTAGAGGCCGCGCAGCTGGTCCAGCATGACCTTGTCGGCCTCGCCCTCGGCGTACTGAAGTCTGTCGTTGGCCTCGCGGATGGACGCGAGCGTCGAGCCCTTGCGCAGCTGCTTCACCATGAAGACCAAGGCGCCGGCCGCCTGGTTCATCAGCTCGGCCTGGCGGCTGAACATCTCGTGCGGAACGCGACCCGGATAGATCGCGAGGCGCTCGACGATCTTCTCGACCTGCTTGGGGATGCGGTAGAGCGCAACGGACAGCGCCTCGATGTCCTCGCGGTCGAGCGGCGTGACAAAGGTCTTGGTGAGCGCCTCGGTCATGAGGTGGCGGATCCGCTTCTCCTTCCTCCGGGCCTGGACGAAGTCGTCGAGGCCCGCCGGCCGCTTGCCCTCCGCGATCTGGTGCAGGAACTTCTCAAACAGGTCGACGCTCACCTTTGCCTCCTCGGCCCCCTCCTCGAGGAGGTCGAAGAACACATCATTCGTGCCGATCAGTCTCTTGAGAAAGTTCATCCATGTTACTTTACGAAAATGTCGCGGCCGTGGCGACGCAAAACAGGGGCCGGCCCCGTCAGTTGACCCCGCGCAGCTCGAGCCAGAGAAGCCCGAGGTATTCGTGCGCGGCGACCGTGCTGCGCTCGAGCGACTCGCTGTCCCACCCAAGGTCGGTCCACGCGAAGGGTTGGCCCGCGCGGGCGATGTAGTCCGAAGGGCACGGCACAATCTCGACACCCGCCTTTCTGAACAGGCCCGCGGCCCTGGGCAGGTGCCAGGCCGACGTGACCAGGGCCACCCGGCCGCCGCCCGAGAGCCTCGCGACGGCCTGCGACTCCTCCTCCGTGTCGCGCGCCGTGTCGACCAGGGTGATCCGCGACGGGCTGACGCCGAGCGCCTCCGCGGCCTGCGCGAAGACGGCCGCCAGCGAAGGCCGCCCGGCGGTTCCGGGCCCGCTCACGATCAGCCGGGCGTCCGGAAGGACCCTGAGGATCCTGACCGCCTCGACGATCCGGGCGAGGCCGGGGGCCGAGAGCTGGCTCGTGGCGGGCAGCCCGGGGACGTCGCTGTGCCCGCCGCCCAGCACGGCGACGATTCCACAGCCCGAGATCGGCGCGGGGACGGGGGCACCGGGCGCGAACTCGGGGATCGGGGGATAGCGGCCCTCGAGGGGCGCCAGGAGGCGGGTGCTCAGGAACCGGTTCGAAAGGAGGGCAAGGAGGAGCCCCGCCGCGGCCATGAGCCGGCGCGCGAGCCTTGGACGGCTTCCCAGGAACAAGAGGACGAGGCCGGCCGCCACCAGCGCCAGGCAGAGCGGAAGCGGCATCAGCCAGTACGAGACGATCTTCTTGGCCAGGAACACGCGCGGAATCAGCGCTGGGGCTTCAGGTGGGCCACCATGGCGCCGAACGCGGGGTGGCCCTTAAGGCTTTGCAGGTCGGGATCATGCGACATCCACTCGAAATCGCGGTAGCCGAGACCGATCGCATGGCGCAGGGATCGAAGCGCGTCCGAATTGCGTTTGCTCAGCGCCAGGCTGCACGCGAGGTTGTAGTGGGCGGTGGCGTTGGCCGGCTGCAGGCGGACGAGCTTGCGGTCCATCCTCAGGCCGTCGGCGATCCTGCCGGTCTTGGTGTAGAGCCCCCCCAGGATCTCAATCACCTCACTGCACTGCGGATCGTGCCTGAGGACGCCCTCGTAGAAGCTGAGCTCGAATGCCGTGTCGCGCGGGGGGTCCTCGGCCATCTTCAGTCGCCGTTGACGTCAGGACCTGCGGGGGCAGGATCCCGTGTCCCTGAGCAGGTTGCAGCGCGCGCTCACCTGCAGCCGCTGTGAAACCGGCGAGAGCCCGAGCTTTGAGGAGACGGTGCTTCCGTACCACTCCATGAACGGGGCGCTGATCTCGAAGATGCGGTCGCAGTCGAGGCAGACGACCTGGGCGATCTGGGTGTTCTGCTCCAGGTTGGGCATGTAGAACTTCTCGCCGCTCCCGATGTCGATCTCCCGCAGCAGGGCGCTGTGCGTCATGATGGGAAGGGTGCGGTAGACCGTCGCCCGCGACACGGAGTCGTCGATCGCGCGGGCGTAGTCCAGCAGCTGCTCGGCCGTGAAATGCTCCTTCCGGGCAAACGCGGCGTCAAAAATCGCGAGCCTCTGGCTGGTCACCCGGAGGCCCTTTTGGGCGAGGAACTTCCTGAATCTTTCCCGGGCCGAAGGGATGCTCACGCGGGGACTGTCGCTCCCGCGGGGTGGGCCTGTCAATTCGATCCCTGAGGCCCGCAATGGGTATTGCGCGCCTCCCCCGGCGGGAGCTCAATCGCGTCCAACTCTCCCGCAATGATCGTCGGCGTGCATCCACTGGCCGGTTTCGACAAGGTCCTGCACTACAAGGTGCCCGAGGAGCTTCGCTCCGCCGCCACGGTCGGCTCGCTGGTGAGGGTGCCCGTCGGCCACGCGATACGCCTCGGCGTGGTCGGCGTCGTCGGCCCCCCGGCCGACTTCCCGGTCGATCGCCTGAAGTCCCTCTCCGCGGTCGTCTATTCCTTTCCCGCGCTGACCCCGGATCTCCTCGAGCTTGCGCGGTGGATGGCGGGCTACTATGCGGCGCCGCTGGACGCGGTCATCGAGGCCATGATCCCGGCCGCCGTCAGGCGCGGGGCGCGGGTCAAGGAGCAGCGGCTGCTGCGGGTGTGCGCGAGGTTGTCCCGGGAGGACGCGGCCGCGCTCGCCCGCCGGGCGCCGGCCCAGGCCCGGCTCTACGCGTTCATGGAGGGCCAGATCCTGCCCCAGCCGAAGGGGCTCATTCTCGAGCGCACCGGGGCCTCCGCGGCGTCGGTGCGCGCCCTCGTCGTGCGGGGGCTCCTCTGCGAGGAGGCGAGGCGGGTCGAGCGCAGCGCCTACTCGGACGACCTCGCGCAGGGGGAGCTCGTGGCGGCGCAGCCGCACGCCCTGAACGACGAGCAGGGCGCCGCCGTGTCGGCGCTGGCGGCCTCGCTAAAGACCAGGAGGTTCGGGGTGACGCTCCTGCACGGGATCACGGGCTCGGGCAAGACCGAGGTCTATCTCCGGGCGATCCAGGCCACCCTGGAGGCGGGGGGCGGGGTGATTCTGCTCGTGCCCGAGGTGGCGCTCACGCCCCAGACCGTCGCCCGGCTGCGGTCGCGCCTCGAGGCGATCGCGCCCGGGCACCGGTGCGTCGTCTGGCACAGCCACCTCGGGGAGGGGGAGCGGCTGGACGGCTGGCTGGCGCTCGCGTCGGGCGAGGTCCGCGTGGCGGTCGGCGCGCGCTCCGCGGTCTTCGCCCCCGTCAGGAACCTGCGCCTCATCGTCGTGGACGAGGAGCACGAGCCGGCCTACAAGCAGGACGAGATCCCGAGGTACCACGGCCGCGACGTGGCGGTCATGCGGGCCCGCCTGTGCGCCGCGCAGTGCGTGCTCGGCTCCGCGACGCCGTCGCTCGAGAGCTATGCCAACGCGCTCGCGGGAAGGTACGGCCTCTTGCGCCTCACCCGGCGCGTCGACGGCCGCAGCCTGCCCTCGTTCACCGTGGTCGACATGCGGATCGAGGTGGCCCGCCAGCGCGGGGCCACCGCCCTGTCCCGGCCGCTTGCCGATGCGATGCAGGCCCGGTTCGACCGCCGGGAGCAGACGATCCTCTTCATCAACAGGCGGGGCTACTCCTCGTCCATGCAGTGCCGCAAGTGCGGGGCCGTCGAGGAGTGCCCGCACTGCAGCATCTCGATGACCTACCACAGGACGGACGAGACGCTGCGCTGCCACCTCTGCGGCGAGCAGCGACCGGCGCCGGTCCGGTGCCCGCAGTGCGGGGCGCCGGACATCCGCTGGAGGGGGCTTGGGACCCAGCGGGTGGAGGAGGCCGTCAGGCGCGTGCTTCCACGGGCCAAGATCGAGCGGATGGACTCGGACACGATGGGCAGGAAGAACCGCTTTCGGGAGATCCTGGGGGAGTTCCGGCGGGGCAAGATCGACATTCTGGTGGGCACGCAGATGATCGGGAAGGGCCTGGACTTCCCGAACGTGACGCTGGTCGGCCTGGTGGACGCGGACCTCTCGATGCACATCCCCGACTTCCGGGCGAACGAGAGGACCTTCCAGCTCCTGGTCCAGGTCGCGGGCCGGGCGGGCCGGGGGGACCAGGCCGGCGAGGTGGTCGTCCAGAGCTTCACGCCGCAGGCCGAGTCCATCCAGTTCGCGCGGCACGCGGATTTCGAGGGCTTCGCCGCGGCGGAGCTCGAGGTGAGGAGCCAGTTCGGCTACCCGCCGAGGCGCCATCTCATCCGGCATCTCTTCCGCGGGAAGAACCCGGACAAGCTGAAGTACTTCGCCGAGCAGTGGGCGAAGCGCGTCGCCGAGACTTTCGGAGGCCGCCTGGAGCTCCGCGGGCCCGCCCCCGCCCCGATCGAGAAGATCCGCGACGAGTACCGCTGGCAGCTGTGGTATTTCGCTGCGAGCGTCACGAGGGTGATCGGCGACCTCTCGAGGCTCAGGGACGAGTTCGGGTGGCCGGACGACGTCTCCCAAATGCTTGATGTCGACCCCATGAATCTCGTCTAATCGCCCGCCATGCT
>CAYQOH010000152.1:0-6691 GCA_964419075.1 uncultured Opitutaceae bacterium | reverse complement strand
ACGGTCGGATTGCCGCGCGAATCGATGATCTCGCGCGCTGTGATGGAGGCGATGGATGTGTTCATAGGTGGGAGACGGGAATGGGAAGGAAAAGCATACCCGCGGCTCGGCCCCGGGAAAAGTCCAAAAGAGCGGTTCCAGGGCGAAACGCGGGACTCCGGCCCGTAGGCCGCTGCCCTAGAACGGCGAGCGCGTCCGGCTGAGCTTCCGAAGGAACCTTGAGATCGGCCCGTAGGATCTGGGCCGGGCCGCCTCGGGGACCTGGCCGATGAACCCGCGCTCGGCCGCAAGCGAAACCACCGAGACGCCGTCGTAGTTGCGGGTCTCCATGACCTCGAGGGTGAGGATGGCGGCGGGCACCTGGTCCAGGTGCCCCTCGTAGGCCGCCGCGTGGAGCGGCGTGTCCCCGTTGTCGTTGCGGATCGTCAGGAGCCCGGCCGTGAGCTCCCCTGCGGGAATCTTGTTCAGTTGGCCCGTTTCGGCCGCGGCGTGCGCGGGTGTGAATCCGGTCTTGCTCGGGATCGAGAGGTTCTCGAAGACGAGCTGGTCGGCGGGCACCTGCTGAAGGTGCCCGGAGATGGCGGCCGCGTGGTACACGGTGTCGCCCGCGGACGTGGTCTCCCTCATGGCCGAAACCGTGAGCTGGGCGGGCGGCAGCTGGTCCAGGTGCCCGTTGAAGGCCGCGACGTGAAGCACCGTCTCGCCGCTCAGGTTGCGCCTTCCGAGGTTGGCCGCCGTCAGGAACTCCCGGGCGATCCGGTTGATCGTCCCGTTCTCGGCCGCCTCGTGCAGGAGGGTGTTGCCGACGTCATTCGCGCGCTGAAACGCCTCCGGCGTGAAGAGGCGCGCCGGGATCTGGTCCAGGTGGCCGTACGCGGCGGCGGAATGGAAGACGGTGAAGCCCGCATTGCTGCGGATCGACAGGTTCTCGAGCGTCATCACGGCCGGCGGTACCTGGTCCAGGTGGCCGCCGATGGCGGCGTGGTGGAGGGGCGTGTAGCCCGCGTCGTTCTTCAGCGTGAGGTACGCGGCGGTCAGGGCCTCCGGGGGCAGGCTTCCCAGTTCCCCGTACCTTGCGGCGAGATGAATCCGCGTGTGCCCGGCGGAGTTGGGCACGGCGAGCGCTGCAACGGATGCGGGGGCAGGATCGGCCATGTGCTGGTAGGGAGCAGGGAATCCCTCGGGGCTAGCCTAAGCAATTCAAAAGGCCCCGAGGGCGGGCTCCGCCCCCCGCCTGCGTGTCCCAAACCCGGCGCGGCCCTTCGACCTGGGAACCCTCTGCCACCTCTCCAGGAATGGCCCTGCGCTGCACCGGCGCCCGATCCGCGCGGGCACCCTGCGCCTATCGGTCAGACGGGCCGGGGATCCAACCCTTGCGGCTCAGGGTAGGACATGGTCCGCGGAGACGAAGCGCTTGTCCTGCAACGTGCCGGGGCAATTGGTGATCGCGGCTCTCCTGCCATTGTGCAGCGAGATCGCAACACCCGGGCCGCTCCCGATTGGCGGAAGTTGGCGGTCAAAGAATCCGTCGACCGTCAGGTCCTCAAAATCCTCGATTTCTAGGCCGTTGCGCACGAACTCCGCCAGCGAGGGGCCACGCTCGACCTCGAAATGCCGGATCACGAGGTTTCTGACGTGGTCCGCGTGGAGGGCGGGGATGTCGTGCTTGAAGACGTTGAGTCTGCCGTCGGCCGCGGGACGGAAGTCGAAATTTCCGCCGTAGGACCTGACGAGCGGCCCGTCGTTCAGTCGTTGGCTGATTCCGTCGAACGTCACCCCATCGATGACGCTGTCCTCGCATCCCGCGACGACGATGCCCTCCTCGCCGGCGAGCATGAGGTTCGAGAAGCGGACGTTCTTGATCCGGCCCATCGGCCCCTTGGACCAGTCGGCGCGAATGGCCGACAGGAATAGGGGCTCCCCCTTTCCCCACCAGCGTCCCTTGAAGAGCCGGGTCTCGATGATGATGTTGGAAAAGATCGCGTTCTCGACGGATTCGTCGGCCCGCACGTAGATTCCGATTCCGCGGTTGGAATTGCGGATCACGACGTTGTTGACAAGGAGGTTCCTGAAGTCGCTGTGCCCGCTGTGGGCCCCCCAGCCGATGCGTATGCCGTTCGAGCGCGAGGAGAGCGTGCAGTTCTCGACGACGACGTTCTCGGTCGTGAGGGTGCCGAAGCCGTTCGCGCACGCGGCGAAGGCGATGGCGTCGTCCCCGGCCTCGATGTTGCAGTCGCTCACCCGGACGTTGCGGCAGAAGCTGCCGTCGATGCCGTCGGCGTTCGCGAGAAGCATGCTGCTCTTGATTTCCAGGCGCGAAAACACGACATCCTGGCTGCACGCCGCGTGGAGGCACCAGTTCGGGGCGTTCACAATGCTGATGTCGGACACCTGAATCCGCTGGCACTCGAGCATGAGGATCAGGATGCCCGGGCGTTCCTTGTGCGTGACCGGTCCGTCGTCGGGAAGGTAGGCAACGTCATTGTAGCGGGCGCCCTGGCGGGTGCAGGACACCATGCAATCGCTCTGCTCGTCCGCCTGGCCGTAATGGGCGAAGGCGTCGGCGTTCCCATCGATGGTGCCCCGGCCCGTGATCGCGATGTCATGCGCGCCGATGGCCGCGAACAGCGTCGTGTTGCGGTCTTCGCTTGAATACGCGAGCGGGGGGTAGTCGGCGATGTTGCCGCTGCCCCTGATGACCGAACCGGCGTCGAGATAGAGGGTGACGTTGCTCAGGAGCGTGATGGTCCCGACCTGATAGGTGCCCGCGGGGAAGAACACGGTGCCGCCTCCCCCGCGATTGCACTCGACAATGGCGCGGTTGACAGGGGCGGTGTCGAGCGTGACGCCGTCCCCCTTCGCTCCGAATTCCCTCACGTTGAAGGCGGGGCCGTGCGGGGTATCGGTTCGCCGCCCGATGGCTGCGCCAGGAAGCCGCGTCTCCGCGTGGCCGGCGAACGCGGTGAGAAGGACGAGGAGGAGGACGGCGCAGGGGGCGCAGCGTGTTCGCAGGAGGGGCCTTGCATGCATGGGAGCGGGCGCGGGGTGGGCGGGCGTGTTCGGGCCGGGGTTGTAGTGAGGGCGGAGGGGCGTGGCGACCGAGGATCGCAAGCGCAGGGCTGCCCAGAGGGGATGCGTCGCTGCGCAACACCGCGGTTGTGGCAACCTGGTGCGCGCCGCGCTCCAATCGTCCCGGGCAAGGACCGCGCCTGTTCCTCAAGGCTAGACACCCGTTCAAGGGGCGCGCAAGGGGGACCGCGCCGCGCCGTGAATTCGATTTGCAAACCTCCGGTCGGGAAAACATCCTGCCCCCGCATGTATCCAGCCGACTCTAGCCCAGCAGCGGCCAAGGACGCGATCCTTGTCGTGGACGACGAGGTGCCGATTCTCCAGGCCTTTGTGGCGGCCCTCTCCCCGTACTTCGAGGTGGAGTCCGCCACGTCGGCGCGCGACGCGGACTTCATCCTGAGGAAGAAGCAGTTCAAGGTCGTCATCTCCGACCACCTCATGCCCGGCGGCAACGGCATGAGCTTCCTGGTCCGCGCAAGGGAGGAGTATCCCGAGATGCAGCGGATCCTCGTGACCGGCTACATGAAGCCGGAGATGCTGATCCGCAGCGTGAACGAGGCCGCTCTGTTCCGCTACCTGCTCAAGCCCGTGTCCCTTTCCGAGCTCATCAAGGTCGTCCAGGATGCGGTGCGCGCCGCGGGTCCCAGCAAGAACTAGACCCTGATGGCTGACCAGGCCCCACGAAAGCCTGCGGTCCCGGTCGTGCTCCTCGTCGACGACGAGCCGCTGCTCCTCGACTCGCTCGGCCAGGAACTGCAGGGCACCTGCCGGCTCTTCACGGCCGCCTCGGCCGCCGATGCCGACCTGAAGCTGGCGGCCAGGCACTACGACGTCATCGTGTGCGACCACATGCTTCCCGGGGAGCAGGGCCTCGACTTCCTCGCCCGGGTCATGGAGCTGATGCCGTCGACAAAGCGGATCCTCATGACGGGCTATACGAACCCGGAGTTCATCTCCCGCAGCTCGGCCATCGCCGGGCTCTCGGCGTGCCTCGTGAAGCCGCTGCGGGCGTCCGACATCGCCGCCGCCATCAGGGCGGCGATCGCCTCCTAAGGGAGGCCCGCGTCCTCGAGCGCAGGAACGGGGCGGTCGGGCTGCGGCGCGAGCGCAGGAGCCCCGCGAGCGCCCCCTGGTAGACCAGCTCGCCGCCGTCCGGGCCGCCGCCCGGCCCGAGCTCAACGACGTAGTCGGCCTCGGCGATGAGGTCCAGGTTGTGCTCGATCACGACGACCGTGTGGCCCTGGTCGACGAGGGCGTGCAGGACGCCGATCAGCCGCTCGCAGTCGCTCAGGTGGAGCCCGATCGTGGGCTCCTCGAGGATGTAGAGGTTGCGGGGGAGCAAGCCGCGGCTGCGCTCGCGGAACGTCGCGAGCCCCCGCGAGAGCTCGGTCACGAGCTTGAGCCGCTGGGCCTCGCCACCGGACAGGGTCGACGAGCTCTGCCCCAGGGTGAGGTAGCCGAGGCCGCAGTCCGCCATGAGGCGGCACACCTGGGAGAGCTCCGCGTGGAAGCCGAAGAAGTCCGCGGCCTCCTCGAAGGTCAGCTGGAGCACGGCGCCGATCGTCTTGCCCCTCCACATGACGTCGGCGAGCTCCGGCCCGTACCGCAGGCCCTGGCAGTCGTCGCAGGGAAGGTAGGTGTCCGGCATGAACGCCATCTCGAGCCTGATCCGGCCGGCTCCCTCGCACGCCGGGCACCGGCCGCCCGCCGTGTTGAACGAGAACCGCGACGCCGTGTACCCGCGGATCTTGGATTCCGGAAGCGTCGCAAAGAGCTTCCTTATCAGGTCGAAGATCCCGAGGTAGGTGGCCGGCGTCGAGCGCGGCGTCTTGCCGATCGGGGACTGGTCGACCTCGATCACCGAGCGGAAGCGCTCCGCGTTGCGCAGCTCCCGGAAACGGGGGACGGGATCGCCCGAGAACCGCGCGAAGGCGCGCCCGGTGAGCCGCGCGCAGCGCGCCTTGATCGCGCGCCCCGCGGCGGGGCCGAGCAGGTCGCGGAAGAGCGTCGACTTGCCGGCGCCGCTCGGGCCCGCGACCATCGTGAGGCGGCCCTGGGGGATCCTCACGTCGATCCCCCGGAGGTTGCGGTGGCGCGCGCCGGTGAGCTCGATCCAAGGCTCGCCGGCGGCCGGGAGGTCCCGGTAGGCGCCCCGCAGCGGGTGCCGTATGCCCCGCGCGAGGAAGACGCCCGTGAGCGACGAGTCGTTCGCCCGGATCTGCTCCGGCGTTCCCACGGCCAGGAGCTCGCCGCCGTGCACGCCGGCGCCCGGGCCGAGGTCGATGATGACGTCCGCGCGCCCCATGAGCTCGTCGTCGTGCTCGACCACGACGAGCGTGTTGCCCTTGTCGCGCAGGGCGAGGAGCGTCGAGATGAGCCGCCTGTTGTCGCGCGCGTGGAGCCCGATGCTCGGCTCGTCGAGCACGTAGAGGACGCCCGCGAGGTTGGTGCCGAGCTGCGCGGCCAGCCGGATGCGCTGCGCCTCGCCGCCCGAGAGCGTCTTGGTCGGGCGGTCGAGCGAGAGGTACCCCAGACCCACATGGTCCATGAACCTGAGCCTCTCGCGGATCTGCGGGACGATGTCCCGGGTGACGAGCCGGCCGCGCTCATCGAGGTCGAGCGCCTCGAGGTTCGCGATCAGCTGCGAGGGGGGGCAGGCGAGGAGCGCCGGCAGCGACAGCGGCTCGCGCCGGCCCCTGAGGTGGAGCTTGACGGCCCTCGAGACGCGGTTGAGGCGCTCGCCGCGGCAGGCGGGGCAGGGCACGCCCCCCTCGCCCTTCTCATCGGGCGCGAGCCCGAGGTTGAGCAGGCGGGCGGCGTCCTCGTCGTCCTCCTCCTCGCCGGGCTTCGACATCCAGGGGTAGATCCTCCCGTAGCCCCGGCACGTCGGGCACCAGCCGCGCGCCGAGTTGAACGAGAAGTCCTTGGGGTCGAGCTCCGGGAAGGACTCGCCCGTGTCCACGTCGGTGCGCGTGGTCGAGAACCACGAGAGAACCTCGCCCGCGGGGGTCAGCAGGAAGCAGGCGCCCTTGCCGAGGTGCAGCGCCCGCTCGAGCGCCGGGCCCGGCCGTGCGTTCCCCTTCAGATCGGCCACGACCACCTCGACGTCGTGCTCGCGGTAGCGGTCGAGCTTCTGGAAGGCGTCGACTCGCGTCAGGCGCCCGTCGGCGCGCATGAGCTCGAAGCCCTGCCTCCCGATCCAGTCCGCGATCGGCTGGTGGTGGCCCTTGCGCCCGCGCACGAGGGGCGCGCACAGGTAGAGGTGCCGCGAGCGGCGGGCCCGCTTTGTCGCGAGCGTGCGGGCGAGGAGCTTCCTCAGTGCGCCTGGCGAGAGCGGCGTGACCGGCCGGTCGGTGTCGGGGTGGTGCTGCACCCCGAGGCGCGCGTAGAGCAGGCGCAGGTACTGGGCCACCTCCGTTATCGTGGCCACGGTCGACTTGAGCGAGCCGCGCGTGACCCGCTGCTCGATCGCGACGGCCGGGGGGATGCCCGAGAGCCGGTCGATCGCGGGCCTCGGCAGCTGCTCGACGAACTGCCGGGCGTACGGCGACATCGACTCCATGAACCTGCGCTGGCCCTCGGCGAAGATGATGTCGAAGGCCAGGGTCGACTTGCCCGAGCC
>CAYQOH010000151.1:0-6696 GCA_964419075.1 uncultured Opitutaceae bacterium | reverse complement strand
TGGCGCCCTCGAAGGTCGCCAGGGGCATCTTCATGCGCTTCGGCTTGATCGAGAGCGTCAGGATGTCGCCCGGCTTGCACATGCGGTGGGCGCGCACGCCCTCGCACCCGGTGAAGAAGATCGTGTTCGCGCCGATGGCCTTGCCGGGCTCGGTGGGGGCGCCCTCAAGCAGGAAGAGCACCGCGAGCTGGCCCAGCGCCTCGAGCATGATCGAGGCGGGCATCACCGGGTTGTCCTTGAAGTGGCCCTGAAGGAAGAACTCCTGGCCCGTGATCTTGTACTTCCCGTTCGCCCCGGTGGAGCTGACGGAGGCCTCGTTCAGGAAAAGGAAGGGCGGCTGGACCGGCATGACGGCGCCGATGTGCTCGATCGGCAGGAACTTGGTCGGACGGGGCAGCGGCAGGCCTCGGATCTTGCAGTCGATGAACGTCTTCACGTCGCCGACCGTCCTCAGGTTGCGCAGCTCGTCGTTGTTGATCGTCAGCTGCAGCACGTCCTCGACCAGGATCACGATCTCCATCATCGTGAGGGAATCGATGCCAAGGTCCTCGATCAGGCGCAGGTCGTCGTCGGCATCCTTGAGCTTGGGGCGCAGGTCCGGCTCCACGAAGCGCTCAATCACCCCGATCACGACCGCCGGCATGTGGTCGGCGTTTCCGGTCTTCCGGAATTGCACGGCGGCCTCGAACGTCGAGGGCGAGCAGCGCTTGAGCGCCTCCCTCAGGGCCGCCTCGTCATCGGGCGCAAACGGCTTTGTGGCAATCGTTAACGGCTTGGCTCCGCCTGTGTTGGATTGAGCTAAGTCAGACATCGGTAGCTCTTTGTATGTTACGGTGGCCAATAAAGTAAACCCAATTTCTTGGTACGACAGCCCACCGGGCGTCTCCCTCATGCCTTTCGGCGTTTTTGAGGAACGATTTACACCCGGGGTGGACTGTAACATTGCTTGAAATCCGGGCGTCCCCAGAGTTATCGTACATGACCCAACCCGCTCAATGAGCGCACCTTCACTCGCCAAGCCCTCCTCTCACCTCTTTCTCATCACCCATGAGTTTTACCCGGTCAGCGGGGGGATAGCCACGTTCTCGGAGGAGATCGCCAAGGCGTCCGCCAGCCTCGGCTACGACGTGGAGGTCTGGGCGCAATCCGCGCCGCCGAGCGTGGAGAAGAAATGGCCCTTCAAGATCCGCCGCCTGCCGCTCAAGGGGACCCACGACATTCTCTGCCAGCTGCAGCTCGCCTGGCAGCTCGTCGCCGCCCGGCGCCAGCTGCGCCACGCGACCGTGTACCTCCCCGAGCCGGGGCCGATGCTCACCATGATGCTGCTGCAGTTCTTCCAGGCGTTCCGGCCGAAGCGCCTCATCCTGACCTTCCATGGGTCGGAGATCCTGAGCTTCGCCCGCAGCCCCCTGCGGCGCTGGCTCGCCGGCCGGCTGATCCGCCATGCCACGCGGGTGAGCACCCTGACGACGTACACCCAGGAGCTCCTCCTGGAGCGCTTCCCCCACGCGGCGGACAAGATCTTCCTCACCCCCGGCGCCCTGCGCACCGACTTCGCGGTCGTCCCCGCGAAGACGGCCCACCCGCGGGACAAGATCGTGGTCCTGACGGTCGGCCGGCTGCACCCGCGCAAGGGCCAGCTGGTCACCCTCGAGGCCCTGCAGATGCTGCCGGAGGACGTCCGCGGACGGCTGGAGTACTGGATCGTCGGCGGCAGAAACAAGGGCAACTACGAGGACCGCCTGCGCTCGCGCGCGGCCTCCGACACGCGGCTTACCGTGAGGTTCTTCGGCAACATACCCGACCAGGAGCTTGCCGAGGTGTACGACCGCGCCGACATCTTCGCGCTCACGAGCATCAACCACGGGGACAGCGTCGAGGGTTTCGGACTGGTGTACCTCGAGGCGGCCGCCCATGCGCTGCCCATCGTGGCCCACAACGTCGGCGGGGTCTCGGAGGCCGTGGTCGACGGCGTGACGGGCCTGCTCGTCACCCCGGACCGGCCCGCGGAGCTCGCGGCCGCCTTTGAGAAGCTGATCCACGACGTGCCGCTGCGCCGCCGGCTCGGCGACGCCGGACGCAGCTTCGCCGCCCGCAACTGCTGGCAGGAAAACGCCTCGACCCTCTTTGCCAAGGCAGAGGACGCCTGATGATCCAGTCGAGGGCCAGTGTGACGGTCCGGTACGCCGAGACCGACATGATGGGCATCGTCTACCACGCGAACTACCTGCCGTGGTTCGAGGTCGGCCGGACGACGCTCCTCAAGGAGATAGGGGTCCCCTACCGGAAGCTCGAGGAGGAGGGCTACCGGATACCGGTCCTCGAGGTCTCGGCCAGGTTCCTGCGGCCGGCCCTGTACGACGACACGCTCGAGATCCTGACCACGATTCGCGAGCGGCCGCTCCTAAGGATACGCGTGGAGTACGAGGTGCGCCGCGGCGGCGAGCTCCTCGCCACCGGCGCCTCGGTCCACGCCTTCGTGGACCGCGAGGGGCGCCCCGTGCGCCCGCCCCCTTGGGCGCAGGAGCGGATCGCGCAAGCGTTCGCGTGAGCGAGGGCCGCCGCGGTTTTCGCTTTCCGCCCGTTGCCTTTGCCCCTCTGATGGTGGGTCCCGCCGTTTCCCGGGCCTTCACCCCATGACGCAAAGCCCGTCTCCCGCCAGGCCCGAGCACAGCAGCTACCGCTGGGTCATCTGCGGGCTCCTCCTCTTCTCCACGACCTTCAACTACCTGGACCGCCAGGTCATCAGCTACCTGAAGGAGTACTACTGCACCCCGGCGGCCCAGGGGGGGTTCGGCTGGTCCAACACCGATTTTGCGAACCTGACGTCCTTCTTCACGGCGTTCTACGCGGGCATGACGATGGTCGCGGGCTGGGTGATCGACAAGATAGGGACCAAGCTTGGGCTGGCGCTCTCGCTCGTCGTCTGGTCGGTCTTCGGGATCCTCAATGCGTTCGTGGGCCGCCTGCTCGTCATGCACATCGCGGTGCGGAGCGCGTTCGGCATCGGTGAGGCCGGGAACTTCCCCGCGTCGATCAAGACCGTGGCGGAGTGGTTCCCCAAGCGCGAACGGGCGCTCGCCACCGGCATCTTCAACAGCGGCTCGAACCTCGGGGCCATGATCGCCGCGCTCTTCGTCCCGTGGTGCCTCGTCCACTTCGGCTACGAGCGGGGATGGAAGATGGCGTTCATCCTGACGGGAGCCGTCGGCTTCGTCTGGCTCGCCTTCTGGTACTGGCTCTACGACACCCCCGCGGCCGAGCGGCGGCTCTCGCCCGAGGAGTTCGCGCTCATCCACAGCGACGTGGAGCCCGAATCGACCGGGGAGGCGGACGGCGACCGGGCGAGGGTCCCCTGGCTGAGGCTCCTCTCCTACCGGCAGACCTGGGCCTTCTTCTGGGGAAAGTTCCTGACGGACGGCGTCTGGTGGTTCTACCTGTTCTGGCTGCCCGACTATTTCAAGAAGCAGTTCGGCATGACGACGGCGGAGGTCCGCCTGCCGACCTTCACGGTCTACGGCGTGGCGATCATCGGGAGCATCTACGGCGGAAGCCTGCCGTTGACGTTCATCCGGCGGGGGCTGCCGGTCTACCAGGCGCGCATGCGCGCGATGCTCCTGATCGCGCTGTTCCCCATGGTCGTGCTGTCCACCCAGTACCTCGGCGACGTGGCCCACTTCGGGCGGATGGCCGCCGCCCTGGCCTGCGGGACCATCTGCATCGCCGCGGCCGCCCACCAGGCGTGGTCGGCCAACCTCTTCACGACCGTGTCGGACATGTTCCCGAAGAAGGCGGTCGGCACGGTCACGGGCATCGGGGCGATGGCCGGCGGCCTCGGGGGCGTCCTGGTGCAGAAGCTGACCGGGGCCCTCACGGACGCCTTCGCGCGGACGCCGCAGACGGCCTATCTGCTCATGTTCCTGCTCTGCGCGGCCAGCTACCTGGCCGCGTGGGCCGTCATCAAGGCCCTCGTTCCGCGGCACCGGGTCATCACGGACCTGTAGGCCGGAGGGCCGCGGCTCTAGCGGAAGGACGGGTCCAGCTCGAGGCGGAAGAAGTCCCGCGCGTTCGCAAAGCAGACGCGGCGCACCAGGCCGCCCACGAGCGCAAGGTCGGCCGGCAGCTCGCCCCGCTCGACCTGCGCGCCGAGCAAGTTGCACAGCACCCGCCGGAAGTACTCGTGGCGGGTGTAGCAGAGGAAGCTGCGCGAGTCGCTCAGCATCCCCACGAACCTGCCGAGCAGGCCTATGTTCGCCAGGGCGCCGAGCTGCCACTCGATCCCCTCCTTCTGGTCCAGGAACCACCAGCCGCTGCCGAACTGCACCTTCCCGGGCACGGTGCCGTCCTGGTAGTTGCCCGCCATGGCCGCGAACGCGTAGTTGTCCGCGGGGTTCACGTTGTAGAGCACCGTGCGCGGAAGCTCGCCCGTGACGTCGAGCGCGTCGAGGTAGCGCGCCAGGGCCCGCGTGTGCTGGAAGTCGCCGATCGAGTCGAATCCCGTGTCCGGCCCGAGCTTGCCGAGGAGCCGCGTGTTGTTGTTGCGGATCGCCCCGAGGTGGAGCTGCTTGGTCCAGCCGCGCCGGGCGTCCCACCGCCCGAACTCGAGCATGAGGAGCGAGCCGAACCGCGCCGCATCCTCCGGGCCCGCGGCCCTGCCGCCGTGCGCCGACTTGAAGATCGCGGCCGCCTCCGCCCGGCTGCAGGGCTCTCCGAGCATCGCCTCCAGTCCGTGGTCGGACAGCCGCGCCCCGAACTCGTGGAACGCGTCGTGCCGGGCCTTGAGGGCCCCGAGAAAGTCATCGAACGAATGCACGGGCGTGCGGGCCGTCCCGGCGAGCCGCTCCACCCAGGGATTGAAGGCCTTGGGGTTCGCGACGCCGAGCGCCCGGTCGGGCCTGAACGTCGGGTAGACGCGCGTCGCTATCCCGGACTTGCGGATCGCCACGTGGGCGTCCAGCGGATCCGCCGGGTCGTCGGTCGTGCAGACCACGGCCACCCGATTGGCCGCCAGGATGTCGTGCACGCGAAGGGACGGAAGCTGTGCGTTCGCCTTGGCCCAGATGGCGTCGGCCGTCGCCGGGCTGGCGAGCTCCGTGATCCCGAAGTACCTGGCCAGCTCGAGGTGCGACCAGTGGTAGAGGGGGTTGCCGAGGGCCTGGGGCAGGGTCGCCATCCAGGCGTCGAACTTCTCGCGGGGCGCGGCGTCCCCGGTGCAGAAGCGCTCATCGACGCCGTTCGCGCGCATCGCGCGCCACTTGTAGTGGTCGCCCCCGAGCCACATCTCGGAAAGGTCCGCAAACTGGTGGTTCCCCGCGATCTGCTGCGGCGGCACGTGGCAGTGGTAGTCGTAGATCGGCTCGCCCTTGGCGTGCCGGTGGTACAGCTCCCGCGCCGCATCCGACTGCAGCAGGAAATCGTCGCCGATGTAGGTTTTCATTTTGAAATCTCCTCGAGGAACGCGTCGTACGAGCCGATGCGCGCAAGGAGGCGGCCCGCGGCGGCGCAGCGCTCCTGGGGCACGAGCCCCGTGTTCTCCGCGAGAAACACGATGTAGGCCGCCACGCCCTTCGCGTAGAGCAGCCGGGCCTCGGGGCTGATGGCGTAGAACCGGGCCCTCTGGGCGTAGCCCGCCGGCGTGTGGTCGCCGAGCGCCCCCTTCTGCGCCCGCCCGCCCGCCGCGAGCACGAACAGGAAGTTGTATTCGAAGAAGAACATGTGGTCGGGGCTCGGCGCCAGCGCCTCGACCGCAGCCCGGCACGAGGCGGGGGACTCAAACGCCCCGCTTCCCGTCCCGGCCTTCGCGAGCGCGTCCGCGATGAACGCCCGGGCCATCCGGCTCTCGGTCGCGTCGGCGCTGAAGGCCCCGGCGAGCGCGAGCTCCACCGTGAAGCGGTGCCAGTCCGCCCAGAGCGCCCGGTCGCCCTCGTCCCCCGATCGGAAGAGCGCCACGCCCATCTCGTACGTGTACCGGCCGCTCGTCTTGACCTCCAGACGTCCGCCCGTCACCTCCCCCATGACCCGGTAGTTCTCCGCGGACTTCCCGGAGCCCGAGTGGAAGCCAATGCCCGCGCCGAAGCTCCGGGCCACGGCCCACTGCCGGCCGACCAGCGAGCGCAGCGCCCCGTTGTCCGGGTACGGCATGTTCTTCTGGAAGCCGAAGGCCGGCGCGATGAAGTTGACCGGCATCCCGAGCGCCTCGCAGAGCGCGAGCATGACCGCGGTCGTCTCGGGCGCCGTCAGGCCCGGAAGCTCGTCGATTGAGAGCTCGCGCAGGTACCGCCGGCCCGCGGGCGACGTGAACGCGCGCTCCCTGGCGGCACGGTACTTCTCGTCGCGCCGCTTCATCTTCTGCACGGCGGGCCACACCGCGCAGACGAGCGAGCTGAAGGCGCCGGGATCCAGCGCGAGCCCGGCCGCCGCCACGCGGGCCCGGACGGCGTCCGTGACGGCTGCGTCGACCTCCTGCGGCTTCGCCGGCTGACGCCGCGCAAGCTCGGGCGACAGGTCGAAGGTGATGTAGCTGGCGAGCAGGCATCCCGAGACAAGGGCGTCCTCTCGCTCGTCGAACGATCCGCCGACCGGCTGGTGGTCCGCGTTGAAGCTCCAGGGGATCCGGCGGCGGTGGAACCCGTGCCGCAGCTTCGAGAGGACGCACCCGTGGCTCATCCCCTCGACGCTCTGGCCCTGGTGGCCCTC
>CAYQOH010000150.1:1175-6698 GCA_964419075.1 uncultured Opitutaceae bacterium | reverse complement strand
CCCGCCATAGGGCGTGCCGCCGCCCGTTGTTCCCGTAAACGACCAAAGCGTGGCGAAACCGGTGCCATCCGTATTGATTGCAAAGAGGGTGCCATAATAGTCCACGCCGCCTCCATTGGTCGTGCCATAGAGCCGGCCATCGGCTCCCTGGATCAGCGCCCCGTAGGGGAAGCTGCCTCCGGGGCCTCCCGCGAACGACTGCAGCATGGTGAAGCCGGTGCCATCCGTGTTCAGTGCGAAGACGGTGCCCGCTCCCGCCGTGCTCGTGAGATTCGTTCCGTAGAGCCTCCCGTCAGCCCCCTGGATCAGCGTCGCATAGGAGTTTCCGCCGTCGCTTCCTGTCCCCGTGAACGACCATAGCGTCGTGAAGCCCGTGCCGTCCTTACTGATGGCAAATACCGTCCCATAGTAGCCGTCAGTGCCTCCAAACTCGGCCGTTCCATAGAGCCTGCCGTCGGTTCCCTCGATCAGCCCCGCGATGGGACTGGATCCGTCGCTCCCGTTCGTGAACTCATGGAGCGCGGTGAAGCCGGAGCCATCCGTGTTGATTGCGAAAAGCGTGCCATAGCCGGCTGCTCCGCCGTTCTCGGCAGTGCCATAGAGCCTGCCGTCGGTTCCTTCAACCAGTCCCGCAAGGGGGTTGGCGCCGTCACTCCCATTTGTGAATTCATGGAGCGTGGTGAAGCCGGTGCCGTCCGTGTCTATTGCGAAGATCGTGCCAAAGAATATGCCGCCGGTTTCGGCCGCGCCGTAGAGCCTGCCGTCGGTTCCTTGGAGCAGTCCCGCTTGGGGATAGCCGCCGTCGACCCCGTTCGTGAAATCGTGAAGTGTGGTGAAGCCGGTGCCATCCGTGTTGACGGCGAAGATCGTGCCGTAGCCGATGGTGCCGCCGTAAAAAGTCGTACCATAGAGCCTGCCATCAGATCCCTGAATCAACCCCGCGTACGGATGCGCGCCGTCACCTCCATTCGTGAAGACGTACAGCGATGTGAAGTCCTGTCCGTCCGATGTCGCGGCGCCAATTCCGAGCATGAAAGCCAACGAGGTCAGGCGCACCAACGACCGGAGAGGGTTCAACGGACTTGAGACTGGGCTCATCTCTTGAACGGAAACGCGTGGATCGGTGCGGGAGTGCCTGGAACGACAGGCGCTGAGGGATGCCTGTCTTGCATGTAGGCAAATCACAAAAGACAGCTTGTCACTCCTAATCTACATGATGAGTTCGGCTAATGGGTGCTCGGCGCCTGTGCCGAGGCAATCGTTGCGCCGCCGGCTGCGAATGGCCGGCGCGCCGGACACACTTAAGCTCGTCAATTCGGGCCGCACCGCCGGATCAATCCTGCCGTGGACACCGCGCCGCCACAAAGGAACCCGGCGATTGGGACAGTACGGCCGCTCCTAAGTGGGCGTCGGACTCGGCTTTGGGCTTGGCCTTGGGGTCGGCGAGGGCGGCCGCGTTGGCGTAGGCGTCGGTGTGGGGGTCGGAGTGGGCCTGGGGGTCGGCATCGCCGGCCGTGTCGGCGTGGGTGTCGGTGTGGGCGAAGGAGTCGGTGTAATTCCAAGAGTTGGACTCGGTGCCGGGGTCGGGCTCGGCTTTGGCGTCGGGCTTGGCCTTGGGGTCGGCGTCGGCACGCGCGTTGGAGTCGGCGACGGGGTCGGCGACGGCGTGGGCGTCGGGGTGGGCGTGGGCGTCGGCGAAGGCGTTGGCGTCGGAGTGGGCGACGGGGTCGGAGTGGGTGACGGGGTTGGCGACGGAGTCGGCGAGGGCGTGGGTGACGGGGTCGGCGTGGGCGTGTGTGTGGGAGTCGGCGACGGGGTCGGCGAGGGCGTCGGGGAAGGCGTTGGCGAGGGCGTTGGCGAAGGAGTTGGTGACGGCGTGGGCGACGGGGTCGGTGAAGGCGTTGGGGAAGGCGTTGGCGAGGGCGTTGGGGAAGGAGTTGGTGAAGGAGTTGGTGACGGCGTGGGCGTAGGGGTTGGCGTAGGCAAGATCAGGCCAACAATCGCGGGGCTGCTCGTCGTGGAGCCAAACGGGTTCGTGGCGACCACGGTATAGGTGCCAATGTTCGACGGGGTAGCAGAGGAGATGAAGTAACTGCTTGAGGTGGCCCCCGCGATCGCGGTGCCATTGAGATACCATTGGAAGGTGGCCGGGGGAAACGAGGATGCGGCGCTTTGGAGCCACACGCTGTACCCGGGCGTTACAATTTGCCCCGTCGGCTGTTGGGTGAACTCCGGAGGGGCCTGCACGTAGACGGCGAACTCTATGCTGGTTGCCGAGCCGCCATTTCCCTGGATATTCACGTAATAGGGGCCGGCTTCCGACTCCGTAATGTTGCTCAGAACCAGGGAAGGGTCGGTTCCGACCACGGAGTTGTAGTAGTTTATCTGGCTTTCCCACGTGTACGACAGATTCGAGCCCGCCACCACCAACGCGAGTGTCGCGGTGCCCCCTGGGGCGACGGTGACCGACGCGGGTTCCTGCATGATCTCGGGCGCCTGGTAAGGCTGGGCCGATCCGACGTGCTGGGATACGAGGTTCCCTGCTGTGCCAAGGATCGTGAAGACCGGGCCTGTCGGCTGCTCCGTGATTGCGAGCAGCCGGGTGGCGGAAAGCGCGAAGAGTCTCAGCGGCGTGCCTTCGATCTGCGTCGTCGCCGTGCTGAGGTAGCTCGGCGGAGCCCAGGTCGTAAGCACGCTGCCCGATCCTGAGGCCGCAAGGGTATACACCTTCGTTCCAATCCATGCTGCGTCGACCATCGAGCTTCCGAGGACCCCAACCTGCGCAAAAGTCGCCGAGGTGTAGATGACGCCTTCCTCATCGACAAAGAGCGAGCCGTCCGGGGAGAAACGCAGGGGATCCGCGACGGTTTCGTACCCGGGGTACGGGGAGGTCTGCACCGTCCCTATCGTTCCTACCCCGATGCTTATGGCGCTGAATTGCGTGCTGTTCGCTATGTTAAAGACACGGCCCGTCGCATCGTCCCAATTTGCGAAATAATCTGGATTGTAGTTGGTGGCCGTTGCCGTGATGACTCCGCTGGAATTGAACAGATACTCCGTATTGTTATAGTATCCCTGGTAACCGACTACGACATAGAGCTGGTTTCCCACCGCCAGGATGCTGTCCACGTTCGTTCCAAGCGACGCAAACGGGGTTTCGCTGAGCGACGAGCCGAGGTTGATCTGGGTGATGCGCCGGTCGCCGTAGAAGACATAGATGCGGTTGAGCTCCGGCGAGTACGACATCCCGAAGGGGTAGCCGGTGAGCGGGATCGACGCCAGATAGGCGCCCTGCGCGGGGGACCAGCGCAGGATGTTGCCCAGCGTCCGTTCCAGGAGGTAGGCGACTCCGTCGGTGCCGACGAATGCGTCGTCGGGCGCCACGCCCACAGCCAGGCATTCCGAGGCGGTCAGGGGCGCGAGGGACTGGCGCGGCGATGCCAGCAGCTGCGATTCCGAGACGCTTGAGACGCCTATGCTTCCGCCCGCGCTCGCGGGCGCGGAAAAGGCGTAGACCGTGGAACCGTCGGAGAACACCCGCTGGGCCGCGGACGGGATCGAAACCAATCCCTCCTCGAGGTAGCTCGACGCGTTGCAGAGCGTGAGTGTCGCTCCCCTGAGGGTGACCGGCGAACCATCGGTGAGGAAGCAGGCATCGTTAATGGGAAGGCCGACCGACGGCAACAGGGCCCCGGAAGCCGCATTGTACACGCCGCCTGTGTCGGAAATGATTCGGGTTCCGTCGGGAGAAAGGATCACATTGGTCTGGTCAAACGTGTTCCCGTAGATCGCTGCGGGGTACGTGTACGGTGAGATGGCTGTGACCGATCCGTCGGAATTCAGGGTCAGCGCCCCGAGGCTTGTGGGCTCGCCATAGCCTTCCCAACCGTACGCGAGTCCGGTCGACGACGAAACGTCGATTCCGCTGAGGATTGAATTATTGCCCAGGATGGTCGAGTTGGCGTACTGCTGGGTCGACCTGTTTATCGATGTGTACACGCTCGAATACCCTCCGGAGCCGCTGCTTCCTGCGAGAAAAACGTAGGTTGAGTTAAAGAACATTTCCTGAGTGCTGTAGATCGTGTTGGTGATCGCCTGGGAGTCGCTAAAGTCGAGGCTGTACAGGTAGGTGGTCCGCCCGAAGGCGACATAGACCCCCTCGGGAAGTACGGCCACCGCAGTCGGGATCCAGGGGAGGGACACCGCCGGCAGCCACGTGCCGGTGCCCATGTCGTACCTCTGTATCTCAGCCGGGTTGGAGAACAGGAAGTAGGCCACGCCATCCTGGGCTGCCGCTGAAAGCCAGGGGTTTGTCGGGGCCATGGGTCGGACGACAATCGTTTCCGGCGGCCCGGCATAAGCCCCGGCCCCGTTTCCCATCACCTCGATATAGGTGCCGTTATCCGCAGGCTGCCCCATTGTATAAAAGTAACCGCCCGAAGAGTTTGGGAGCACCTGGCCGTCTTTAAGCCACTCGCTCACGTAGGTCCCCGAACCCGAAAGGTTGGACCACACGTACGTCGAGGATCCCTGGTTCTCGAGAATCGTCTGGGCTATGCTCGTAGGAGGCAGCGGCGGAGCATCAGGCGTGATCGTCACCGTGGCCGACGAGCTTGTCGTGCTGCTCCCCGCCGCATTGGTGACCACGACGTAATACCTGCCCGCGTCTCCGGGCTGGGCACCGGTGCGGCTATACTGCGAGAACTGCGCGCCATAAAGCGCGGTTCCATTCATGTACCACTGATAGGCCAGCGGGCTTGATCCCGTCGCCGTCACCGACAGCGAAATGTAGCCCCCGACAGGGGTTGTCTGGTTAACCGGTTGCTGAGTGATCGTGGGAGGGGCGTCGGCAAGCACGGTGCCGGCAAACAACAGCGCAAGGGCTGCCGCCGTCGGAAAGAATCGGATTTGCGGACGCATTGAGCTTCGCATGTCTAAGGTGGATTCAGACCCAGCTGGGCACCGGTCCCGCGTGCTTCTCGCGATAGGCGACGCTGGGCGCCTCTAGGCGCTTCCAAGGGGGAACGGCACCTGCTCTCCTCAGGATCACACGTGACGATATGGACATACGTCTGAGTGCATTTTATGACAGCCCTCCGGGTGCGAATCGCTACCGGAATAACCCGCGTGTTCCGCTATAAGCCGGAGTGTTTCCGGCTATAATCGGAGCGTCGGCGCCGGATGTCGCGGCGCAATCCCCAGACTAGGCTCTCAGTCGGCGCGCGCCTGCCGGAGGGCCAAGAATGGGGAAAGCCTCTCGCAGGAGGAAGCCCCTGCGCGTCACCCTTCGACCGGGATACAGCGGCGGGCGCCTAGGTTGGCGAGGGCGTCGGGCTTGGCCTCGGTGTCGGGCTTGGCCTCGGCGTCGGCGTGGGCGCCCGCGTTGGCGTGGGCGTCGGCGACGGCGACGGCGTCGGCGTAATTCCCGGAGTCGGACTCGGCTTCGGTGTCGGGCTGGGCCTAGGGGTCGGGGTGGGCGCCCGCGTCGGCGTGGGCGTCGGGGTGGGAGACGGGGTCGGCGTT
>CAYQOH010000150.1:0-1165 GCA_964419075.1 uncultured Opitutaceae bacterium | reverse complement strand
GGGGGGGCGGCCCGGCGTCGGCGGCGGGGTAACGCCCGGGCTCCGCCCGGGGCTTCGGGGTGGGGCGGGGCCTGGGGGGGGGGTGGGCCGCCCCGGGCGGGGGGGGGGGGGGGGGGGTAGACGGGGTCGGCGTTATTCCCGGGGTCGGGCTCGGCTTTGGGGTCGGACTCGGCCTTGGGGTCGGCGTGGGCGCCCGCGTCGGCGTGGGCGAGGGAGTCGGCGTCACCCCCACGATGATGGTCGAGGATGTGCCCATGATGCTGGGGAAGACGGAGTCCGCGGCCGTCACCGTCTGGCTGCCGATCGTATTCAGGGTCACCTGGAAGCTCCCGACGCCGTTCGTGAGCGTGGAATTCGAGGGAAGCGACGCCAATCCGTCGCTGCTCGTGAAATGAACCGTCCCCGCGTAGGTCGGATCCGTCACCCCGCCGGAGTCGACGGCGGTAACCTGGGCGCTGAACGACGCTCCCGGCGTGGCGGTCCCGGGGACGGTCACCAGGAAGTGGTTGGCCGCTCCCGTTGTGTGAATGAAGAAACCCGTGTCCTTCTCGAAAAAGGCAAGTCCGCCGACCTGCGCCGGGACGTCGGTCGTGTCGAGGTCCGTCACGGACGTGTAGCTTAGGACGCCGTAGTAGTTCGCGTCGGCCTGGAGCGTGCCTGTCCCTACAAGATGGCTGGCGAACGAGGGCTGCGATGTGGCCGTGGCCTGCTGGTCGACCATCATGTTGCCCAGGTTCCAGCCGCCGGTTCCATTGGGAACCAGCTGATATACCGTGAATTCCTCGAACCCGTCTGACAACGCCAGATAGGCGGAAAACGTGTCGAACATGAACGAGTAGTCCGAGGTTGCCTTGACGACCAGGTTACCTGAGCCGTCCCAGAAGCCGTTGGTGACCTTCGGGGTGTCCACGGGATAGGAGTCGGGCGCCAGCGTCAGCATCGCGACTGTTCCCCCGACGTTCATCGCGTAGGTTCCGTCGGGGAAGGCCGCGTCCAGGGCGGCCTTGGTGCCAAAGTCGCGCGCGACCGGGCCTTGGAGCTTCCATTTCGAGTCACTCTGGTCGCTAAGGTTGTAGACAATCGATCCTCCCGGGAGGGTTAGGGTGGGCACCGGCGACAGCCCGTTAAGGCCGCTCCCCTGGATCGAGGCCTCGAACCCGAATGC
>CAYQOH010000149.1:0-6704 GCA_964419075.1 uncultured Opitutaceae bacterium | reverse complement strand
GCCTACCTCGACTGCGGCATGGAGACCGTCAACGGTTCCGACGTGCTCCTCGCGGTCTGGGACGGGGACCCGGCCCGCGGCAAGGGCGGCACGGCGGACGTGATCGAGTATGCGAAGTCGATCGGCAAGCCGATCCTGATCGTCGACGCGGCGACGGGCGACCTGCGCCGGGAGAACTGGGGGCGCCTCGAGCGCGCCGACGCGAGCCTCGCCAACCTGAACCGCCTGCCCGACGCTGCGTCCTCGGGCGCCGGCAATCCCTTCATGGCGCCGGACACGATCTTCAACTTCCAGAAGAAGTGCGACCACGCGGCGAGCAAGGGCGCCCCGCAGTTCCGCAGGCTGATCGCCTCCACCGTGCTGCTCCACGTCGCGGCGACGCTGATCGCGGCCGCCGCGCTCGCCTACGGCCTGCACTTCATGGCCATTCCCTGGGCCAAGCTCGCCTGCCTGGCCGCGGCGCTGGGGGTCGCGATCGTGCTCCGGCGCCACGCGCACTCCCACGACAGCTGGGTGCGCTGCCGCCTTGCGGCGGAATTCTGCCGCTCGGCCCTTGCAACTTGGGGGCTTCCCCGCGCAGCGCCCCTCTTCGAGGAGCTGGACCTTCCCGGCGTCCGGGCGCTCACCCGCTCGCTCCACGTCCTGCACAGCCGCTCTTCAGCAACCCGCCAGGTGCCGATGGAGGAGTTCAAGCGCATCTACCTGGAAGAGCGGATCGACGACCAGCTTTCCTACTACCGCAGGCAGGAGGGCCGAGCGCTGCCGCAGTTCCACCGGCTCAAGGTCGGCTTCTGGATTGCGACCATCGCGGCCCTCACCAGCACCGCGGTCTACGCCGTGGCGCACACGATACACGCCGAGGTGCCCGAATGGGTCCGGATGACCTTCTTCTATTTCGTGCCGATCGCGCTGCCGGTCGTGGCGGCATCGTTCATCTCGATGATCTCGATCAACGACCTGCAGCGGCGCGTCGCCCGTTACCGGGAGATGTGCGCCATGCTTGAGGACAGCCGCCGGCAGATCACCTTCTGCCAGACCTGGAACAGCCTGGAGCGCCTCGTGCTCCGGACCGAACGCGCGCTCCTCCAGGAGGTGCTCGAGTGGCACTCGATCACCAGCTTCTCGGAGTCGCACTAGCCCCGGCCGCCGCCCCGGCTCAGAAGAGCGGCTCGTTGTTCTTCGGGTCGTCCAGGAGGGCCTTGAACCTGGGGTCGTCGCGGACCGGGAGCCAGCCGGGGTCGTGGAGCTCATTGTGGACGTTCGCCCCGTACGGGACGCGAAGAAGCCGGGCGAGCTCCGCGATCGCCCTGTCCTTCTCGCCAGCCCACGCGAGCACCTGCGCGCACGCGAGGCTCCTGGCGGGGCCGTCCACGGCGTCCTTTGACTCGGGCACGAGTTCGGCAACCTTTGCGACCGCCTCAAGGGCTCCGGCGCGGTCCCCCAGCGCCCCCTCCGTCGAGCCGGCCACAATCCACAGGATGGAGTTGCTCGGCTCCTTCTTCAGCTGCGCCTTCAAGTCCGGCAGGAGCTTCTCAAGGCGCGTGCGCCCGCCGGGTTCGTCCCCGCTCCCGTAATGATCGCTCGCCGTGATGAAGTCCTGGAGCCAGTGCGGGGTGCTGTTCGCGTCAAAATACGGCAGCTGCTCGTCCAGCTTCACCGCGAGGGCGAAATCGCCCTTCTGGCGCGCCCACGTCCTGTGGAGATCGACGGCCTCGGGATCGTCCTTCTTCTCGGCTTCAAGCGCGGCGACGAGGGCGTCTCCCTCCGCGGTCGAGCCGCGGGCTAAGTAGCTGATGTCCGCTACGTAATACCGCCACAAGAGGACCCCACCGTGGGTCATCTCGACCACGCGCCTCATCTCGGCGGCGGCCTCGTCATAGCGGCGCGTGGCCAGCAGCTGCGCCGAGAGCGACGTGCGGTAGCGCGCGCTCTGGGGATCGAGCTCCAGGGACCTGCGGAAGTTCTCCACCGCGTCAGCCCACCGCCCCTGCCGGCGGAAGATGAGGCCGAGGGAGCCGTAGGCCTCGGGCGAGTTCGGCCGGATGGCCTGGAGGCGCCGGTACTGCGTGGCGGCGGACGCGTAGTCGCGGTAGCCGTAGTAGTAGTAGTCGCCCTGCATCTCGATGACGACCGGGTCGTCCGGCGCCAGCCGGACGGCGGTCTCGGCCGCGGCCTTGGCCCTCGCGAGCCGCGCCGGTGTCTCGTCCAATTCATTGAAATACGCCCCCGCATGGATCGCCCCCAGGAGCGCCCAGGCCTGCGCAAAGGAGGGGTCGAGCTGCACGGCGTCGAGGAGCCACTTCTCCTGGATCCCGAGGTCGATGCTGTTGCCCTCGTAGGCCGCGCGGGCCTTGAGGTAGAGGTCGTAGGCGTCGGGGTTCGTGGTCGGCTTGCGCTCGAGGAGGGCCTGCTCGGCCGGCGAGATCGCCGCCTGCAAGGCGCCCGCGATGGCCTGCGAGAGCTCGGCCTGGATCGCGAAAACGTCGGTGATGTCCCGGTCGTAGGCCTTCGCCCACATGTGCTCGTCGGTGGAGGCGCGGATCAGCTGGCCCGTGACGCGGACCTTGTTGCCGGCCCGCCGAACGCTGCCCTCGAGGACGTAGGTGACGCCGAGCTCCCTCGCGATCTGCCGGATGGGCTTTGTCGTGCCCCGGTACTGCATGACCGAGGTGCGCGAGACGACCCTCAGGTCGTGGATGAACGAGAGGTTGGTGAGAATGTCCTCCTGCATGCCGTCGGCGAAGAACGCGCTCGCCTCCTTCTCCTCGCTCATGTTGTCAAACGGCAGGACCGCGATCGACTTGTCGCTCGCTGCCGGCGCCGCCGGGGCGGGCCTCGCCTCCGCTGCCGGCGGCGGGGCCGAACCCGGCTTCTCCGCCTTGAAGGTGACAAGGAGCGCGGCGCCAATGCCGACGATGACCGCGCCCAGGGCGCCCCAGATCCATCCGGGCAAGGGCGCGTTGCCCTGGGTCGGAGTCGCGGTCGGAGCGGCCGACGGGGCGGCCGGCGCCCGAATGGGAACCGCAGCCGCCGCCTGCTTCGGCGCCTCGAGGATCTTCTTCACCTGCCCCACGAATTCCGGGGTGGGAACGCCGTGCGGGAGGCGCGTCCACTGGTAGCGCATGAATTCGTCCGGCACGAGCGCCGCGGACTCGAGCGTGTCGTCGATCACGACCGGGGTGATGAAGGCCACGCCGCCGGCCATGTCGTGCGTGCGCTCGACGCCGAGCTTCCATTCCCTGCGGAAGTAGCCCTCCACCCTCGACTGGGTGTGCGTCGAGATGATGGGCAGGAAGAGGGAGCACTCGCGAATCTGCTTCTTGATCTTCGCGTCCCAGGAGTCGCCGCCGCGGAGCTCATTCTGGTCGAACCAGACCTCCATGCCGAAAGCCCGGAGTGCATCCGCGATGCGACGGGCCGCCTCGGTATCCTCGCGGGAGTAGCTCAGGAAAACGGCGCGGCTACCCGTTGTGGAAGTGTCCTCTGGCATGACTTGCGCATGGGTATGGCCATGAACGTCATGCCTTACCAGCCCAAAGGCGCCGCTCGCTTCCCGCGCCGTGCGGCGCAAGCCCAAGGGGCCTCCTACCGTGCCTCGCGCCAGTCGACGAGCTCGATCTGAAGGAGCTTCCGGTCGTTGAAGTAGTTCCAGTTGAGCTCGACCGCGAGGTCAAGCGGCACGCCCTGCGGCGGGACGCGGTCCGCCATCTTCCACGCGACCCCGCTCAATACCCGCCCGCGCGAATCCTCAAGCCAGAACCGGAAGTGCCTCAGCTTGAAGACCTCGGGACGGCGGCGGAAGGCCACGCCGCGAAGGCCGAAGATCGGCTCGGGGTTGCCCTGGCCGTAGGGGTGGAGCGTGTCGAGCTCATCCATCAGGTGCTCGGTGATCTGGTCGGGCGTGAGCCAGGCCGAGATCGTGAGGCGCGACTCCGCGATCTCGGCTCCGACGTGGTCCCTGACGGCGGCCGCGAACCGGCCCCGGAAGCCCTCGAGCTCGCCCTTGGGCAGCGAGATGCCGACGGCCATCGGATGGCCCCCCCAGCTCGTGAGCCCCTCCGGGCACCTGGAGAGGATCTCCACCATGTTGACCCCGTCAACGCTGCGCCCGGAGCCCTTCGCCATGTCCCCCTCGTTCCCGAGGACGATGCACGGGCGGTTGTAGTGCCGGCTGACGCGCCCGGCCACGATCCCCACGACCCCCGGGTGCCACGCCTCGCTAAAGAGCACGATCCCCGCGTCGGCAAGGTAACGCTCCTCGATCATCCGCTCGGCCTCCTCCGTGATCTTGCGCTCGATGTCCTGGCGCTCCCGGTTGAAGGCGTCCAGCTGCTGGGCGGTCTCCCTGGAGAAGGTTGCGTCCTCCGAGAGGAGGAGCTCCACCGAGAGCGCGGCGTCGGCCAGGCGGCCGGACGCATTGATGCGCGGCCCCAGGCGGAACGAGATGTCGACCGGCTGGAGCATCTGCGCTCCCGATATCCCCGAGACGTCCATCAGCGCCCGAAGCCCGGGCCGCGCCGTCTCCTGGAGGATCCTTAGGCCGTTCTTCGCCAGGATGCGATTCTCGCCGAGGAGCGGGACAAGGTCCGCTATCGTGCCCATGGCCACGAGGTCCAGGTGGTCCCTCAGCTTGATGCGCGCGGCGACCGGGTGGTTCTCGCTTCGAAGCTGCTTCAGGAGCCCGTGCATGAGCTTGAAGACGAGCCCCACGGTGCAGAGGTGCTGCCACGCCGGCTGTGCCGGCTCGCCGCCGATCCCCGGGACGTGCGGGTTGATGAGGAGGCCCCGCTCGAGCGTGCGGTCCTTGGACCGGTGGTGGTCGACCACGAGGACGTCAATCCCCTGCCCCATCAGGTAGTCCACCTCGTCGTGAGAGTTCGTCCCGCAGTCGAGCGCGATGAAGAGGCCGGGCCTGCCGGCCTCAAGCGCGCGGTCAATGGCGCTGCGGGACAGCCCGTAGCCGTCCTCCGATCGCCGGGGCACGACAAAGGCCGGGTCGAGGCCGAAGCGCCTAAGGACGAGGACAAGCAGCGCCGTGCTGCTGACCCCGTCCACGTCGTAGTCGCCGAGGACCGTGACCTTCTCCCGTGAGGCGATCGCGGACTTGAGCCGCGCGACCGCCTGCACCACGTTGCCCACAAGGAACGGATCCTCGAGCCTCGAGAGGTCGGCCCGCAGGAACTCCGCGGCGAGCGCCGGGTCCCGGTGCCCCGCGCGCAGCAGAAGCTCCGCGAGCACGGGGCCTACGCCTGCGCGCTTGCTTAAGTCCTCGACCTCAGCGGCCGGGAGGGGCGTGTGGATCCAGAGCATCTGCTCGGACGCACATTACCGCGACGCCTTGCTTGAGCCCGTCCACTCGTACTTCGGCGCCACGTCCGAGTGGGCCTCCACGTGCTTGCGGTCTCCCTTGTGCCACCAGTAGAAGACCTGGGAGGCGACGAAGATGGCGGAGAAGGTGCTCGTGACGATGCCGACCAGGAAGGTGAACGAGATGTCGTGCAGGACGCCGCTTCCGAACAGGAAAAGGGACATCGCCGCGAGGAATGTCGTCGACGACGTCATGATCGTGCGCGCGAAGACCTTGTTGATCGCGGTGTTGACGACGTCGCGCAGCGACCCCGTGGGGTTGATCTTGAGCTCCTCGCGTATGCGGTCGAACACGACGACGGTCTCGTTGATCGAGTAGCCGGCGATGCACAGGATCGCCGCCACCATGGGCGCCGAGAACTTGTGGCCGGTGAGGACGAAGATGCCGATCGTCATCAGGATGTCGTGGAGCGTGGACACCATCGCCCCGACGCCGAACCCGAACTCGAAGCGGAAGGCGATGTAGAGCAGGATGGTCAGCATCGACACCCCGATCGCGAGCGCGGCGTTGAGCATGATCTCGCGCCCGATGGAGGCGCCGACGTGCTCCTCGCCCACCTTGACGTAGCCTGCGCCGGGATAGGCCTTCTGCAGGGCCTCGAGGAGGACCTGGCTCTTGCCCTCGGGCGTCTCGACCTTCAGCTGCTCGCCGCCGCCGCCGAGCCCGCTCTCATAGTTGATGTTCACCTCGCCGATCCGTGTCGAATCGGAGACCTGGCGGATCTTGGCCACGTCGAGGCGCTCCTTGTACTGCATGGTGACGACGTCGCCACCCGAGAAATCGATGCCGAAGATGCGGTTGCCCTGGTAGAAGATGACGCCGAGGCCGAGGAGCACGATCGTCCAGGAGCCGGCGAAGGCCGGGACGCCGAACTTCACGAAGTCCACGTGGATCGCCTTGATCAGGTGGCGCATCGTGATCTTCTTCACCCAGCCCGAGTCGATCAGCAGCTCCATGATCAGGTGGGCCGTGATCAGCACCGAGAACATGGTCGAAAGGACGCCGATCGCGAGCGTCACGCCGAACCCGCGGATGGGACCGGTCCCCAGCCAGATCATGATCGCGCAGATGATCAGCTGCACGATGTGCGCGTCGATGATCGTCATCAGCGCCTTCATGTAGCCGGCCTGGTTCGAGCTGGAGAGGGATTTGCCGACGGCGATCTCCTCGCGCATGCGCTCAAAGATGAGGATGTTCGCGTCGACGGCCATGCCGACCGTGAGCACGATGCCGGCCAGACCGGGCAGCGTCATCGTGGCCCCGATGTTGGCCATGACGCCAAGGATGATGACCAGGTTGACGGCCAGCGTCACGACGGCGACCACGCCGCCCGTCG
>CAYQOH010000148.1:0-6710 GCA_964419075.1 uncultured Opitutaceae bacterium | reverse complement strand
CGACGAGATCGGGGCCGACGCCTACGCGACCGACGCGGCCTCGGCCGCCGACAAGGCCCGGGCCCTTGTCGAGGGCACCTAGAGCCCCTCCTCGCGCCAACAACCCAGCCGGTGCGGATGAAATTCAAAGGCCTCGCCATCCCCAATCCCGACGACCTGCTTTTCGGCACCGCGCCGAGGCCGCTCGTGACCCGGCAAGGGCTAAGGCTCGGGGGCGGGCTGGTCTATCCGGAGCTCAATTTCACGCTGCCGCCCATGGAGATCACGGCGGCGACGATGCCCGCGATCGTCCGCCACTATGAGGGGATCGTCCGGGACGCGCTGCGCCGGGCGGCCGAGCTCGAGGCCCCGGGCGTCGTGCTCGAGTTTGAGACCCTCCCGCCGATGACCGCCACGCCGGCGTTCGGCCTGGAGATCGTGCGGGCGCTGCTTGCCGGGATGGAGGAGGCGCGCCGCGCCTACGGGCTGGCGACCGCGCTGCGCATGACCCCCAATGACAACCGGGAGTTCTCTAGGCCGCCGGTCCTGCGCTCGGGTGAGCACTGGGAGCGGATGGTCGAGCTTTTCGAGGCCTCGGCCGGCGCGGGCGCCGAGCTGCTGAGCATCGAGTCGGTGGGCGGGAAGGAGCTGCACGACGAGGCGCTCATGAACTGCGACTTGGGGCAGGTGATCTTCGCCCTGTGCGTCCTCGGCGTGCGCGACATGGAGTTTCTCTGGAAGCGGCTTGCGGAGATCGCCGCACGCCGCGGGGTCGTCTGCGCGGGAGACACCGCCTGCGGATTCGGCAACACCGCGATGGTGCTCGCCGAGCAGAAGATGATTCCCCGGGTGTTCGCCGCCGTGGTCCGCGCGGTCACCACCGTGCGCACGCTCGTCGCCTACGAGAACGGCGCCGTCGGCCCCGGCAAGGACTGTGCGTACGAGAACCCCTACCTGAAGGCCATCACCGGGTTTCCGATGGCCATGGAGGGCAAGACGTCCGCGTGCGCCCACTTCAGCCCGCTCGGCAACATTGCGGCGGCCTATGCCGACACATGGTCGAACGAGTCCGTGCAGAATGTCCGCCTGCTCGCGGGAATGGCCCCGACCTGCTACATGGAGCAGCTGATCTACGACTGCCGCCTGATGAACCGGGCCCTTGGGGAGGGGAAGGCATCCGCCCTCACGCTGCGGCGCTGGCTGGTCGACTCCGACGCCGGCCTCGATCCGCAGGCGTGGGTGTTGACCCCCGACAGCGTCCTCGCCGTCGCCCGTTCGGTGGTGGAGGCGCCGGATCATTACCGCGCGGGGCTTGCCGCCGCCCGATGCGCGGTGGGTCTATTGCGCGACGGCCATGCGGCCGGGAGGGTGAAGATTGCCAGCCGGGAGCTGGTGTTCCTTGACTCGATGACGGCCCAGCTCGACGAGCTTCCGCCCGAGGAGGACGCCTTCATCGCTCAGCAGATGGCGCTGGCCGACCCGGCCAAGTACCTCCCCGCGGAGTACGGGCTTCGCGCCCTCTAATGGCGCATTCCCATGAGGGATGAGACTCCAGCATCCCAAGGCGCGATTGAGCAGGCCGACGCGGTGCCGCGGTTCGAGTTCGTGACCGGGCCCCGTGGCGCCGGGAAGACGCGATGGGTGCAGCGGCGGATCCGCGAGCTGGCCCGCGAACACCCGGGAGCCCGGTGCGCCGTCCTTCTTGCGGAGGAGGGACGCACCCGCATGGAACGGTTCTGCGCGGAGACTCCGGGCGTGGGCGCGCGGCGTCTCCTGCTTCCCTGCATGTGCTGCCCCGGCCTTGCGGACCTTTCGGGAGCCTTGCGCGAACTCATGACGGCGATCCGCCCGGGATGGATCTTCGTGGAGGCTCCCGCTCTTGCGGCCACGGGGCTCATGGCGGAGTTTGACCGGGTGTTTACCTGGCCCCGCAGACTGAATGTCTGCCTCGACCCGAGCTGGACCCAGGCCCTTCGGGACGACTGCCTGGCGCCATTCCAACTTGCGCTTCTCAGCCTCGCGGACCTTGTCATCCCGAGTCCCTCACGGGCCGGTTCGCGCGGGAGCGCCTCCGGCGCAGCCAGCCTGATCCCCCCAAATGACCCCGCGTGAACGCTACATGGCCGTCCTGAGCGGCGGGCGGCCGGACGTCCTGCCCCGGCTCCCCATCCTGATGCAGTTCGCCGCCGAGCACATCGGCTCGTACTACGGCGCCTTCGCGTCGGACCACCGCGTCCTGGTCGAGGCGAACCTGCGCTGCGCGGAGGAGTTCGGCATCGATCAGCTCAACACGATGTCCGACCCGTACCGCGAAACCGCCGGGTTCGGGGCGCCCATCGAGTTCCCCCGCGACGGCGTGCCGATCTGCGTGAAGCCCCCGCTGGAGAGCATTCCCGACCTCGCGGGCCTCCCGCGGCCCGATCCGGCGACGGCGACGCGGATGCGCGACCGCATCGACGCCGTGCGCGCCTACAGGGCGAGGGCCGGCGAACGCTACTCGATCATGGGGTGGGTGGAGGGGCCGGCGGCCGAGGCGGCGGACCTGCGGGGCGTTTCGAACTTCTTCATGGACCTCCTCGACGATCCGGACTACGCAGGCGCGCTCATGGCCCGCTGCGTCGAGACAGCGGTCGAATTCGCCCGCCTGCAGGTGGCAGCGGGCGCCGACACGATCGGCATCGGGGACGCCGTGGCCAGCCAGGTCGCGGCGAAGACCTACGAGTCGCTCATCCTGCCACACGAGCGCGACCTTGTGGCGGCGGTGCACGGGATGCACGCGCGCGTCCGGCTCCACATCTGCGGCAATATCAGGCACCTGCTGCCGGGCATCGCGACGCTCGGCGTCGACATCATCGACATCGACCACCAGGTGAGCCTCGCCGAGGCCCGCCGCGTCCTGGGCCCGCGGACCGTGCTGGCGGGCAACGTGGACCCTGTCGCCTGCGTGATGCGCGGAACGCCGGAGACCATTGCCGCCGCCGTCCGGCGCTGCTACGCCGAGGCCGGTGAGCCCTTCATGGTGAATGCCGGCTGCGAGATCCCGGCGTCGACGCCGCCCGAGAACCTGAGCGCCCTCTGCCGGCCGGTCACCCCAACGTGAGCGGGCCGGTCGGGTGTGGGGCCGGAGCCGTCGGGATTCACGGCTTGCGTGGTATTTTTGACGGCGACAGGCTATCGCTTCCAGCCCAACCCCTCCCATGGATCACCCCGAACCCGCGTCACTCAAGCTGATAGCACTGTGCGGCTCACGAGCCCTTCTCTTTCTTGTCGGCGCCTCGGCGCTTGTCGCAAGCGAGTTTGCCGACCTGGACCGGATGGTGCCGGTTCCCGCCGATCAGCAGATTCCCATCATCGACTTCGTCCGGCCGGTCCTGTTCGCCGACGTGCAGCTGAACCACGCCGGCACGCAGATCGGCGCGATCGTCCCGGGTCGTGACGACAGCACAAGCCTCCTCACCTACGAACTGGCGACGCAGAAGCTCGACGGGGTGGGCGCGTCCCGGACCGACCGGGATGTCACCACCTTTACGTGGCTCAACGGCAATCAGCTGACCTACGTGGTTAGCGCCAACAAGAGCAATTCGGGGTACCTCGTCCTGAGCGAGGCCGGAAAACTCACGAACGAAGAAGGGGTGAGCGCCGATTCGCCCGCCGATTCCGTCTCGATCCTCGCAAGCGACACGGAGGACCGCACGCGGCTGCTCGTCGACCTTAAGGGTGAGAGCCTGCGCTATGACCACCCGGAGGTCATCAACCCCGTCAACCACGGCCAGCTCTTGACGCGATACCCCGAGCTCAGGACGGACCATGGATTCAACAACTTCTTCTGGCCCGACAAGCACGGCAGGCTCGAGTACGGCGTCACCCAGGAGGACGGAATCCTCAGGCTGAGCAAGCTCGAGGGCGAGTCCTGGGCCAAGTGCCCGGAGGACCTGGAGCAGATCGACCTGGTCGACTCGGGGGATAATCCCGGGGAGATCGTGGTCCTAGGTGCCCGGGACGGAACGGGGCCGCGCCCCCTCGAATTCATGGACGCGGCGACCGGAAAGCCGGGGGAGGTCATTCTCCAGGACAAGGGCTACGACTTTGACGGGTGGCTGTTCCGCGACCCGGCCTCCCACAACATCGTCGGGGCGGTCTACGATAGCGCGGCCCCGCACGTGGTCTGGTTCACCGAGGCCTACCGGAACCTCCAGAAGGCCGTCGACAAGCTGTTCCCAAACCAGGTCGTGCGCATCCTCGGGATGGACGACACCGGCAAGACCCTCCTCATCGGTAGCTCGTCGGACCGCCAGCCCGTGGTCTACAGCTGGGTCAACCTGGAGAAGCACGCGAGCGGGCTGATCAAGAACTCGCAGCCCTGGATCGACCCGAAGCGCATGCAGCCGATGGGCATCATCAAGTACACCACGGCCGAGGGGCGCCAGATGGATGCGTACCTCACGATGCCCGCGGGCGCCTCGAAGAAGAATCCTCCGCCCGTGGTCGTCATCCCTACCTCGGGATCGGGGATCCGCTGGGTGTGGGGCTTCAATCCCGAGGTTCAGTTCTTCGCAAGCCGCGGCTACGCGGTGCTGCAGCCCAATCACCGCGGCTCGGCGGGCTACACGTGGATGTATCCCAAGGAGGAAAGCTGGGATTTCCGGAAGATGAGCGACGACGTGGCCGCGGCGACAAGGAAGGCGATTGACATGGGCCTCGTGGACCGCAGCCGGGTGGCGATCATGGGCAGCGATTTCGGCGGTTATCTGGCGGTCGCCGGGGCGGCCTTTGAGCCGGGCCTCTACAAGTGCGCCATATCGGTGTCCGCCCTCTACGACTGGGGCAAGTACATCCGGGAGGGCAAGTACCGTCAGTTCAGCGACCCCATGTACTCGCGGTATCTCTATGAGCTGGGCGACCCGAAGACTAATTCCTCGAGGTACGACGAGATGTCACCGCTGCCCCATGCCTCCCAGGTCCACTCCGCGCTCTTCATCACGTGGGGCGAATTTGACGATCCGGAGCTGATCGGCCAATCCAAGGAAATGGCCTCCGCAGCGGGGAAGAACAACGTGCCCGTGGAGACCATGTCATTCCTGAACGAGTCGTACGGGGTGCACCGCCTCGCCCACAGGGTCGACCTCTACCAGCACATCGAGGCCTTTCTCTCGAAGAACCTCTAGGAGCCGCGCCAGCCAGCGATGGCTATGACTGCGTCTTGATGGACGCGTGATGGCGGGCGTGGGCGCTGGTGCCCGGCACGGAATTGTCGGCGATCATGCCGCGGCTCGGGGCCTCGTTGATCGAGGCGGTCTGCCGGGTGGGCTCGTGAGGCATCACCGGCTTTACGCCGGTGTTCGGGGATTTGGCGAACATTGGCCGGCTCTTGATCTTTGGATGCATAGGTTCTTTTCGGGCTACCCAGAGAGGCAGACCTACATGTCGAACACTTTCTTGATCTCCCCGACCTTCTTCTGGACGGAGCCCTCGACCCGCTCGGCCTGGCCCCGCGCCTCCATGTCGTGGTTTCCGAGCGCCTTTCCCGTCCCTTCCTTGAGCTTGCCGGCCAGGTTCTTGACCGAACCTTCGACTTCGTCACGGCTGCCCGACTTCACCTTGGCTGTTTGATTGTTTTCCATCGTGCGGAAGGTTAGCCGATTTAGGCATCGGGCTCCATGGGGTGTTCCCCGCAGCGCTGCCGGGTTGACAATCGCGAGGCGTGCGGTACGCCGGACCCGTGAGACTTGGCCCTGGCTCCCTAATGGCCGCCTTGTTCGCTGCGGGGTCTGCCTGCCTGGCTGATGTGCCCGCTCAATACCGCGGCATTCCGTTCCTTGACTCGCGGTATGCCGCGGGCCCGCAGAGGATCCCAGGCCGGGTCATGTGCGCCTACTACGACCTGGGCGGCGAAGGCGTGGCCTACCACGATGCAGACCCCGAGAATCACGGAAGCGGTCATCTGAACCCCCTGGACGGCTCCTATCTGAACGCGTTCCGCAAGAACGAGGGGGTGGATACCTCGTACACGAAGTACCGGGAGAATATTGACAGGAACCCCTTCAACCGCGTGCAGCCTCCCGACGGCCTTCTCTACGTCGGCTGGACCGAGCCCGGCGAATGGTTCAACCTGACGGTCGACGTCGCCGAGGCCGGGACCTACGTCTTCGATATTCTGTATACCTCAAATCGGGGCGCGACTCTGGCGCTGGACGTGAACTTCCTGCCTGTCGCGAGCGGCATTCAGCTCTCCTCAACCTTCGACCCCGCCGAGACGGTCCTCTGGCGCAATTGGCACCACTGGAATCTCTCGAGGGCAACGGAGGCCGTGCTTCCGGCAGGCAGGAGCGTCCTGACCGTGCACATTGTGGACAAGGGGAATGTGAATCTCGCCTACATCGACTTTCGAAAGAAGTAGGGCGCATGGGGCGGCGGTGCGATGGGCGCAGAAGGAGCGCGGTTCAAAGGCCTGGTGTCTTGCGGAGCGCCGGCCATCTCCGTACGTGCGTTGCCGAGCGCCCGCCGAGGATCAAAATGGCGGAGAGGGAGGGATTCGAACGCCTCCTTCCGCTCGAAGCTAAGTCGCCTGATCAGCGCGGACTTAGTTGAGGGTTAATCTATTGCGAACGGAAACAAGCAACAGGCAGGCGCAATGAAGTGAAAGCAAAAACCGAACCGCTGACAACCCTGAGGCAACCTAAAGACGAAACGTGTCCGGGTCTTGGCGTGCGTCCCAGATTCTCGCGACCTCC
>CAYQOH010000147.1:0-6770 GCA_964419075.1 uncultured Opitutaceae bacterium | reverse complement strand
TGCGGATGAGGAGCGCCTCGATCCCCCCGAAGATGAAGAAGAAGAGCCCCGAGATCCCGTAGAGGAACCCGATCCGCTTGTGGTCGACGGTCGTCAGCCAGCTCATCAGGCCGGTCTTCGCCGTCGGGCGCCAGAGGACGAGGGGCTTCGCGGGCTCGTGCCCCTTCGCGAGGAAATCGGATTTGGCCAGTGCTTCCATGGGCTTCGGGTTACTTGAGGCTCTCCAGGTAGTTCACCAGGGCGTCCTCGTCCTGAGGGGTGAGCGCGATGGCGTTGGCGAGGTAGCCCTTGACCCACATCGTGTTGCCGGGCTTCACCTCGTTCGGGGCGTGGATCCAGCGGTGGAGCTCGTCGCGGTTGTTCTCGAGAAGGCCGGCGGCGATCGTCGAGCGCGCGCCGACATGGGTCAGCTCGGGCCCCACGACCCCGATGAAGCCGTCGCCGCGGATCGTGTGGCAGCTCGCGCAGGTCTTCGAGGAGAACAGCTCGCGGCCCCTGGCGATCAGCGCGGGGTCCTCGTCGCGGGCCGGCTGCTGCTGGGCCCGCCACGAGTCGAGCGGGGACTGGTCGAACTTCTCCGTGAACCCGGCCTCGTTGCGGCTGAAGGTGCGATAGGCGGCGAACTGCGCCTTCGCGCCGCCCGCGCCGGCCGCCGCCGTCACCCTGCGCGCGGGGGCCATCTGGGCATTCAGCCAGTCGTTGAACTCGCGGGGCCCGAGCGCGATCACGCGGAAGCGCATGACCGCGTGGGACTCGCCGCAGAACTCGGCGCACTGCCCCCAGAAGTACCCCGGCTTGTCGGCCTGGACCCACAGGTGGTTACCGCGGTTGGGCATCATGTCCACCTTGCCCGCGAGCTTGGGGATCCAGAAGCTGTGGATCACGTCGACCGTCCGCAGGTTGATGTGGACGGGGCGCCCCGCCGGGATCACCAGCTCGTTGGCGGTCGAGAACGGGGCGCTCACGGGCTTGCCCGTCGCGTCGAGGGTCTGCGCGGTCTCGGCCGGGTAGTCGAACTTGAACCACCACTGGTAGCCGGTCGCGGTGACCTCGTAGGCGTTCGCCTTGTCCTCCACCGGCACCTCGTACGAGTACCAGATCTCCCGGAGCGTGGGGATGGCGATGATGACCAGCGCGAGCACGGAGGCCCCGATCAGGCTCATCTCGACCACCGGGTTGCCGTGCCCCTGCTCCGGGGGCTCGGCGCGCAGGTCGGCCTCCCCGCGGGCCCTGAACTTGACCATCGCGTACGCAAGCACGCCCCCGACCACCACGAAGATGACGAGCGCCACCCAGCACGTGACGTAGAAGAGGTCCATCTGGTGGCGCGCCACCGGGCCGTTGGGGTCGAACGTGGACTGCGGGCCGTCGAGCCAGAAGCAGCCTGAGAGGGGCAGGACCGCCGCCAGGATGGCGGCGCAGCGGGCGATTCGGGTGAGTGGTGTGGAAGTGTGGAACAGACGCATTACGTGCAGACGGACAAGAAAGCCGCCCTTGGGCGGCCGTCAAACCCCGGGTAGAGTCAGCGAACGTCCGGGCATTTCAAGCCCTATTGCGACACATTTTCACCTGCCCCCGGGAGCCCGGTCCCCCGGCGGGCCGCACCCGGACACCCGGGGCCGGGGCCCGCACGCCCCTTCCCGCGGCGGCCCGCCCGGCCCAAAAAGGGGTGTTTCGATTTGCCAAGGCGGATGTCCGGGGCGAGCGTTCCGGCCCCATGAACACGCGCCTCTTCCTCATTTGCGCCCTCGCGGCCCTTGGCACCTCCGGCTGCGGCCAGAAGGGCACCTCAACCCAGGCCGCCGCCGCCACGGGCCCCCGGGTGATCGAGATCACCGCGGGCGACACCATGAAGTACGACGTCACGGCCATCGAGGCCAAGCCCGGCGAGGACCTGCAGGTCATCCTCACCAACAACGGCACCCAGCCGAAGGAGGTCATGGGGCACAACTGGGTCCTCCTGAAGGCCGGCACGGACGTCGCCGCCTTCGACGCGGCCGCGCTCAACGCGAAGGACACCGGCTACATCCCTGCGGCGCTCAGCGACGAGATCCTCGCCCACATCGATCTCCTCGGGCCGCGCAAGTCGGGCGAGGCCGACTTCAAGGCGCCCATGACCCCCGGCCAGTACCCGTACCTCTGCACGTTCCCCGCACACTACCAGACCGGGATGAAGGGCTTCCTGACGGTCAAGTAGACGCCCTGCGCCCCGCAGCCGCCGCCCCGGCCAATCGGGTCCCCTAGGACCCGGCCGCCGGTTACCACACGTACAGGAAGAGATAGACCAGGACCCCGGTCACGGAGACGTAGTACCAGATGGGGAAGGTGACCCGGGCCCACGCCCGGTGGCGACCAAAGTCCCCCCGGAGCGCGAAGAGGAAGGTGCGGGGGACCAGGTAGGCGATCAGGGCCGCAAGCGGGATGTGCGTCCAGAGAATGGCGAGGTAGACCGTCCGCATCGCGCCGGCGCCCCCGAAGGGGGTGTGGGCGCCCCGCATCAGGGCGTGGTACGTCAGGTAGAACACGAGGAACAGCGCCGACGCCGCGGCCGCGGAAAGCATGCAGGCCCTGTGGGCGCCGCGGCGGCCCCGCCTGATGCAGATGAATCCGGCCGTGATGAGGCCGGTGGCGAGCGCGTTCAGCGCGGCCTCGATCGGGGGAAGGTCGTGGACGGTCATGTTTAGTGAAGCAGGAGCCGGTCGGCCACCAGGGCGCCGAGGAGCAGCGGCAGGTAGGCGAGCGAGAAGAGGAAGAGCCGGCGGGCGCCCGAGTCGCGGTCCTGCGCCCGGAGAAACGCCGCCGCCCGCCAGAGGAAGCAGGCCCCCACGGCGCCCGCCCACGCGCCGTACCACGCGCTCGCGAGCCCGAGGAACGACGGCAGCAGGCTCACGGACACGAGCGCAAGCGTGGCCCCGAGCGCCCAGCGCGCGACCCGCGCGCCCGACGGGTCGCGCACGGGAAGCATCGGGAAGTTCACGGCGCGGTAGTCGCCGCGGTAGATCCACGCGATCGCCATGAAGTGGGGGATCTGCCAGAAGAAGAGGACGCCGAACAGGATCCAGCCCAGGGCCGAGACGTCCCCCTCGGCGGCGGACCAGCCGATCAGCGGGGGAAACGCCCCCGCCACGGCGCCGATCTCGGTGCTCCAGCGGCTCAGCCGCTTGGCCGGCGTGTAGCAGCCGAGGTAGGAGGCGATGGTGAGGAGGGTGAAGAGCGCCGAGAGCCTCCCGACCCGCGTGAAGAGGATGATGAGCGCGGCGAAGCACATCGCCCAGCCGAGGACGAAGGCGGAGCCCGTGGCGATCCGCCCGGTCGGGATCGGCCGCTGCGCCGTCCGGTTCATCCGGGCGTCCGTGTCGCACTCGATCCACTGGTTGAGCGCCGCGACGCCCCCGGCCGCAAGCGAGGCGCCGAGCGCCAGGAAGGCGACGCGCGCGGGGTCGTGCGCGGGGCGGGCCGAGAAGTACCCCACGAGCGCCGTCACGACGGACAGGAGGCTAAGCCTCGGCTTCGTGAGCTCCAGGTAGTCCGCGAGGCGGGCGCGGCCGGGTGGGTCCTCGCTCATGGCGCGGCCGGGGCCTCGATCTGGTCGCGGTGGGCGAGCCACGCGAGCCCGAAGGCGGTCGCGAGCGTCAGCGCCCCCACGAGCACGTGCGCCGTCGTGACCGCCGGGTCGCGCCGGGTGACGATGATCCCCGCCCCGAGCGTGACCTGCAGGGCGAGGAGGCCGACCAGCGCCGACGCCCCGGCCCGCATCGCGACACCCGAGGCGCGGTCCCGCCAGACGGCGGCCGCGAAGACGGCCACGGCGGCGGCGACCACGCAGGCCATGGCGCGGTGCGCGAAGGCGATCGCCACCCGGAAGTCCCAGGCCGCGGGCAGGAGGCCGCCGTCCGGCGCCGACCACGGGAACGTCGGGATCGCCAGGCCCGCGAAGCTGTGGCGCATGACGGCGGCGATCCCCAGCTGCGCGAAGACGAGGGCGCAGCAGGCGGTCCCCGCCCTGCGGACCGCGCGCCCGGCGCCGGCCGGCCTCGTGATCCAGGCCCTCGAGCATCCCGCGGCGATGGCGATCAGCGTGCAGGCGAAGGCCTGGGCGAGGCAGGCGTGGAGCATCGCGAAGAGCCGCCCAAGGCTCGTGTCGACCGCCGCGACCTGCACCGGGTCGAGGCGGACCCGCAGGCCCCCGACGACCGCCTGGGCGACGACCAGGGCCACCGCGAAGCCGGAGAGCCGGCGCAGCCACCGCCGGGACTCGCTGCGCCATATCCACGCGGCAAGGACCGCCGTCAGGACGGTCATCAGGCCCGCGCTCAGGCGGTGGGAGTGCTCGGCGAACATGGCGAGGTTCGTCAGCCACCCGGCCGGGTTCAGGGAGCCGTTCGAAAGGGGCCAGTCCGGGAAGGCCATGCCGGCGCCGATGGAGGTCGTGAAGGCGCCGAGCGCCACCAGGACGAACACCCAGCCGGCCGCCAGCGCCGAAAACGCGGCGAGCGCGGGTTTGTGGCCGGCGGTGCGGGGGTCAGGTGGGGAGGGCGCCATGGGCTTGGGAAGCGGGGGGAAGAAGGTACCATGCTGTCCGCAGCAAACGCTTTGACAATTTTTTCCTCCGGCGGATTGGTGATAGCGTGAGCACCGATCCCGTTCGCCGCCTCGCCGCCCTCGCGGCGCTGGGCGCGGTCCTCGCCGCGGCGGGCTGCGGCAGGTCTGCCCCGCGCTCCGCCGCGCCGGCCTCCCCGGCCGCGGCGCAGGACGGCGAGCGGCGCTTCCCGCTCACCGGGGTCGTTGTCTCCGTGGACGGCGCCAGGAAGGTGCTCGTCGTCCGGCACCACGAGGTCGCCGGCTACATGCCCGCGATGACCATGGAGTTCGCGGTCTCGGCGGGCGACGCGGCGACCGTGAAGCCGGGCGAGGCCATCCGCGCCGACCTCGTGGTCGGGCCGGCCGACGCCCTGCGCCTCGAGAACCTGTGGCCCGACGACAAGGCGGCGCGCGACTCCGTCGAGGCGGGGGCCCGCATGCTGCGCCAGGACACGGTCGCCAAGGGCGGGCAGGCGTACCGCGAGGTGGGCGACGCCGCGCCGTCCTTCGTCCTCTACGACCAGAACGGGCGCGTCGTCGACAGCGCGCGCTTCCGCGGCAAGCAGGTCATGCTCAACTTCATCTACACGCGCTGCCCCGTCGCCAACATGTGCCCGCTGTCCACCTCCAAGATGATGGCCACCCAGAGGCTCGCGCGGGACTCCGGCGTGCCCAACCTCGAGCTTGTCTCGGTGACCATGGACCCGGCGCACGACACGCCCGGGGTCCTGCGCGACTACGCCGACCAGCGGGGCATCGACACCTCCAACTTCTCGTTCCTCACGGGGCCCGAGCCGGCCATCCGCGACCTGCTGACCCAGTTCGGCGTCATCGCCGAGTTCAAGGGTGAGATCCTCGACCACACGCTCGCGACGCTCCTGGTCGACGAGAAGGGCCGGGTCGCGTGGCGGGCCGACGGCAGCCAGTGGCAGCCGAAGGAGTTCGTCGAGCGGATGCGCAAATGACGGACCCAGCGGACGCCCCGAGGCTCGGGCGCGCAGCGCGCAGGCGGGTCGCCGTCATCACGCTCGCGGCCGCCGCGCTCTTTGTCGTCGTGCGCCTCCTGCCGACCGGCACCAACCTGAGCCACATGGACTTCCGCGTCCAGGGCGGCAACGTGATCGAGTTCTGCGACCCCGCGAACCCCCAGTTCCTGCCCGTGGTCGCGGTGCGCTCGCCGGTGACGCTCACCGTGGAGGCGGCCGGCGCCGCCCGGGCCGGCGCGGACGTCGCGGCGACGCTCACGCTCACCACCTTCAGCGGCAAGCCGATCGCCCCCGAGGACCTCCTGGTGGTCCAGACCCGGCGGATCCACCTGCTCATCACGGACCCCTCGCTCGAGGACTACCAGCACGTGCACCCGGACCCGGGCCCGAGGGCCGGCCAGTGGCTCTTCCGGTTCCACCCGCGCTTCGGGGGCGCGTACCGGCTCTTCGCCGACTTCACGCCCGTCGCGACGAACCGCGGGCTCTACGCCGAGGCGGAGATGGCGGTCGACGGCCCCCCAAGCCCCGTCGCGGCGGGGTCCCAGGCGCCCTCGTGGGAGGCGCAGGCGGGCGGGTACGCGTTCAGCCTCTCGCCCGGCTCCCTCCCGATCCGTGCGGGGGTCCCCGCGAGCCTGCGGCTCGCCGTCCGGCGGATCGGGGGCGGGCCCGTGCCCCTCGAGCCCGTCATGGGCGCCTACGCCCACCTGGTCGCCTTCGACACCGGTCGCAGCGGCTTCGCCCACATCCACCCGGACGCGGGGGACCTGACACGGCACCCCGACCCCGCCCGCCCGCAGTTCGCGTTCCGCCTGGCGATCCCGAAAGCGGGCCGCTACGTGATCTGGAGCGAGGTGAGCCTCGCCGGCAGGGAGACGTTCGCCCCGTTCTGGTTCGACGTCTCGCCCTGACCGGGGGTCAGAACTTGAGGTGCTTGACCGTGAGGCCCTTGTTGATCAGCTGCTTGAGCGAATCGATGCCAATCTGAAGGTGCGCGGCAACGAAGGACTCGTCCACCTTCCGGTCGCTGACGAGCGTCTTGACCCCCTCGGGGAGCATCGGCTGGTCCGACACGAGGAGCAGCGCTCCCGTCGGGATCGAGTTGGCGAAGCCCACCATGAAGATGGTCGCCGTCTCCATGTCGATCGCGATGACGCGGATCCGCTTCAGGTACTTCTTGAACTCCTCGTGGTGCTCCCAGACCCG
>CAYQOH010000146.1:0-6778 GCA_964419075.1 uncultured Opitutaceae bacterium | reverse complement strand
ACATGATCTACATCGCCGACGGCCCGAGCGACGTGCCGAGCTTCTCGGTCGTGAAGGGCAACGGGGGAAACGCGTACGGGGTCTACAATCCGGCGAAGCCCGAGGAGTACGCCCAGAACGACCGCCTGCGCCAGGTCGGCAGGATCGACCATTACGGGCCCGCGGACTACACCGAGTCGAGCAGCACCACGAAATGGCTGAGGCTCCAGATCCACGAGATCTGCGACCGGATCGTCCGGGACCGGGAGGCCGCGGTGGCGATGAGGACCGCGCGCCCGCCCCGCCACCTCAACACCACGCCGAAGGAAGAGGAGGCCCGGCGCGCCCCGAGGGCGCCCGAGCAGTCCAAGTTCCTCGAGTGAGCGCCGGGCGCGCTCAGCGCGCGTCCGCCAATTCGCCTCTCTCGAGCTCCTCGGCGATGTTGGAGGCGCGCGCGGCGTAGTCGGCCGCGGCCGCGGGCGGCGTCAGGTCCAGGACGGCCTTGATCCCACCGTTCCAAGCGAGCGCTATCCGGTACGGCGTGGCGATGAGGCCCCGGCGCTCAATTTCGGCCTTGATCCAGTCGTAGTGCTTGACCGCAACCGCGTCCGACGAGCGCCTGTCGAGCGCCCGGCTGAAGGGCGCCTGGGTGTGCATCCTCCAGGTCTGTTCGCGGAACTGGTAGGCGCCCAGCTCCCCGAAGCTTCCGGGCTCCTCGGTGTCCCTCGGGTTCTCGAGCTGATGGATCGCCTCAAGCGTCGCCCAGCGCTCGGAGGCTCGGGCCGGTCCGGCAAGCAGGCAGGAAACGACCGCGAGCGGCACCACCCGGGCCAGGAGCGGCGCACGGAGGTGGAAACCTTGGATGGGTTGAGTCGTTTTCATGCCCGCCGCTGACCCGTGGGTTCAGCGGCGGGTTCGCCGTGTGCCCGAACTAAAGCCGACAAAAACGTGGAACCCTTGCCGTCGTGCTCAATGCACGGCGCCTACCACCGGAAACGGATAATCATAACCGATTTTCAATCAATAAATTCCTCGATGAGCCGCGCCACGAGTGCCGTCCATCCCGTCTGGTGGCTGGCCCCTAGCCCGGCACCGCTGTCTCCGTGGAAATATTCATGGAACCACACGAGCTCCCGCCAATGGCTGTCGTTAGCAAAGCTTGGATTCGCCGCCATTGCAGGTCGTTGGCCTTTGGCGTCCGGCAGGAAGAGCCGGATGAGGCGCCGGGCGAGTTCGCGGGCGATCTGGTCGAGGTTCATGCGTCGGCCGCTGCCGGTGGGAAACTCCATCATGAAGCTGTCGCCATAGAACAGATGGTAGCGCTGGAGCGCCTCGATCAGGAGGTAGTTGATCGGGAACCACACCGGGCCCCGCCAGTTCGAGTTTCCCCCAAAGAGCCACGTGCGCGACTCGCCCGGCTCGTAGTCCACCCGGTACGTCTCCCCCCCGAGGTCCACCGCAAACGGCTGGTCGCGATAGGCGCGGGAGAGCGAGCGCACGCCGTGGGGTGAGAGGAATTCCGCCTCGTCAAACACATACCTGAGGACGCGCTCCATGCGCTCGCGCGTCGGTATCGCCAGGAGCCGAACGGCGGAGTCCTGCCCGTCCGGCGCCATGCAGGAGATGTGCGAAGCCAGGTCCTTGCGGTTCTCGAGGAACCAGCGGGTGCGTTTCGCGAAGCCGGGGAGCTTGTCGAGCCTCCCATCCTCGATGAACTCGACAGCAAAGAGCGGGATGACGCCGACGATCGAGCGCAGCCTGAGGGGAACCGACGCGCCCCCAATCAGGAGCTGGTCGTAGTAGAACCCGTCCTCCTCGTGCCAGAGGCCCGTTCCTCCGAGCCGGTTCATCGCGTCCGCTATGGCGACGAAGTGCTCGAAGAACTTCGAGGCGATGTCCTCGTAGGCCGGGTCGCCCTCGGCGAGCTCAAGGGCGATCGCGAGCATGGTGCTGCAGTAGAACGCCATCCACGCCGTGCCGTCCGCCTGCTCCAGCTGGCCGCCCCCGGCCAGCGGCTTCGAACGGTCGAAGACGCCCACATTGTCCAAGCCGAGGAACCCACCGCTGAAAATGTGCCGGCCGCTCACGTCCTTGCGATTCACCCACCAGGTGAAGTTGACGAGCAGCTTCTGGAAGACCCGCGCGAGGAACGCCCGGTCGCGCTTTCCCCGCGGCGCCGTGATCTTGTAGACGCGCCAGCAGGCCCAGGCGTGCACCGGCGGGTTGACGTCGGAGAAGTTCCACTCGTAGGCGGGGATCTGGCCATTGGGGTGCATGTACCACTCGCGCAGCAGGAGATTGAGCTGCTGCTTGGCGAACGCCGGGTCGAGCCGCGCCATCGGCAGCATGTGGAACGCAAGGTCCCAGGCGGCGAACCAGGGATACTCCCATTTGTCGGACATCGAAAGGACGTCGCGGGAGTAGACGTGGGGCCAGTCGCTGTTGCGGCCCGTGAGCCTCGCCGCCGGAGGCGGCGGGCTCCCCGAGTCGCCCGCCAGCCAGTCCTCGACGACGTAGTTGTAGAATTGCTTTGACCAAAGGAGCCCCGCGTTGGCCTGGCGGGCGACGCGGCGGGCCTGCGGGTCGGCCGGCCCCGGCAGGGCGCCATAGAACTCGTCCGCCTCCCGCCTCCTCTCCTCGAGCACCCGCTCAAACGCCGCCCCGAAGGGATCGCCCGCAGCGGCGCCCGCCCGCAGCCGGAGGCGCACGGCCCTCTCCTCGCCCGGTCCGAGGTCCATGACGAAATGCGCGGAGCACTTGGTGCCCTTCCGCTCCGGGTTGACCGCGCCGGGCCGCCCGGCAACGACATGGTCACCGATGGAATCCTTCACGTACGGCGACGCATTCTCAATTCCGTACAGGAGCGCCGCGTTGCTCTCGTTCTCCGTGAAGAGGAGCGGCGGCGCGCCCTCGGGGCCCGGCTCGACGTCCAGGGCCATCTGCCCGAGCGTCTCATGGTCGCAGCGGACCCGGCCGGCCGTGACCGCGCGCAGGCTTGGCTTCAGGCCGCACCCCTCGTGCCTGCACCCCCAGGACCACGTGTTGCGGAACCAGAGCGTCGGCAGGAGGTGGAGTCGCGCCCGCTCCGGGCCCCGGTTCGCGGCCGTGATGCGGATACAGATGTCGTCCGTGTCGGCCTTGGCGTAATCGGCGGTCACATCGAAGTACCGCCCGTCCCCGAAGAGCCCGGTGTCCGAAAGCTCGAACTCCGGGTCGTCGCGCGTCCTGCCGCGGGCCTCGGCCCTCAGGCGCTCGTAGGGGAAGGCTCCCTGCGGGTACTTGTAGAGCGCGCTCATCCACGAGTGCGTGGGCGTCGAATCCAGGTAGAAGTGGCATTCCTTTACGTCCTCGCCGTGGTTCCCCTCGTCGTTCGTGAGGCCGAACAGCCGTTCCTTGAGGACGGGGTCGTTCCCGTTCCAGAGCGCAACGGCGAAGCACAACCGGCACTCCCGGTCCGTCATCCCGAGGAGCCCGTCCTCGCCCCAGCGGTAGGCCCGCGAGCGCGCGTGCTCGTGGGTGAAGTAGCGCCAGCTCTCGCCATCCGAGGAGTAGTCCTCCCTCACCGTGCCCCACTGGCGCTCCGCGAGGTAGGGTCCCCAGCGTTTCCAGTTCTTCTTGCGGGCCTCGTCCTCGTCGAGACGGGCCTGTTCGGCGTTGGACGGCGTCCTAGGCATGGGGTGCGGCGCGCCCAACGTGGCGCGCCTGCCGCCCGCCCGCAACCCGCCAGCGCCTTTTGGCAGGCCGCCGCCTCAAAGGAGCCTGCGCAGGGCCTCGACGCCGGCCGTGGTGGCAAGCGCGTAGTCAAAGCGGGTGTCGGACCAGACTGCGGCGGCTCCCGCCGCCTCGGCGACGAAGGTCGGCCCCTTGGTCACCGAATTCCCGAGCGGCCCGTCGCGCCGGGTCACGTAGAAATGGTACTCCGCCCCCTCCCTCGAAAAGCACACCTCGAGGACGTCGTGCCCCGCAAAGTTGAGCGTGCGGCATCCCGTGTCCCGCAGCCTCTCGAAGTCGATCTGCTCGGCGGACGGCATCTTCCCCGCCTTGGCCTGCAGCCCCACGACGAGGGCGCTTGCCGGCTCGCCGGTGCCGCCGTGCCTCTCGGTCACCATGTCGGTAATCGCAAAACCGGCGAGCGCCGTCGCGCCGGACTCCGGGCGCGCCGGCGCCCGGACCGAGAAGAACCCGATGACGAGCGCGGCGGCAGCGGCCAGGCCCGCGATCCATCCCCATCCGAGCCCCTTGCCCCCGCGTGGATCGCTGACCCGCACGCCCGCCAGGATGGCCTCCCGCAGCCCCTCCGGGGGCTTGACCTGCCTCAGTTTGCCCGCGACGGCCTCGTCGTGCGCGCGCGACTGCGCGAACCATGCCTTCACCAAGGGATCGTCGCCCGCCATGCGCAGGGCGTCGCAAAACGTCGCGCTGCCCGCATCGCTTCCGTTCGGCCGGAAGGCGGAGAGAATGAACTTGGCCTCTTCGATCGTCATGATGCGCTAGCTCCTTTAGAGTCAGGGAAGGGCAGCACCTTGGAGCCGGCAGACTCCACGCGCTCGAGCGCCATCCGCAGCTGGGACTTGCCCCGCGACAGGCGCGACATGACCGTGCCGATGGGCACGTCGAGCGCCTCCGCGATCTCCTGGTAGGACATGTCCTCAAGATAGAAGAGCGTCAGCGGGGCGCGGAACGTCTCGTCGACCGTCTGGAGCGCGGTCATGACGAGCGCCGCGTCGATCCGGGACACGCGGTCGACGTCCTCCGCCGCCAGCTCCTTGTCGGCCGGCGGCAGGTCCTCGATCGATGTCGCCCGGGCGTCCCGCCGGCGCCCCCTGAGGAACTCCCGGTACAGTGTGGTGAACAGCCACGACTTGGCCTTGGAAAGCTCCCGCAGGCCGTGGCCCTTCGTGGCCCAGATGAAGAAGGTCTGCTGCACGAGGTCCCCGGCGTCCGAGGAATTCCGGGCGAGGCTGAGCGCAAAGCGGTAGAGCGGCGCGTAATGCGCATCGACCAGCGCTGCGAAGGCCTCGTTGTTCATTCGTGTGTTATGTTTCGGAGTCGCGGCGGCGGTGTTTTATTCCAATTCGGCCGGAAGATTGAAAGCATTGCGGAGATTTCCCGTGCCTGCACTCCTTTTGCACCTTCCCCCGAACCTCGCCGCGGCGGCGGCCCGCAACGCGGTGGCGCTCCGGATCGAGGCGGATCCCGCGGTCGAGCCGGAACCGGCGCTCCTCCCGGTCCTCGCGCTCCTTCAGGGATGGTGCGGCACGCCGAAGCCGCCCGCGTTCATCCAGGTGACGCGCGGCCAGCTGCGCGAACTCGCCGCCGCCTCTGAGGGCCTCCCGATCTTCGTCGACGCGGGCCGGAAGGTCGCCTGGGGCCACGACGCCCTGGTTGACGAGCCTCCCGCCCCTGCCTCCCCCGCGCCCCAGTCCGGGGCGGCCCCGCCGCGCCCACCTCGGTCCTCCCGGCCGGCCCCGCAGGATCCCCTGGTCGTCGACGGATCCGAGCACTATCTGGCGGTGACGCTCCCCTCCCGCGAGGACCCCCGCTACCGCGAGGTGGTGGAGCTGCTCAAGGCGGCCGGGTTTGTCCTTGAGCCGTCGAATCGGAAGTGGTGGCTGCGCGACCGACACAAGACGCTCACGTTCCTCGCGGCGCACGGCGAGCGTCTCCGCGGGGCCCTTGCGGCCCAGTTCACGCCCAACTTCGCCGCAAGGACCGCCCACCTGTCATCCGCGGAAGTGGTCTGCGAGGCGGCGCCCCGCGGCGACGGCTGGGAGGTCGCGCTCGGGCTTCGCGCGGGACCAGCAGGCGAGGCCGCGGTCCGGGACGCGGTCGCGGCCGGCCGCGCCTACATCGAAGCCGAGGGCAGGGTCATCCTGATTGACCCCGCGCGCCTCTTGCGCCTGGGCCAGGCGCAGCGGGCGCTGGCCGACGGCGCCACGGCGTCGCCCTCCGCACGGCGCGTTGAGAGGATCGGCGCCGCCCGTGCCGCCGAGGTCGAGGACCTGCTTGCGGAGCTCTCCCCAGGGTTCCGGCCCCCGGAGGAATGGAGCGCGAGGACCGGCGCCCTGCGGAATCTCTCCCGGCTCGAGCCCGCGCCCGTGCCGGGCGGCTTCGACGCCCTGCTGCGGCCGTACCAGAGGATCGGCGCGGCCTGGCTCTGGCACCTCCACCGCTCCGGGCTCGGGGGCGTCCTTGCCGACGAGATGGGACTCGGCAAGACGCTTCAGGCGCTCGCGCTACTGTGCGCCGTCCAGCAGGGCGGCGGTACAAGCCTCGTCGTCTGCCCCGCGTCCCTTGTGGAGAACTGGCGACGCGAGGCCGTCCGCTTCGCGCCGCAGCTGCGCGTGTTTGTACACCGGGGAGAGCGGCGCATCGAGTCCCCCGGAGAGCTCACCCGCTGGGACCTGGTCCTCACCTCCTACGGGACGCTCACCCGCGACCGGGAGCTCCTCTCCTCCGCAGATTTCGCGTGCATCGTGGCGGACGAGGCCCAGCACGTGAAGAACCGCAGGTCGCAGAACGCCCAGGCCCTGCGCTCCCTCGTGGCCCGCGGGCGGTTCCTTCTCACGGGCACGCCGGTCGAGAACTCGCTCGACGACCTGCGCTCCCTCTTTGAGTTCATCCTGCCGGGCGACCTAGAGCGCGTCCCGCAGGGCGCCCGCGCCGGGGAGCGCGCCTGGCTTGACGAGCGCCTCCGGGCCAAGACCGCGCACTACATCCTGCGCCGCACGAAGCTCGCCGTCGCCCCGGAGCTGCCCGCCCGGATCGAGCAGGTCGTCTGGTGCACGATGGAGCCCGC
>CAYQOH010000145.1:0-6818 GCA_964419075.1 uncultured Opitutaceae bacterium | reverse complement strand
GACTCAAAAAACAATGGATCGCCTTAGAATAGCCACCGTATGGCTGGGCGGCTGCTCCGGCTGCCACATGTCCTTCCTCGACATGGACGAGTTCCTGATCGACCTGGCCGGTCTGGTGGACCTGGTCTACAGCCCCGTGATCGACGTGAAGGAGTACCCCGAGAATGTCGACGTCTGCCTCGTCGAGGGCGCGGTCTGCAACCGCGACAACCTCGAGATGCTCCACAAGGTGCGCCGGCGCACGAAGGTCCTCGTGTCCTTCGGCGACTGCGCCGTGACGGGCAACGTGCCCGCGATCCGCAACCAGCTGGGCGCCGGCAACGAGGTGAACGTGCTGCAGTGCGCCTACATCACCAACGCGCAGAACAACCCGAGGCTGCCCGCCGCCGACGGCATCGTCCCCGAGCTCCTGAAGCGCGTGCAGCCCCTGCACGAGGTCGTCCCGGTGGAGGTCTACCTGCCCGGGTGCCCGCCGTCGGCGGACCGGATCAAGCTCCTGCTCGAGCGCGTGCTCGCGGGCCTGCCTCCCGCCCTGGAGGGCGAGCAGATCAGGTTCGGCTGAGGACTTCCCATGGCAAAGCGCATCGTCATCGACCCGGTCACCCGCATCGAGGGACACGCCAAGATCAGCATCTTCCTGGACGATGCCGGCCAGGTGTCCGACGCCGAGTTCCACGTGGTGGAATTCCGCGGCTTCGAGAAGTTCTGCGAGGGCCGCCCCTTCAGCGAGATGCCGGCGATCACCGCCCGCATCTGCGGCATCTGCCCGGTGAGCCACCTGCTCGCCTCGGCCAAGGCGGGCGACGCCATCATGGCCGTCGCGATCCCGCCCGCGGCGGACAAGCTGCGCCGCCTGATGAACCTGGGCCAGATCGTCCAGAGCCACGCGCTCAGCTTCTTCCACCTGAGCGCGCCCGACTTCGTCCTCGGCTGGGACGCCCCCCCGGCGACCCGCAACGTCTTCGGGCTCATCGCCGCCGACCCCGCCCTCGCCCGCTCCGGGATCCGCCTGCGCCAGTTCGGCCAGGAGGTCATCGAGGCGCTCGGCGGCAAGAAGATCCACCCCGCGTGGGCCGTGCCCGGCGGCGTCCGCAGCGGCCTTGGCGAGGACGGTCGGGCCCGCATCCGCCAGCGGCTGCCGGAGGCCTTTGCGACGGCCGAGGCGGCCCTGGGCCTCTTCCTGAAGGCGCTCGACTCCCACCGCGAGGAGGCCCTCATCTTCGGCAACTTCCAGTCGCTCTTCATGGGCCTCGTCGCGGCCGACGGGGCGTGGGAGCACCACGGGGGCCGACTGCGGTTCACGGACAGCACCGGCAGCGTGATCGCCGACCAGATCGAGCCGGCGCGCTACCTGGAGTTCCTGGGCGAGTCCGTCCAGGAGGCCTCCTACCTGAAGACGCCGTACTTCAAGGCCCTCGGGCTCCCGGGCGGGATGTACCGGGTGGGGCCGCTCGCCCGGCTCAACGTCTGCGAGCGCATCGGGACGCCGCGGGCCGACGCCGAGCTCAAGGCCTTCAAGCAGATGGGCCGGGGCGCCGTCACCTCCTCGTTCCTCTACCACTACGCGCGCCTGATCGAGATCCTGGCCGGCCTCGAGGCGATCGAGCTCGCCCTCGAGGACCCCGACCTCGGCAGCGACGACCTGCGCGCCGACGCGGGCGTCAACTCGCTCCACGGGGTGGGCGCCAGCGAGGCGCCGCGCGGGACCCTGTTTCACGACTACACGGTGGACCGCTCCGGGCTCCTGAAGAAGGTCAACCTGATCGTCGCCACCGGCCACAACAACCTGGCGATGAACCGCACGGTCGCGCAGATCGCGCGGCACTACGTGCAGGGCGACAAGATCCCGGAGCCGGTGCTCAACCGCATCGAGCACGGCATCCGCTGCTACGACCCGTGCCTCTCCTGCTCCACCCACGCCGCGGGCCAGATGCCGCTGCGCATCCGGCTGGTGGGACCCCGCGGCAACGTGCTCCGCGAGGTGGTCCGTGGATAGCTACCTGCTGGTCATCGGCTACGGAAACACCCTGCGCCGCGACGACGGCGTCGGGCCCAGGGTCGCCGCCGCGGTGGAGGGGCTCCGCCTGCCGGGCGTCCTGACGATGGCCTGCCCCCAGCTCACCCCCGAGGTCGCCGACCCGCTCTCGCGGGCCGGCGCCGCCGTCTTCGTCGACGCGAGCGTGGAGCGAAGGGGTGCGGTGCGCCTGCGCCGGCTGGACCCCTCCGGCTCCTCGCAGATCCTCGCCCACGCCGCGGACCCGCGCGTGCTGCTGGCCCTGGCGCGCGACGCCTTCGGCCGCGCGCCAAAGGCGTGGATGCTGACGATACCCGCCAGGGAGCTCGGTTTCGGCGAGCGCCTCTCGCGACCGGCCGCCCTCGGCCTCAGGGATGCCGTGCGAGCAGTGCGGGCGCTCCACCGCCGGCTGCGGGGGCGGCGCTGCTCGGGGAGCTGGGCTTGAAGGCGTCGGGCGCGGTCCGCCCGCAGGTCCACGTGCGCACGTAGATCTGCTCCGGGGTGCCGAACGCCGGCACCTGGATCAGGAGCCCGCGCTGGGCGTACCACTCCAGGAGGGGCTGCGTGCTCTCCTGGTAGACCCGCATCCTCGTGCGGATCGTCTCGGGCTTGTCGTCCTCGCGCTGGATGAGCGCCGTGCCGCAGGCATCGCAGATTCCGGGCCGCGTGGGCGGCTGCATCGCCGTGTGATAGACCGCCTTGCACTTCGGGCACACCCGCCTTCCGGCGAGCCGCGAGACGATCTCGTCGATCGGAAGCTCGTAGCTGAACACGGCGTCCAGCACCACCCCCTCGCGCTCCAGGAACGTGGACAGGGCCTCGGCCTGCGCCACGGTGCGCGGGAAGCCGTCGAGGACGAACCCGCCGCAGCAGCGCAGGCACCGCCCCCGCTCGCCGACCAGCTCGAGGATGGTCTCGTCCGAGACCAGCGCCCCCGCCTTCATGCTCGCGAGCGCGGTCTCCAGGGCGGGCGTGCGCTCGCCGTCCATGCACGCCGCGGCCCGCAGGATGTCCCCCGTCGACAGGTGGCACGCCCCCAGCCTCGAGCACAGGAGGTCGGCCTGCGTTCCCTTGCCCACCCCGGGCGCCCCGAGGAGCACCAGGCGCCAGGGTGCCCCCGGGGGCGGATTGGGTGGATTGGCGCAGTGGGCATTGCCACCGCGCAGCCACGCCATCCTGTCAGCTTTGTTCGTCATAAGTTGCAATCCTCCAGGCCTGGAGGATCCGGATGTAGTTGGCCCTCTCGAAGGCCGAGGGATCCGGGCAGCGCTTGAGGTTCATCGCGCCGCGAAACTCGCTCACGCTCGTGTAGCCGTGCTCGCCCATCCACTGGCTCATCCCGTCCAGGAGGACCGCGAGGAAGCGCGGGCCGTTCTGCAGGAGCGCCGAGACGATCTGCACGGCGTGGGCGCCTGCGAAGAGGGACTTGAGGACGTCCTGGGCGCTGTGCACGCCGCCGGTGGCGGCCAGCGAGCACCGCACCTGGGGGGAGATGATCGCGAGCCAGCGCAGGCGCATCAGGAGCTCCGAGGTCTCGGAGAGGCGCAGCTTCGGCAGCACCTCCATCTCGTCCAGGTCGAGGTCCGGCTGGTAGAACCGGTTGAAGATGACCACGCCGGCGGCGCCGGCGTGCTCGAGCGAAAGGACGAAGTTGGCGGGCGAGGTGTGGAACGCCGAGATCTTGACGGCGACCGGGATCCTGACCGAGTCGGAGACCAGGTGCACGATCTCGCGAAGGTCGGCCTCGATCTCGTCGGCGGCGACGGAGGCGCGGGTGGCGATCTGGTAGAGGTTGAGCTCGATCGCGTCCGCCCCCGCGGACTCGAACTTCCGCGCATAGTCGATCCACCCTCCCATCTTCGAGCCGTTGAGCGACGCGATGACCGGGATGCTGAGCGCCTTCTTGAGCCCCTCGATCTGGCGCAGGTACTGGTCGGGCCCGAGCTGGTACTCGGAGAAGTTCGGGAAGTACGAGGTCGCCTCCGGGGTGCTCTCGGCCGGCGTCTCGATGTGGTGGGCCAGCGCCCGCAGCTCCACCTCGATCTGCTCCTCGAAGATCGACCGCATCACGACGGCCGCGGCGCCCGAGTCCTGGAGCTGGCGGGCCGAGTCGACGCTGTCGCAGAACGGCCCGGCGCCGACGATGAGCGGGTTCTCAAGCTTCAGTCCGAGGTATTCCGTGGAGAGGTTCATGATGGGCCGGGGGGTGGGGTTGTCGCCGGGGGCGCGGTTCGGGTCGCTGGAAGTGTCGGGGCCGCCGTCGCCGGCGCGGGAGCGGCCGCGGGCGCGGGCGCCGCCGGGGCTCCCCCGTTTCCGTTGCTCGGGGCCTTTCCGGCCAGGCGCTCATAGAAGGCGTAGCGCTTCTTCACCTGCTTCTGCGCCTGCACGGCGAGCTCGGCCGCGCGGGCCGGGTTGACGTGCTTGAGCATGCTGAAACGGGTCTCGTTGCCCATGAACTTCGCCAGGTCGCCCTTGGGCGCCGCCGAGTCGAGCCTGAGCGGCTCCCCGGTGCCGACAAGCCGCGGATCGTAGCGGAACAGCGGCCAGTAGCCGCTCTCCACCGCGAGCTTCTGCTGCTCGGCCCCCAGGTTCAGCGGGAACCCGTGGGCGATGCAGTGCGAGTAGGCGATGATGAGCGCCGGCCCGTCGTAGGAGAGCGCCTCCTTGAAGGCCGTGACGGTCTGGCTGTCCTTGGCGCCGAACGCGACCTTGGCCACGTAGACGTAGCCGTACTGCATGGCCATGAGCGCCAGGTCCTTCTTCGCCACGGCCTTTCCGCCCGCGGCGAACTTCGCGACCGCGCCGATCGGCGTGGACTTGGAGGACTGGCCGCCGGTGTTGGAGTAGACCTCGGTGTCGAGCACGAGCACCTTGACGTTGGCGCCGCTCGCCAGCACGTGGTCCAGGCCGCCGTAGCCGATGTCGTAGGCCCATCCGTCGCCCCCGACCACCCACACGGACTTCTTGACGAAGTCATCCGCCAGGGCCTCGAGCCGGCGGGCGTCGGCCCCGTCGAGCGTCCGCAGGATCTCCCGCAGCGCCAGGACGCGGCCTCGCTGGGCGGCGATCCCGGCCTCGGTGCTCTGGTCGGCGTTCAGGAGCGCGTCCTTGAGCCCCGAGTTCGGCAGCCGGGGCTCGATGCGCCCGAGGACGTCCCTCGCCGAGCGCGCCCGCTGCTCCATCGCGAGCTGCAGGCCGTAGCCGAACTCGGCGTTGTCCTCGAAGAGCGAGTTTGCCCAGGTCGGCCCGCGGCCGTCCTTGTTCGCGCAGTAGGGCGTCGTCGGCAGGTTGCCGCCGTAGATGGACGAGCAGCCCGTCGCGTTCGCGATGACGAGGCGGTCGCCGACAAGCTGCGTCAGGAGCTTCAGGTAGGGGGTCTCCCCGCAGCCCGCGCACGCGCCCGAGAACTCGATCAGCGGCGTCAGGAACTGCGACCCCTTGACGATGCCCGTGTCGAGCGTCGTGCGGTCCGGGTCCGGCAGGCTCATGAAGAAGTCCCAGTTCGCGCGCTCGGCCTCAAGGAGCGGCGGCTGCGGCACCATGTCGATCGCCTTGTGCCTCGGGTTGGTCTTGTCCTTTGCCGGGCAGATCTGGACGCAGAGCGAGCAGCCCGTGCAGTCCTCGGGCGCGACCTGGAGCGAGTAGCGCTGGCCGGGGAACTCGGTGGACCTGAAGGGCGTCGAGGCGAAGCTCTCCGGCGCGCCTTTCAGCGCCTCCGGCGGGTAGAACTTCGCGCGGATGCAGGCGTGCGGGCAGACGAGCACGCACTTGTTGCACTGGATGCAGACGGCCGGGTCCCAGGCCGGGATCTCGAGCGCGATGTTGCGCTTCTCGAAGCGCGACGTGCCGGTCGGCCAGCACCCGTCCAGCGGAATGGCGCTCACCGGCATGAGGTCACCCTTGTCGGCCAGCAGCCGGGCCGTGACCTTCAGGACGAACTCGGGCGCCCCGGCGTACGACGGTGGCACCGTGGCGACCGACTCGGCGTCGGCGGCGGCGGGGATCGCCACCTCGTGGAGCCCCGCCAGCGCGGCGTCGACCGCCGCGAAGTTCATCTGCACGATCTGCTCGCCCTTCTTGCCGTAGGTCTTGTTGATCGCCTGCTTGATCTGCGCCACGGCCTCGTCGGGAGGCAGCACGCCGGAGAGGGCGAAGAAGCACGTCTGGAGGACCGTGTTCGTGCGCCGGCCCATGCCGGCGGCGTGCGCGACGCCGGTCGCGTCGATGACGAAGAGCCGCAGCTTCTTGGCGATCAGCGTCTCCTGCCACTCGCGGGGGAGCTTGCCCCAGGTCTCCAGCGCCGAGTAAGGGGAGTTGAGGAGCACGGTGCCCCCCGGGGCCGCGTAGCCAAGGATCTCCGCCCTCCCGATGAAGTTGAACTGGCTGCAGGCGACAAACTCCGCCTTGCGGATCAGGTACGGCGCGCGGATCGGCCGCGGGCCGAAGCGCAGGTGCGACACGGTCACCGACCCCGACTTCTTCGAGTCGTAGACGAAGAAGCCCTGCGCGAAGTTGCTCGTCTGCTCGCCGATGATCTTGATGGAGTTCTTGTTCGCCCCGACCGTGCCGTCGGCGCCGAGCCCCACGAAGACGCAGCGCCGGACATCCGGCTTCTCGAGGTCGAAGTCGGCGTCGAAGGGAAGCGACGCGTGCGTCACGTCGTCCGTGATGCCCACCGTGAAGTGGGTCCGCGCCGCGGGGTTCGAAAGGCTCTCGAAGACGGCGCGCACCATGCCCGGCGTGAACTCCTTCGAGCCGAGGCCGTAGCGCCCGCCGCTGACCCTGACGGCCGCCGCCCGGGCCC
>CAYQOH010000144.1:0-6829 GCA_964419075.1 uncultured Opitutaceae bacterium | reverse complement strand
CTCTCGCGCCCCTTCACCTACAAGGGCATCGTCGACTTCACCCCGGTCGTCGGCGGCCGGTACACCGAGTACTGGGACACGGTGGGCGCCGCGAACCCGGGCGGCGCCGGCCGGGCCCTCGGGGAACTCGGGTTTGACGCGGACCTGAAGATGAGCGCGGTCTTCGACTTTGAGAACCCCCTCTGGCACATCGACGGGTTGCGCCACCTGATGACGCCGACCCTGAGCTACCGGTACATCCCAGACGCCGACAAGTCCGCGTCGTGGATCCCGGCGATCGACCGGAGCACGTTCACCAACTACCTGCCGATCATGGAGCTCGGCGACATGCGGGCCGTGGACCAGCTTCAGGCGGAGAACGTGCTGCGGTTCGGCCTAAACAACACGCTTCAGACCCGCGACAAGACCTACGGCTCGCGCGACCTCCTCACCCTGAACCTCGCCGAGGACTTCCGGTTCCAGCGGGCCCCCGGCCAGACGGATTTTTCGGACGCCCACGTGGACCTGACCGCGACCGTCACCCGCTGGCTCTCGCTCACCTTCGAGGACACGGTCTCCACGAGGAGGGCGTCACAGCGCGCCCTCGACACGGACGTCACCGTGCACGAGGGCGACGTGTGGATGGCCCGCTTCGGCGTCGGCTACCTCTCCGACAAGTACGGGACCTTCTACGTGCCCGGCCTCGGCTACAACCCGATCGTCGGCGTGGACACGTACCACTACGAGCTCCGGGCCCGCGTAAACGAGCTCTATGAGGTCTTCACGCGGGGGGACTTCGACGCCCGCGACCATCTCTTCATCGACCAGTACTACGGGGTCGACCGCAAGATCTCCAACACGTGGAACCTCGAGGCCGCGGTGGTGTTCTCGTCCGGGCCGAACAACAACCAGGGGCACTTCGGCTTGGAAGTGGGCCTGAACCTCCTGCGGTTCTGACCGGGGACGGCCGCGAGAGCGCCCCAGAATTTCCGTGAGCCGCGCGGGCAGCCAGCAGCGAACCTTCCTCGATATTCTCGCGCGCGTCCGTCCGCACTGGCGCAGGGACACGGGCCTGCCCTCGAGGATCGACGCGCTGCTCGGCGGCGACCGGCGGCTGGGCTCGCGGGACCGGCGGCTTTACCGGGAGCTCATCTACACGGCGGTGCGCTACCTTCCCTGGATCGAGCCGCTGCTTTACGCGGACCCGCCCGCGGCCGTCCGGCGCGCCGCGTGGCTTGCCGCCGACTCTCCCGAGGTGGCGCCCTTCCGCACGGAGGTCGCCGCCGACCTTCCCGAATGCCCCGCCGACACGGGTGAAAAGGCCCGGATCCTCGGCGCCGATGCGGACGCCCTGAGCCCCGCATGGCTTCGAGGCGAGTGCCCCGGGGCCCTCGCGCCCCCGCTCCGCGAGGCCCTCCTGTCGCGGGCCCCGCTCTGGCTCCGGCTGCAGACCGCCGACGCCGGCGCGGTGTTCGCGGAGTTCGACGCCCTCGGATGGAGGTGGCGACGGAGCGCGCTGCTCTCCGGCGCGGTCGAGCTGCCCCCGGGCACCGACGTCGTTCGGACGCGGGCCTACGCGTCCGGCAGCGTCGAACTCCAGGACATCGGCTCGCAACTCATCCTTGAAACGGTCGGCGTCGCACCCGGGGGCCGCTGGCTAGACGCCTGCGCGGGCTCCGGGGGAAAGACGCTCCAGCTTGCCGCGCTCGTCGGCCCCGGGGGCAGCGTCGCGGCCCGCGACCCGCGCCGCTCCGCGCTTGGCGAACTCCGCCTGCGGGCCGAACGCGCCGGCCTCGCGGGCCGCATCCACATCGGACCCCGGGAGGATCCGGAGGGTGGCTACGACGCGGTGCTGGTCGACGCCCCCTGCACGGGCTCCGGCACGTGGCGGCGGTCGCCGCACCTGCGCTGGACGACGTCGCCAGCGGACGTCCGGACGGCGGCGGCGCTCCAGCTTCGCCTCCTCCTGGAGAACGCGCCTCGGGTGCGCGGCGGCGGCCTCCTCGTCTACGCCACCTGCTCGCTCTGCGCCTCCGAGAACGAGTCCGTCGCGGCCGCCTTCCTCGGGTCGGGCGCGGGATTCGGTGCGGAGCTCGCCGGCAGGTCCCTGCTGCCCCATGCGCACAACGGCGACGGCTTCTTCGTGGCCTCGTTCAGGAGGCGCGCGCCCTAAGCTTGAGTCAGCTCGGGTCCCTGGCCGCCGCGCGCTGCGCCCGCACCACGACCCGGAACATCTGCACGGTCAGCCAGAAGACCCCCGTCAGGCAGGCCGAGCCGAGACCGCCCCAGAGCAGGATCATCCGGTGATCCTTCGAGGGCACGTGGGTCGAGACGACGCTGTACATGTAGGCAAAGAAGAGGATCACGAGGACCGCGTCTATCGCCAGGCTGGCCGGTGTCACGAGTTTGCTTTCCTGCTGTTGCATGCCCGCACATGAGAACGCAGGGTTCTCGGGATTGTCCACGCAAATTCGATCTCGGTTCGGCAGGGCTGCGACCGCGCTGCCCGGCACCGCAGCCGCCGCGCCGCTCGGTTCGTCCTGGACGTACAATTCCAGCGCATCTTCCGTTTGCATCACGCACCAATGAGTAAGACGGTAAGACACGTGGAAACGACACTCTCGACCAACGGCCAGCTCGTCGTCCCCCGGTTGGTCGTGCGGGGCCCATGAAGATCTTCCGCTTGGAACATCCGCGAGTCCTGACCTACTTGGACGGCCCCGAGCCAGCCAGGCCGGGTCCCGGCGAGGCGCTCGTGCGCGTCCACCGGGTCGGTGTATGCGGCACCGACCTCCATGCCTATGGCGGCAGCCAGCCGTTCTTCACCTACCCCCGCATCATGGGCCACGAGCTCGGTGTCGAGGTGCTCGAGGTGGGACCGGGGGACGCCCGCGTAAAGCCGGGCGACCGCTGCTCGGTCGAGCCGTACCTCAACTGCCAGAAATGCATCGCGTGCCGGAGCGGAAAGCCGAACTGCTGCTCCGAGCTGCGCGTTCTGGGCGTCCACGTCGACGGGGGCATGCGCGAGCGTCTGCTCGTGCCGGCACGCAAGCTCCACCCCTCCGCCTTGCTCAGCTTCGACCAGCTCGCCCTCGTCGAGACGCTCGGGATCGGCGCGCACGCCGTCGAGCGGGCGCGGCTCAAGCCCGGCGAGTTCGCGCTCGTCATCGGCGCGGGCCCGATAGGCCTGTCGGTGGTGCAATTCGCGCAGGAAGCCGGGGCGCGCGTCATCGTCCTCGACGTGAACCCCGCCCGACTCGAGTTCTGCAGGAGGCAGCTGCGCGCCGAACACGCGATCAACGCCGCCCTGGAGAGCCCGCTAGACGCGCTGCTGCGCATCACCGCGGGGGACCTGCCCACCGCCGTGTTTGACGCCACCGGCAACCCGAAGTCCATGGCGGCGGCCTTCGACTATCCCGCCCCCGGGGGTCGCCTGGTCTTCGTCGGCCTCTTCCAGGGAGACGTCGCGTTCAACGACCCCAACTTCCACAGGCGCGAGCTGACGCTCTTGGGTAGCCGCAACGCCCTGCCCGAGGATTTCGGGCGGATCGTCAGGCTCATCGAGGGCCGCCGCATCGACACGGCGCCGTGGATCACCCACCGGGCGCCGCTTGGCGGCGCCCTCGAGGCCTTCCCGGCCTGGGCCCTGCCGGCAACCGGCGTCGTGAAGGCGATGATCGAAGTCTGACCCGTCCCGCGGCGACATGACGGTCAAGTAACGGCGGAATCGTTTCCGCCCGGGCCAAGGGTATCACAACGGGTCATGACCCCACCCCTCCTGCGCTGGGCGGCAATGCTCGTCGTGCTCGCCTCGCCGGTCGTTTCCTCGGCGGGCACCGAGGCGCAGCTCACGCTGCGCGCGGACCAGTCCGGCCCCGTCATCAACCGAAACGTCTACGGTCAGTTCTCCGAGCACCTGGGCCACTGCATCTACGGCGGCATATGGGTCGGACCCGACTCGCCGATCCCTAACACCCGCGGCTACAACAACGCGGTGCTCGACGCGCTCAGGAACCTGCACGTCCCCATCCTGCGTTGGCCGGGAGGCTGCTTCGCCGACGAGTACCACTGGAGGGATGGGATCGGCCCGCGTGAGAAGCGGCCCTCGATGTACAACTCGCATTGGGGCGGCGTCGTGGAGGACAATCACTTCGGCACGCACGAATTCCTCGACCTGTGCGAGATGCTGGGCATCGAGCCCTACGTGTGCGTGAACGTGGGAAGCGGCACGGTTCAGGAGGCGATGGAGTGGGTTGAGTACATGACCTCCGACGCCGATTCGCCCATGGCGAACCTGCGCCGCGCAAACGGCCGGGACAAGCCCTGGAGGGTCCGCTACCTGGCCGTTGGCAACGAGAGTTGGGGGTGCGGCGGCTCGATGTCGCCGGAGTACTACGCCGACAACTTCCGGCGCTACAACACGTTCATCAAGGACTATGTAGCCGGCCCGGAGAACAGGATCTACCGGGTCGCGTGCGGACCGGACGCGTTCAACTACGAGTGGACCGAGACCCTGATGAAGACGGCCGGGCGCCAGATGGACGGCCTTTCACTCCACTATTACACGATCCCGAGCGGCAGATGGGAGAGCAAGGGCTCGGCCACGGAGTTCGGGCGTGACGCGTACTTCAGCACGCTCGCCAACACGCTGCGCATGGAGGAACTCGTGAGCCGGCACTCGGCAATCATGGACAAGTACGACCCAAAGAAGCGGGTCGGGCTGGCCGTCGACGAATGGGGCATATGGACCGATGTCGAGCCGGGGACGAACCCGGGCTTCCTCTTCCAGCAGAATTCCCTGCGCGACGCGCTCCTGGCTGCGCTCAATCTGCACATCTTCCAGGCCCACGCCGACCGGGTCGTCATGGCCAACATCGCCCAGATGGTGAACGTCCTGCAGGCGATGATCCTGACGCAGGGCGACAAGATCGTCCTCACCCCGACGTACCATGTCTTCGAGATGATGAACGTCCACGGCGGCGCGACCTCGATTCCCGTCGAGCTCAAGGCGCCTGACCTCCCCTCGACCCGGGAGAAGATACCCTCGGTGAGCGCGTCGGCGTCCCGCGATGCGGCGGGCCGCATCCACCTCTCGCTCGTCAACACGGACCCGGACGGCCCCGTCACGGTGGCGTGCACGGTGGTCGGCAGGGCGCCGGGCACCGTGAGCGGCCGCGTGCTCACGGCCCCGTCGATGACGGCCCACAACACCTTCGACTCGCCCCACGTGGTCGAGCCCAGGGCCTTCACGGGCGCGTCCGTCGCCGGGGACGCCCTGAGCGTCGTCCTTCCGGCGATGTCGGTGGTCGTTCTCGAATTATAGCCCCGCCCCGACCCTGCCCCTTCGGGGCCCCGGCGCCGGCCGCTCCCGCGGCCGCACGGAGGCCCCGTCGACCCACGTGGCCCCGATGAGCGCCGCCCGCGGGAACTCCTGAACGCCGGCCTCGTTGTGGTGGATCTGGCTCACCACCATGTCAACCGCTGCCTCCCCGGTCACCCGGTTGTGCTGATTCATGCCCGCGATGTCCGGCCGGGACGCCCTCCACTCGAGCTGGATGACCGCGATGTCCTCGGGTATCCGCCGGCCCGCGGCCTTGAGCCAGCCGATGACGCTGTTGTAGAGCGTGAACACAACGTCGGGCTGGTGCCGGTCGAGCCAGGCCCGGAACGCCTCGGCCCGCCTCGGGCCGTTCACGTCGCCGAAGACGGGCACCTGCTGGGCCTTCGGAAGCGCGCGCTGTCCCGTCACGTAGCCCGCCGAGAACCTGCGCTCGACAAGCGCGTCGATCACGTCGTCGAGCACGAGGCCCGGCCGCTCGTAGCCGAGCGCGAGCGCCCGCTCGAAGGCGATGAGCGCCAGATTGTAATGGTCGACGCAGCTGTAGGACAGCGCCGGGTCGCGCGTGCGCACGCCCGTGACGACGCAGGGCAGCCTTTCCCACACGCGGCGCAGGTGGGACGGCAGGTGGTTCGTGTCCATGAGGCCCACGAGCACGAGCCCTTTGATGCCGCGCGTGCCAAGGATGCGCAGCCACCGCTCCGCCGTAAGGTCCGGGTCGTGCATCCAGAACCGGTCGAAATCGTACCCGAGGCTCGCCGCGCGGCTCTCGCAGCCCTCGACGTAGATCGGCACGGTTGGGTGGCTCTTGAAGGCGTCGCGGTCCAGGTTCGCGTTCACCAGGGCGAGCGTCGCCTGCAGGCGGCTCGTGCGCGCCGACCGGAGCTGGGCCATGAGCTGCGAGACCACCGCGTTCGGCCGGTAGCCCAGGCGATCCGCCGCCGCCTTGACGCGCCCCCGGGTCGCGGGGGGAATCTGCGGGTTTCCCCTTAGCGCGAGCGAGATCGTGTTCTTCGAGTAGCCGAGCTCCCGCGCGATGTCGGTTAGGGTGGGGCGTGGCATGGCCGGTGGGTGCCTCGGCCGAGGATTCGCAGTTTTACCTAACGGTCAAGTGCGGGCGCGATGCCACCGACGCCCCCGTGCGCCGCGGGCACGGGACGCGGCTGCCCGGTTCGCGCCTAAGCGGGCAGGTACCCCGCCGCCTTGAGCTGGCGCGCGAGGACCGAACGGAAGGCTGCGTGGTCGGCCACCGCCCCCAGAGCCACAAGCTGCGCCGCAAGGTTCCCGACGGCGGTGCCCTCGAGGGAGAACGACGCCACGGGAAGGCCCGAGGCGTCGGCCGTCGCCTGGCAGAGCAGGCGGTTCTGCGAGCCGCCCCCGACGACCAGGATCCGCGTGAAGGACCGCCCGGCGAGGCGCTCGAACGCGCCCACGGCGTCGGCGTGCCCGCGGCCGAGCGAGGCGCAGATGAGCCTCGCGTAGCCGGCCAGGTCCCCCGGCGGCCGGCCCCCG
>CAYQOH010000143.1:0-6900 GCA_964419075.1 uncultured Opitutaceae bacterium | reverse complement strand
TCGAGCAGTCGATCGCCGACAAGTTCCGCGCCGTCCTCGGGGCCAACAAGACCGTGGTGGTGACCCAGGAGGTCGAGGACGTGATCGAGGAGATGGGCCCCGTCCAGGATGCGTCGGACGCAGCGCCGGGCGGTGCGCCGGGCGGCGCGGCGGCGCAGAAGCCGGCCCCCGGGGCGGCCGCCGCGGCCGGCGAGGCGCCGCCCCCGAAGCGCCTCTACCGGATTCGGGAGGGTGCGCAGCTCTTCGGCGTGTGCAACGGCCTCGCGGCCTACTTCAACATCGACGTGACGCTCATCAGGATCCTCTTCGCCTGCATGGTCCTGGCGGGGGGCGGCGGGGTCGTCCTGTACCTCGCCATGGCGCTCGTCGTCCCCTGGGCCAACACCGCAGCCGAGAAGGCCGCGGCCACCGGATCGCCGTCCACGGCCGAGGAGTTCATCCGCCGCGCGAAGGAGGGCTACTACGAGGGCATGAAGACGTTCGGGGACCGCCGGGCCTTCCGCGAGTGGAAGTGGAAATTCAAGCAGGAGATGCGGCAGCGAAAGCGCGACTTCCAGAATGAGATGCGCCAGAACGCGGAGCAGTGGCGGACCAACTGGCACCAGCACTGGTCGCAGTGGCCCCACCCCCACCCCGGCTGGTGGTTCGCCTTTCCCCTCCTGGGGCTCATGAGCGCCGCGCTGACGCTCCTCTGCCTGGCCTCGATCGCGTCGCTGGTCCTCACCGGCGCCGTCTTCGGGTTCTTCTTCCCGGCCGGGATCCATCTCTGGATGGGGATCCTCATCCTGCTGGTCGCTTTCAGCCTCCTGAAGCTGCCCCTGAAGGCGATCCGCTACTCCTGCTACTGCCACGGGGGCTACGGACCGGGCTACTACCGGCCGGTCCTCCACGTGTGGAGCTCCCTCGTCTGGGTCGCCTTCCTCGTCATCCTGCTGTGGGCGCTGAACAGCCATTCCGGGCACGCCCATGCGGCCATCGAGCACGTGCGCGCCGCCGCCCACCACGTCGTGGACGCGCTGCGAGACTGGTGGAACACCCCCTCGCCGAGGCCCTGACCGCCCGGCCGCCCCGCCCGGGGCGCCTGACTCCCCGCCCGATGGCGTACCGCATCACGCGTCCCATGATTGACTTAACCCACGGCCCGCGGGCCGCGTGGTCGGAGGATTCGCCGGGGTTACAGGGTGAAGAAGCCAGGCAACAATCCTGCAGCGGGTCCCCGCACGGCCACTACGCCGTTGACCCCCCGCGGCGCGGCGGGTTGAGTGCCGCTCCTGTATGAGCCTTTCCAAGGCCGCCTTGGACTCCTTGCGGATTGAGCGAGGCGCCGAACCCAGACCGCCGAGGCGAGCCGGGTCGCTGGCGGTGGCCGCCGCCGTTGTCGTTGTTGCCGCGGCGGCGGCGCTCTGGCAATCGACGCGACCCAAGGCCACCGAGGTGCGCACGGTGGCGGCCCGCCCTGCGCCGGCCGCCGGCGCCGCGCGCACGGTGCTCAACGCCTCGGGCTACGTCACCGCGCGCCGCCAGGCGACCATCTCCTCCAAGGTCACGGGCAAGGTGACCGAGGTGCTGATCGAGGAGGGGATGCGGGTGAACGAAGGGCAAGTCCTCGCGCGCCTCGACGACACGAACGTCGTCGCGAGCCTCCAGCTGGCCCGCGCGCAGCTCGAGTCGGCCCGCCAGGCCCGGGCCGAGACCCAGGTGCGCCTCAAGGAGGCGGACCAGGACCTGCAGCGCCAGACGGAGCTCATCGGCAAGCACGTCGTCGCCAAGGCGGACTTTGACCACGCGGAGGCGGACGCAGCGGCCTACCGGGCCCGGCTCGCCCAGCAGGAGGTCGACGTGACCGTGGTCGAGAGGACCGTCACCATCTGGCAGCAGCAGCTCGACGACATGGTCCTGCGGGCGCCTTTCTCGGGGATCGTCACCTCCAAGAACGCGCAGCCGGGCGAGATGATCTCGCCCATCTCGGCGGGGGGAGGCTTCACGAGGACCGGCATCTGCACGGTCGTGGACATGGGGTCCCTCGAGATCGAGATCGACGTCAACGAGGCCTACATCAACCGCGTCGAGCCGGGCCAGCCGGTCGAGGCGACGCTCGACGCATACCCCGACTGGAAGATCCCCTGCAAGGTCATCGCGATCATCCCGACCGCCGACCGGGACAAGTCCACGGTCAAGGTGCGGGTCGCCTTCGACAGGCTCGACCCGAGGATCCTCCCCGAGATGAGCGTCAAGGTGGCGTTCCGCGGGGAGGCCGCCGCGGGCCCGGCCGCGCCCGCGGAGGTGCTCGTGCCCAAGGCGGCGGTGCGCCAGGACGCCGGGCACGACGTCGTCATGGTGGTCCAGGGCGGGCGGGCCGAGCGGCGCGCGGTCACCGTGAGCGGCTCGACGGACGCCGAGTCGGCGCTGAGCGCGGGGCTCGCCGCCGGCGAGCGCGTCGTCGTCGACGGGCCGAAGGACTTAACCGACGGGGCAACCGTAAGAGAGGCCAATCCATGAGTGAACCCAGCGGCAATGGCGCAGTGTTGGTGGACGTCGACGGCGTGGAGAAGGTGTTCCACCGCGGCTCGGAGGACATCCAGGTGCTCAAGGACCTGCACCTGAAGGTGCCCGCGGGCGAGTTCCTCGCCCTGATGGGGCCGTCGGGCTCGGGAAAGAGCACGCTCCTGAACCTGATCGGCGGGCTGGACCGCCCCACGCGGGGCACCGTGAGCATCGCCGGCGAGCGCGTCAACGAGCTCTCGGACCGCCTCCTGGCGGCGTGGCGGGCGCGGCACATCGGCTTCGTCTTCCAGCTCTACAACCTCCTTCCCGTGCTGACGGCGGAGCGCAACGTCGAGCTGCCGCTTCTCCTCACGCACCTGTCGAAGACCGAGCGCCGCCAGCACGTCGCGGCGGCGCTCGAGATGGTGGGGCTCTCGCAGCGGGCGCACCACTACCCGAGGCAGCTCTCGGGCGGCGAGCAGCAGCGCGTCGGCATCGCGCGCGGGATCGTCACCGACCCCACCCTCCTGCTGTGCGACGAGCCGACGGGCGACCTCGACCGCAAGGCGGGCGACGAGGTCCTGAACCTCCTCCAGGCGCTCAACCGGGAGCACGGCAAGACCATCATCATGGTCACCCACGACCCCCACGCCTCGGCGCGCGCCTCGCGCACCGTCTACCTGAACAAGGGGCAGCTCACGAACGAGCAGCTGGCCTAGGGCGGCGGCCACCCATGAAGTTCTGGCACCTCATCTGGAGCAACCTGCGGCGCAAGAAGACCCGCACGGTCCTGACGCTGCTCTCGATCGTCGTCGCCTTCATCCTCTTCGGGTTCCTCTCGGCGATCAAGCAGGCGCTGACGGGCGGCGTGGTGCTGGAGGGGGCGAACCGGCTGATCGTCCGCCACAAGGTCTCGATCATCCAGCTCCTGCCACAGAGCTACCAGCAGCGCATGCAGCGGATCGCGGGCGTCGCCGCCGCCACCCACCAGACCTGGTTCGGCGGCATCTACCAGGACCCCAAGAACTTCTTCATGCAGACGCCCGTCGTTCCGGAGGAGTTTCTGGACATGCACCCGGAGATCGTCGTGCCGGCCGACCAGAGGAAGGCGTGGCTCGAGACGCGCACCGGCGCAATCGTGGGCCGCAAGACCGCGGCGCGCTTCAACTGGAAGATCGGCGACAAGGTCCCGATCAAGTCGACGATCTGGTCCCAGAAGGACGGCAGCTTCCTCTGGACGTTCGACGTCGTCGGCTTCTACGACGGCAGGGACAAGAACACCGACACGACGGCGCTGTTCTTCCGCTACGACTACTTTGACGAGGCCCGCCGCGTCGGCTGGGGGAAGGGCCAGGTGGGCTGGTACACCATCCGGGTGACGGACCCGGCGAGGGCCGCGGAGGTCGCCAAGCTGGTCGACGCCGAGTTTGAGAACTCCTCGGCGGAGACGAAGACCGAGCCCGAGGGGGCGTTCGTGCAGGCGTGGGCGAACCAGATCGGCGACATCGCGCTCATCACCGCCTCGATCCTCGGGGCCGTGTTCTTCACGATCCTCTTGGTCACCGGGAACACGATCTCGCAGTCCGTCCGCGAGAGGACCGGGGAACTCGGCGTCCTCAAGGCGATCGGCTTCACCAACGCGCAGGTGATGGTCCTCGTGATCGCCGAGTCGTGCCTGCTGGCGCTGCTGGGCGGCATCGTGGGCCTTGCCCTCGCCTGGCTCCTCACCTCGCGGGGCGACCCGACGGGCGGCCTCCTGCCGCTGTTCTTCTTCCCGCTCCACGACGTCCTGATCGGCGTGGCCCTGAGCCTCGCGCTCGGCTTTGTCACCGGCTTCTTCCCCGCGCTCCAGGCGATGCGCCTGCGGGTGGCGGAGGCCCTGAGGAGGATCTGACGATGGCCGGACCGGCAAACTGGATCTCGCAGATCGCGGCCGTCACGAAGTTCGGCCTCCTCTCCATGCCGCAGCGGCGCGGCTCGGTCTCCGCGGCCGCCTTCGGCATCGCGGGCGTCGTCGCGGTGCTCGTGGGCGTCCTCTCCATCGCGGCCGGCTTCCGCAAGGCCATGTCCGCGTCCGGGTCGCCCGACGCGGCCCTCGTCCTCAGGAGCGGCGCCGACAGCGAGATGGTGAGCGGGCTCGGGCGCCCGAGCACCCGCATCATCGCGGACGCGCCGGGGGTCGCCCGCACCGCGGCGGGGCCGCTCGCCTCCGCCGAGCTCTTCGTCATCATCAACCTGCCCAAGCTCTCGACCGGCTCGGACGTCAACGTGCCGCTTCGCGGCGTCGAGCGCGCGGCCCTCCTCGTGCGCGACCAGATGAGGGTCGTCGACGGCCGCATGTTCGACTGGGGCAAGAACGAGGTCATCGTGGGGATGGGCGCCGCCCGGGAGTTCGCCGGCCTTCGGGTCGGCGACCGGATCAAGGTCGGCCGCTACGACTGGCCTGTCGTCGGGATCTTCACGGCCGGCGGCGGCGCGGCGGAGTCCGAGATCTGGTCGGACGCGGCCGTCCTGCAGGCCGCCTACAACCGGGGCGACAGCTTCCAGTCGGTGTACGTGAAGCTCAAGTCGCCCGACTCGTTCAAGGCGTTCAAGGACGCCCTCACCACCGACCCCCGGCTCAACACCGAGGTGATGCGGCAGTCCGACTACTTCGCCGACCAGTCGACGGCGGTGACGAAGCTCATCACGACGCTCGGCTACCTGATCGCGTCGCTCATGGCCGTCGGCGCCGTGTTTGGCGCCCTGAACACCATGTACAGCTCGGTCTCGGCCCGGACGCGCGAGATCGCCACCCTGCGGGCCCTGGGCTTCGGGAGCGGCGCGGTCGTGGTGTCGGTCATGCTGGAGTCGATCGCGCTGGCCCTCCTCGGCGGCACGATCGGAGCCGTCCTCTCCTACGTCGCGTTCAACGGGTTCCACACGGCGACGATGAACTGGCAGAGCTTCAGCCAGATCACGTTCTCGCTCGCGGTGACGCCGCAGCTGCTGATCCAGGGTGTCGTCTGGGCCACGCTGATCGGCGCCATCGGGGGCCTGTTCCCGGCGCTGCGCGCCGCCCGCCAGCCGATCGCCGCGGCGCTCCGGGAGCTCTGACCGCAGTCAGCGGCGGTCCGCGGGTCAGGAATTCAGGCGGCGGCTGCCGCTGACGCACGGATTTCCCCGCTCGAAGAAGCGGAGCGGCCGGTGCGCCTCCTTGGTGACCCCGATGCGCACGCTCCGCCCGATTGACGGCTTGGCCCAGTGCGGGTCGGGGGCCCCGAGCCAGAGCGGGCCGCTCGCGCAGAGGTCCAGTCCGTCATGGCGCTTGGTTATCCCCAGCGCCGTCGCCAGGCGGCCGGGGCCGCAGGCCAGCTTGTGCAGCGTCGCGCCGGGCCTCCTTCGCTGCATCAGCTCCACCCCCTCAGCCGGCTCCAGGGCGCGCAGCAGGACGCCCCCGCCGACCCCCTCGGCCTCGCCGGAGACATTCAGGCAGAACCACGCGCCGTAGATGAAATAGACGTAGGCGTGCCCGTGAGTCAGGAAGAGCGACCGGTTGCGGGGCGTCGCCCCGCGGAAGCTGTGCGCCGCGGCGTCCCCGGGCACGTAGGCCTCCGTCTCGACGATGCGCCCGCTCATGCGCCCCCGGGGCGAGTCGTGGACCAGCGCCTTGCCGATCAGGAAGCGGGCGAGCTCCTGGGTATCCACGGGAAGTTCTGAGCGGCGAAGCCGCCTAAATCGGTGCATGTTCGGCCGGGCCTGGGTTCGCGAGCACCCTAGCGGGTGCCCCGGGTGGTTCAACACGGCCGTTCGCGAAAATGGGGCCGATCCGTGTTTGCGGTCCCCGCGCCCATCCCCTAGAGGTTGCGCCATGAATCGAACCACCCCCATGTCGCTTTTCGCGGGCGCGCTCCTGCTCTGCGCCTCCGCCTTCGCCCAGGAGCTGCCGACCGCGAAACCCGAGAACGTGGGCCTCTCGCCCGACCGCCTCCAGCGGATCGGGGACGCCGCCCAGAAGTCGATCGACGACAAGCGGATCGCCGGCGTCGTGACGCTCGTCGTGCGGCACGGCCGGGTCGCCTGGTTCGATGCCCGCGGGTTGGCCGACCGCGAGGCGGGCAAGCCGATGCAGAAGGACACGATCTTCCGCCTCTGCTCCATGACCAAGCCCATCGTCAGCGCCGCCGTCATGGTGCTCTACGAGGAGGGGAAATTCATGCTCGGGGACCCGATCTCGAAGTACATCCCCGAGTTCAAGAACTCGAGGGTGCTGGTGAAGCCCGCCAGCGGCCCGACGTACACGATCCCCGCCGCGCGCGAGATCACGATCCGCGACCTGCTGACGCACACCTCGGGACTCACCTACCAGTGGGACGCCGACCTCGGCAAGAGCTACGTCGACGCCAACGTCGCGAGCGGACTCGTGCAGTACGACGG
>CAYQOH010000142.1:0-6966 GCA_964419075.1 uncultured Opitutaceae bacterium | reverse complement strand
CGAGGACCTCGACCGCAGGGCCGAGCAGTTTCCCCTCTCGGTGAAGAACCGGATCGAGATCGCAAAGGCCCTGGCAGGCGACGCGCGGGTCATCGTGATGGACGAGCCCACGAGCGCGCTCAACCACGCGGAGGTCGAGCGGCTGTTTGCGCTGATCGAGAACCTCAAGGGCAGGGGCTGCGGCATCATTTACATCACCCACAAGATGGAGGAGATCTACCGGGTGGCCGACCGCATCACGGTCCTTCGCGACGGGCGCCGCGTCGGGACGGCCGCGGCCGCCGACTGCCCGCCTCCGACGCTGATCCGGTGGATGATCGGGCGCGACCTCGCGGAGCAGTTTGCCCCGCCGGCCGGGATGCCTGCGGCGGGCCCCCGGGCCCCGCGCTTCGTTGCGAGCCACTTCACCGTGCCGCGCCCCGGTCCCGGCCGGCCGCCCGCCGTCGAGGACCTGTCCATCGCCGTCGGCGCCGGCGAGATCGTGGGCTTCGCCGGCCTCCAGGGCGCGGGGTGCTCCGAGCTCTTCAACGGCCTGTTCGGCGCGTACGGCGCCGTGTGCGGCGGCCGGGTCGAGATCGACGGCGAGCCGGTCCTCCCGGAGAGCCCGGGCGCTTCCATCCGGCGCGGACTCGCCTTCCTGACGGGCGACCGCAAGGGCACCGGGCTCGTCTTGGGGATGAGCGTCGAGCGCAACGTGAGCCTGGCGTCGCTGGCGCGGATGTCGCCGTGGGGCGTGCTGGCGCCCGGCCTCGAGCGCAGCCTTGCGGAGCACTACGTCGGCGCGCTGGGCATCCGCCTCGACTCGGTCGGCCAGGAGACGGGCGCCCTCTCCGGGGGAAACCAGCAGAAGGTCGCGCTGGCGAAGTGGCTCGCGACGCGGCCGCGGGTCCTGCTGCTGGAGGAGCCGACCCGCGGGGTCGACGTCGGCGCGAAGCACGAGATCTACCGGCTCCTGCGCAGCCTGGCGGCCGAGGGTCTCGCCATCCTGCTCATCTCAACCGAGTTGCCGGAGCTCCTCGGGCTTTGCGACCGCATCGTCGCCCTGCACCGCGGCCGGGTCACGGGGGTCTTCGACCGCTCGGCGGCGACCCCGGAGCGGGTGCTCGCTGCGGCCATGGGCGCCGATTCGCCCGAGGGGAACTAACGGCATGAGGACCCTGCGACGCTGGATCGAGCGACCCGAGGGGCGGGCCCTGTTCGCCCTCCTCTTCATCCTGGCGATTGGCTGCGTGTTCAACGCCCACGACGCGTTCTTCCGCTGGGGCACGCACCGGGACATGCTCCGGCAGGTCTCGGTGTACGGCATCCTCGCCTGCGGCATGACGCTGGTCATCGTCACCGGAGGGATCGACCTGTCGGTCGGAAGCGTGCTCGGGCTGTGTGCCGTCGTGTTCGCGCAGCTGTCGCTCCACCGCGGCCAGCCGGCGGTCCTTGCGGTGCCCGCCGTCCTGGCCGTCGGCGCCGCCGCGGGCCTCGCCTCGGGGGCCGCCGTCGCGCGCTTCCGCATCCAGCCGTTCATTGCGACGCTCGCGATGATGGTCTTCGCGCGCGGGCTGGCGAAGTGGCTTTCCGGGGGCGAGAAGGTCTCCCGGGCCCTGCAGCAGCCCGACGGGAGCTTCGCCTACCTGGACCTGCCGGGCGCCTTCGAGCGCCTGGACGCGAAGGTGTGGGGCGGGAACGTGGCGGTGGTGACGCTGGTGTTTCTGGGCTGCGTCGCGCTCTCCTGGGTCGTGCTCACGCGGCTTCGCTACGGGAGGTACCTCTACGCGACCGGGGGCAACGAGGAGGCGGCGCGCCTGTCCGGGGTGCCCGTGCGCCGGGCGAAGCTGCTTGCCTACGGGCTAAGCGGCGTCTTCAGCGCGGTCGCGGGCATCTGCCAGGCGGCGCAGGAGCAGCAGGGCGACCCGGAGGCGGGCGTCTCGTACGAGCTCACGGCGATCGCCATCGCGGTCATCGGCGGCAACAGCCTCGCGGGTGGCCGGGGCGGCGTCGGGCTGACGCTCCTCGGGGCGATGACGATCGGCTATCTCGAGAAGATCCTGAGCATTAACGCCGTCGCCGAATCGAGCAGGCTGATGCTGACCGGCGCGATCATCCTGGCCGCGGTCCTCCTGCAGCGGCGCAGGGTTGCGTGACCGGGCCCACGGGACCTTGCGCCTTCACCCCATCCGAACCCCCATGACGACCCCACGAACCCCGTTCGCCCTCCTCCTAACGCTCGCCCTCGCCTCGAACGCCTTCCCCAAGGACGCGGGGAAATGGGTGGTCGGCATGAGCCAGTGCAACCTGGGCGAGCCCTGGCGCGTCCAGATGAACGCCGACGTCAGGAGGGCGGCGGCGGCCCACCCGGAGCTCGAGGTCGTCTTCAAGGATGCGCAGAACGACACGCTCGCGCAGCGGGCCCAGATCGAGGAGTTCGTGAACTCGGGCGTCGACCTGCTCATCGTCTCTCCGAAGGAGGCCGCGCCCCTCACACCGCCGGTCGCCGAGGCGTACCGGCGGGGGATCCCGGTCATCGTGCTCGACCGGCGGGTGCTCGGGAGCGACTACACCGAGTTCATCGGCGCGAACAACCGCCTGATCGGGAAGGCCGCCGGCGCGTGGGCCCTCCGGCGCCTCGCCGAGCTCCCCGCGGTCAGGAAGGGGGCCCGGGCGCGCGTGGTGGAGCTCCAGGGGCTGATGACCTCGATCCCGGCCCAGGACCGCGGGGCGGGGTTTCACGAGGCGCTCAAGGGGGCGCCGGTGGACATCGTCTACACGGCGGACATGAAGTGGCTCGAGCCGCAGGCGCGGCTGGAGATGGAGTCGGCGCTGGCGGTGCAGCCGCGGATCGACCTGGTCTTTGCGCACAACGACCCGGGTGCGCACGGCGCATACCTGGCGGCGCAGGCCGCTGGCCGAGAGCGCGACATCATCTTCGTGGGCATCGACGCCCTGGCGCAGGAGGGCCAGGTCTACGTGAGGCAGGGCGTGCTGGCGGCGACGTTCGAGTACCCCACGGGCGGGCGCGAGGCGGTGGAGGACGCGCTCAAGATCCTTCGCCACGAGAGCGTGGAGAAGGAGGTGACGCTCCGGTCTCGCGTCTTCACTCCCGAAAACGTCGCCGGCGGGGGCGAGTGGCTCAGGTAGGCGGGCGTCCCCGCGGCCCCGTCACACCGCCCCGCAGATCGACACCTCGAGGCCCAGCTCGGCCATGGCCGCGGCCTTGGTGAAGAGCGCCCTGCGGGCCGCGGATCTTCCCGGGGCGTAGGCCACCTGGATGTGATTGCTCTTGTGGCGCGCCATCATCTGGTCGCGCGAGATGCCCTGGAGGACCGCGTGCATGATGGGCCATTGGGGCGTGGTCAGGCGCCAGCGTTCCTCGGTCTCCCGCTTTGGCAGCCGAACCACCTCGGCCAGCCCGGTGTCGAACTTGAGCCTCCCGTCCTCGATGAAGACCCGGCTCCAGACGACCCAGCCCGGCTTGCTCACGCCCTTCAGGGTGCCGCCACCCAGCCGGAAGAACATCGGGGGCTGACGCTCGCTGGACGCCCCCCTGAAGCCGCCTGCGAAATGCGCCGGCGGGGCGGCGCCGGAGATCAGGAGCACCCAGACGTAGGCGTCGACGGCGCGGCCACGGTAGGCCCTTCCCCAGCGGATGTCGTGAAGCGTGGTCTCCGGTGGATACCCGAGCCTTCTCCAGAGCTGGTAGGTGACAATCGCGTCGAGTCCGGCGCACTCGTCGACCTCGTTGAAGTGGGGCAGCGCCTCGCCCCGGTACAGCACCTTCCCGGTCTGCTCATCGCGGACCGGCGGACGCACCGAGCTGTTAAGCAGGCCCTCGGCAAGGTCGGACGCCGGCGCGAGGTCGCGCAGGCCCTGCTGGTACTGGATCCCGATCGCCGCGGCGCCGAACTCCGCGGCGATGCGAACCGCGGCCACGTACATCTTGCACTGGAGGAGCACCTGGCCGAGGGTCAGCTCCCTGGCCCCGTCGGTTCCGAGCGCGAACCTCACGCCGTGGTCCAGCATCCACCGGTAGACGGCGCGGGCCTCGCTGTCCTTCACCGTCAGCATCCTCGCGTACAGGGTCGACTGGCTCAGCCGCTCCTTGAAGACGCCGGTGGGGTTGAGCAGATGGTCGGGGATGATCGCGTTGAACATGCCCATGCATCCCTCGTCAAAGACGCCCATGATGAGCTTGTCGCTCCTGAGGCGCCGGGCGTAGGCGCGGCCCATGCCGGCCGCGGCGGGCGGGATACGGTGCGCCGCCAGCGGCCTTGCGTGGGAGGTGTCGTGGCGGACCCTGCCCGTGCCCAGCCACGAGCGCAGGCCCCGCAGGAAGAACGGGTCCGTGAACTCCTCGCTCCAGAGCGTGCTGTAGCGCACGCCCGCCTTGGTCAGGGAGGCGTTCAGGTTGAGCAGACCGACGAGCCCCGGGTACGTGCCGCTCCAGTTCGCAACCGTGAGGATCGGCCCGCGGTGGGAGATGAGGCCCGCCAGGACATGCTGGCTGTACTGCCACACGGCCTCGGCAACGATCAGGGGCGCGTCGGGCGGTATCCCGCGAAAGACCTCCATGCCGTGCTTCTGGCTGTCGATGAACCCGTGCCGCTTGGCGCGGTCGAAGCCGTGGGCGCGCCGCACCCGGCGGCCCTCCCTTTCGATGGCGGCGACGAGGAGCCGCTCCATCGCGGCCTGTGCCTTCTCGCATTGCCGGTTCGCCGAAAGGCGCAGGTCGCCGTTCGCAATGAGGTAGATGATTCTGGATTTCATGGGCGTGGGGCAAGGCGGGCGGATTGGAGCCCGCAGGTCGGTGCGTGGGTTCTAGAAGCCGGGAATGCCGTCGAGGAACAGGTAGCGCCCGCGGTGGCTGTCCGCCGAGGCGCCCGAATGGGGCGAAAGGTGCATCACCGGGTAGCCTCCCGAGGCGGCGTACTCGGGCCAAACCGGCAGGCCCGGGCCGTTCGGGTTCCCGGTCTTCGCGAAGTTCGTCCAGTACGTCGATATGAGCTCCGACAGCTCGTGGTCCTCGGGCCGCCACGGCAGGTTCTCGGTGTAGAGCGTGCGGAAGACAAACTCGATCTCGCCGGAGTGGTTCGCCCTGGGCTCCGCGCCCGGTGCCGCGTCCCTCGGCAGTGGCAGGGGCTGGTCGAATTCATACCGGTAGACGGGGCGCCCGCCGGTCCCCAGGTGCAGCTCTAGCCACTTCCACGTCGGATAGCCCATGAACTTGTCCCCTTCCAGGTCCTGCGCCGCCCGCTTCGCCTCGGAATCGGTCGCGGCCGGGTAGAGCGCGAGGAACGCCTTGGCGCGGGCGCCGAACCGGGCTACGGCGCGCGCCTCGAAGTTCGCCACCGTCGGGGCGGCGCCGTCAAAGAAGGAATCGAAGCTTCCCTCATCAAGGTTCCATCCGGCAAGAAGCGGGATCTTGCTCTGCCTGCCGCCCGCGTAGGTAGACAGGCCGTCGTCAGGCAGGAGGTACCCGTCGACATCCGGCGAGAAGGACTCCTGGGGCATCTTGAGCGCAGCCCCGAGGATCTCCTGTGCCGGTCGCGCGCGCAGCGCCTCGATCGAGGCCCCCCCGAACGCTGTCTGCGCGAACTTCAGGCCCTCCGCCTCGGCGTCGGCGCGTGCCTTGAGCGGCAGTGTCGAGCCGAAGATCGCGCCGCTTTCGCCGATCGCACGTTGGAAGAGCCCCTGCGCCAGGGGAGACGCCATGAGGGCGCAGACCGAGAGCGAGCCGGCCGACTCGCCGAAGAGCGTGACGTTGTCGGGATCGCCGCCAAAGGCGGCGATGTTCCGCTTCACCCACTGGAGGGCGGCGAGCTGGTCGAGGAGCCCGTAGTTGCCCGACGCGTGGCGACCCGACTCCTCCGCAAGGCCGGGGTGGGCGAGGAACCCGAACACCCCCAGGCGGTAATTCATGGAAACCACCAGGACGCCCTTCTTCGAGAGGTTTCCCGCGTCCTGGCGGGGCTCGGAGGAGGCTCCGGCCACGAAGCCCCCGCCGTGGATCCACACCATGACCGGCAGCTTGCCCGGGGGCGGATTCGCCGGCATCCACAGGTTAAGGTACAGGCAATCCTCGCTCGGCCCCGAGTCGTGGAACACCATGTCGTCATAGATGCGCCCCTGCATGGCGCGAGGGGGGTAGTCGACCGCCTTGCGCACCCCGGACCAGGGCACGACGGGCTGGGGCGCCTTCCAGCGCAGCGCGCCGACGGGCGGCGCGGCATAGGGGACGCCCTTGAAGGTGCGCACCTTGCCGTCGCCGCTGACGACCCCCTCCAGCACGCCGTCAGCGGTCTTCAGCTGAACGTGGCGCACCTGCTGCCCCTGCAGCATCCCGGGCAGGAGCGCGAATAGCGAAATCAGTTTCATGTGTCGGTGATTCATCTTTTTCCTGTTTCAAGCTGGGAGTTCCTTGGCATGCGCTTGCCAAAGCGGCGGACCGGGCTGCGGGCGCCTGCGGGCCTCACCCGAGCACGGCGACGATGGTGGCGCCGTCCCTGAGCAGCACCTTCGGCACCGCGTTCCCCTCGACCGGCTTCCCGTCGACCGTGAGCGACGCCACGCCGCGGCACACCCCCGCGGGGTTCCTCACCTCGATGTTCACCCGCTTCCCACGGAAGTTGCGGACCGCCGTGAAGCCCGCCCACGATCGCGGGATGCACGGATCGATGACGAGCCCGCCGACCTCGGGCCGGATCCCGAGGATGTGTTGGGTGGCCGTGTGGTGGGCCCACGACGCCGTCCCCGAAAGCCAGGGGACCCGTGAGCGGCCGTACTTCTTCGACGCCGGCGCGTGGGTGCTCTGGCAGTGCACGTACGGCTCGATCTCGCGCAGGTCGGCGCGGTCGTTCTGGGCGGACGGCATGAACGCCCGGTAATAGGCATAGGCCTGGTCGCCGTCGCCCTGGGCGATCTCCGCGAGGACCGCCCAGCTCTGCGTGTGGCTGAAGATCCCCCCGTTCTCCTTGTTCC
>CAYQOH010000141.1:0-7083 GCA_964419075.1 uncultured Opitutaceae bacterium | reverse complement strand
ACCGCCGCGACCCTGAGGTCGACACGGCCGCCCGACTGGCCGTAGCGCCAGACCTGCTGCACGGTTGCGGCGGGCTGGTCGTCGCGCGTCTTCGGGACGAGCGCGGCGTCAAAGTCCTCGACGTTCACGGGCGACAGCCCGGCCGCGGCGACGCTCTCCGGCTGCGCCTCCGGCCCGAACGCCGTCGCGAGCGTTCCCACCTGGCCCACCGCCCCGTCCACCCGGAGCGGCTCAAGCGTCACCTGGAAGGGAAGCGCCCCCGCGCCGAGCTGGGTGGCGACGTCGAACCCGAAGGTCGCCGACTGGGCGGGCTCGACCGCGACATGCAGGCGGTGGGACAGGGGGTCGAAGCGCCATGCGCCGACGGGCCCGCGGACCACGTCGCCCACGGTCAGGCCCTTCGGGATCTCCAGGTCGAGCTCCGCCACGCGCCCCTGCACGGGCCGAATGGTGACGCGCGCGTACCCGTCCACGACACCGGGCCCGGGTACGTAGAGGTTGGACGCCTCCGCGTAGAACTGGACCTGCTCCGCGGCCACGTCCCGGCGCAGGGGCCGCAGGACGATCGTCGGCTCCCCCTGCGGCGCGAGGACGAGCGTGGCCCCGCTCTTCGAGTCCCCGAGCCCAGGCGTCGCGGCGGCCTGGACCGCCATGGGTGACGTGAACTCCCAACCGCCCTGGTCCAGCTCGACGGTGATCCGCTGGCTGGCGGCCGGCCCTGTCGGCACGGCGATCACGCGGGCGCCCTTGGCGAAGGGCATCTCGAAGCGGGCGCGGCCCGTGAAGGTGCCCTCGCGATCGGGGGCGACATAGTAGGAAGTCTCCCCGCCGCGCTCGACCTTCCCGACCCTCAGGCCCTCTCCCGAGAAGTTGGTCAGCGTCGCGGGCGGCCGCAGCAGGAGGAAGCTCTCGCCGGGGCCGCCCCGGACCGTGACCTGCACCTCGGCGAACAGGCGGCCGTTGCGGATGCTCCAGTTCTCCACCATCGCCTGGGCGGCCTTCGAGCCGTCCTGCATCCAGGCGGAGGGCGCCGGCGCGGGCTCGGCGCGCAGCGCCGGGGCGGACCCGAGCGAAAGGCCCGCGGCGCCCACGACGGCGAGGAGGGACGCCGCGGCCGCGGCTGCCGGCCCCGGGGGCGGCGCCGGCCTCTCGGCGCGCCTGCCCGCCTGCAGGCGGCCGGCCCCGGGCACGAACAGGGCCAGGAACACCGCCGCGCACGCCGCGCCGAAGAAGAGGACGGCCCCGCCGTGCTGGGCCAGGAGCCCGACCGACACGAGGACGGCCGCGGCCGGACCGGCGAGCCGCGCGAGCGGGCGGCCGCGAAGGGGAGGAACCCGGGCCGCCACCGCGAGCGCGGCCCCGGCGGCGGCCGCCGCGACGCCCCACCCGACGAGCATGGCCCGCCATTCGCCGACGTTCGCCACGCGGATCGAGACAACCTCATCGGGCGTCACCATCGTCGCGGCGTAGGCCAGCTCGCCCAGGTTCGCCCGGCGGTTGAGCATCGCCTCGGCCGCGAGCATCGACGCGGCGACCATCGCCACCAGGCAGCACGCGAGGCCGGCCGACACCCGCCACGTCGACTCCGAGAGGAGGAGGAGCGCCCCGAGGAGGACAACGGACAGCAGCGACGCGACCGCGACGGAACCCCGGGCGGAGATCCACTCGAAGCCGCTCTCCGTCAGGGCGGGGCGCACGAGGCTCGCCGAGCCGCCCCGCGGCACCAGGAGGCGCCCCGGATCGCCGCGCAGCGTCCACTCCGAGATCACCGACGGGGCCGCCATCCGCGGCGCCAGGAGGCTCACGTCGGAGCCCGAGGGGCCCGCCGCCTGTCCCAGGCGAAGCGCCACCGAGACCGGCTCGTTCGGGTTCGCCCGCGCCGGCAGCGGGATGAGCGTGGTGTCGCCGTCGACCTGGGCGCCCGCCGCCTCGCCGTCGACGCGGGTCTCCCACAGCCTCACGCCCGCCGGGATCACGATCCGCAGGGCCTTGCGCCCATGGGTCTTCACGAAGTACTGCGCGTCGGTGACGACCTGCCCGTCGCGGGAGACGTGGCTTGAGAGCCTGGCGAAGTCGACGACCTGGTCGGCCGTCTCCGCCTGCGCGTACCACTCGACGCCCATCTCGAGGCTGAAGGGCCTCGCCGTGTACTGGTAGACCGCGAGCGCCGGCGCGCTGCTGAGCAGCCGGAACTCCGCGGGCAGCTCCATGGCCTCAAGCCTGAGCAGCCCGCCCTCGGCCTTCCGGACGGCGAACTTCACCTGCAGCGGGCTCACCACCTCGACAAACCCGCGCTCGGCCTGCACGCCGAGCGGGCGGACCCTGCCGGGCTCTATGGTGCCGCCCCGGGCGCTCATCGGCTGCTCGAAGGTGACCAGGAGCGTGGCGGCGCCCAGCACCGGCTGGTGCAGCGTGACCACGACCTGGTCGCCCTCCCGCCTCCAGTCGCGCTGGACGTTCTCGCCCACGACGTCGACGTTGCCCACGGACGCGGGCACCTGGATGCGCCACTGGCTCGCGGGCGCGCCGACGACGAAGTAGTTGAGCAGCACGCTGCCGTACACGATCCCCTCCTTGATCGAGTAGAGGTGGAAGACGTCCGCCTGGATGCTCTGGCCCAGGGCCTCGACCCTCAGCTCCGCCGACCACTCCTGGCCGCGCAGGCGCCACGCCTGCTGGAGCCCGGCCGCCTGCCTCGGAAAATAGCTGAGCGGGACCTCGACCAGCTGCTCGACCCTCGCGGGCACGATCCGGTAGCCCGGCGTCGAGACGGCGCCGACATGCCCCTGCACGGACTTGGCGCCGGGGAACCGCAGCGGCCTCAGGCTCCAGTCCCCGGCGGCCGCCTGCTGGTTCTTCTCGAGCCTCAGCCTGAGGAGCTGGCGTCCCTCGACGGCGCGGCCGAAGATGACCTTCAGGTTCCGGTAACCCCCGGCCGACGAGGCCTCGGCCACGTAGTCGCTCACGCCGCCGCCCTCGACCGAGGCCACCGTGAAGTCATCGGGGACCCCGACCGACCAGTCCCTGAGCGGCGCCTCGCGCACGTCGAGCTCGACCTCCGCGCTGATGACCCGGTCGGTCTCCGAGAGCTCGTAGGTCGCGACCTCCGAGACGCCGACCTCGGGCTGGATCTCGGTGGCCGCGACGCGGTAGCCGTAGTCGGCCGAGGGGAAGCGAAACACGAAGACCTGGCGCACACCCGCCTCCGCCTCCCCGCCCGGGAACTGCGCCGGCGCCAGCTGCATCATCCCCGTCACGTCCGCCACCTCCAGGCGCACGGACCCGCGGTTCGCCACGCGCACGAAGCCGGAGTGCCGGACGACGCCCTCGGGCAGGAGCCGCAGCGGCTCGGCCCGCACCGGGAAGCCCCCGAGCTCGGCCTGGCTGTTCACGGTGAGCGAGCCCTCGGCCTCCACCGGCCGGCTGAACCTCACCTCGAGGACCCGCGCCTTGCCTTCGGGCGCGACCTTCCAGCCGACGATGTTCGCCCCCTCGACGCCCAGGATCTCCCCGGGACCCTCGAGGCGCAGCCTGACGGAGCCAAGCTTCCCCTGAAGGACGCGCAGCGTGAGACGCGCCGATTCGCGCAGGAGTCCGTCCCCGACGCGCACGTCCGTCTGCTCGGAGCTCGTGAAGAAGAGCGCGCCCTGCTCGGCCGCGCGCAGCGGCTTCCACGCCAGCGAGGCTTCGCCGTTCGGGGGAAGGAACCCCTTCCAGCCGGCCTTGGCGGGCGCCGGGACGATCGGCAGGTCCGGGTCAAACGCGACGGCGGCACCAAGGCCCTCGAGGTCCAAGGGGACGACGGCGCCGGCAGGCATGGCGAAGTCCATCGCCCGCCAGTCGCCGCGCTCGGCGACCGCGGCCGCGAAGGCAAGCTCGACCGGCAGCGCGCCCTCGCGCTCGCCCACCAGGTCGTACGCAAAGCGGCCCTCGTCCGTCCGGACGAGCTCCACGTGCCAGCCGTCGCCGGCGGTGCGGTCGCTCAATGCCGCCCGGCCCGAGAGGAGCCTCAGCCGCGCCCCCGCCTTCCTCACCAGGAGCTGGCCCCGGAGCGTGAAGTCCACGCTTGAGCCCGCAGCCGCGAGCCGGCCGGAGAGCTGCGCCCCGGCGAGTTCCGCGTCCCCTACGGCCGCTCCCCTGCGCGCGAGGCTCACCTCGATCCGGCCGTCGCCGGTCGACATGAACCTCGTCGGGCCGGCGGGCGCCTCAGCGCCCCCGAGCGCGAGCTCCCCGCGCGCGGACGTCACGCGCAGGTCGACGTCCGGGTCGGCGCCAAGCTCGACCGTGGACGAGAACCCGGCCGCCTCGCCAGGGGTGGCGATCAGGACGGCGGTCGTTCCCGGCACGGCCGGCTTCTCGAGGCGCGTCCGCACCACTAGCTCGAAGTCCCGGGACCCGGCCGCGTCCGCCGCGGGCCTCAGGTCGAGGAGCCTGCCGGCGCCCGAGGGCAGGGCGGCCCGCCTCACGGACCAGGCGCCGAGGCCGGGGCCCGAGACGTCCGTCACCTCACCGTCGCCCGACAGCCCGAGCGTCAGCACCTCGGGCCGTCCCTGAAGGACGTGGAGGCGAAGGCGCATCTCGCCCGCGACGGCCGCCGTCCCGAGGCGCACCGTCTCCTCGACGGACGCGGAGAAGAAGAGGGGCGCCGGGGCCGGCATCCCCTTGGCCTCGACCACGATCCGGCCGCCCTCGGGCGTGAGGCCCGCCGTCACGCTCGCCTGGTCGGGCTCCGGGGACGGCGCGCAGAGCGCGCGGGAAAGGGCGGCAAGCGCGGCGACGCCGGCTCGAAGCGGGAGGGGTCCCGTGATTTTGTATCCATTCATCTGATATCCTTTGGGTTGAGATCGTCCCCGCCCGGGGTTGGGGTGAGCGGTGGGTCCGCCGGGCGCGTCACTCCGGGCGGATGCGGCGCAGCTGCTCGTACATTGCGGCCAGCTCCTGCACCCGCGCCTCGTGCGCATAGCGGCCGCGCAGGGCGTTCACGACGGGAGCGAGCTGCGCGAGGTGGATGGCGCCCGCCCGGGGGCCGCCCTTGAGCTTCTCGGCCAGGAGCGCGGCCGTCCCCGCGAGCTGCAGGGAGGGGCTCGCCCGGTCGAACGCCGGAGCGTGCGCGTCGTAGGCGAGCGTCCACGAGCGCTCGACCATCGCGCCGGCGGCCGTGTCGCGGAAGCGCACGTAGACCTCGCCCAGCTCGCCGTCGCCCTGCGGGAGCACCTCGACGTCGTAGAGCGCCACCGCCGCCTCGCCGCCGGCGAGCGCCGCCGCCGCGACCCGGTCGTTGCGGAAGTCCTCCTTGCTCAGGCGGTGGTGCTCGAAGCCGATCAGCCGGTAGGCGCCGACACGCGTCGGGTTGAACCGCACCTGGACCTTGACGTTCTCGGCGGCGGGGTGGAACGCGCCGGCCAATTGCCTCGCGAACCCGGCGTCCGCCGACTCCGGGGTGTCGACCACGTAGTAGCGCCCCGAGCCCTTGCGCGTGAGCGCCTCGAGGACCGAGTCGTCGATCCCGTCGGTCCCGACGCCGCAGGCGTCGAACGCGATGTCCTGCTGGCGCATCGCCTCGGCGATCGCGGCCAGGTGGGCGGGATCGGCGTCGCCCAGGTTGGCCGCGCCGTCCGTGAGCAGCACGACCCGGTTCTGCGCCTGCGCCACGTGCTGGCGAAGCGCCAGCTCGTGGCCGAGCTTGATCGCCTCCTCGAGGTTCGTCCCCCCCTCGGACGGGGTATGCGCGATGATGTCCAGCAGCCTGGCGGCCTGGTCGCCCGGCAGCCGGTCGGCGAGGAGCCGCGGCCGGCGCGCGAACCCGATCAGCGTCACGCGGTCGGCGGGCCCGAGGAGCGAGACCAGGACCTTCATGGCGCTGTTGACGGCCGCCGCGCGGTCCTCGCGCTCCATCGAGCCCGAGGTGTCGAGGAGGACGGTCAGGCGCAGGGGCTGGGCGGCGCCGTGGCCCGTGGACGGGACGCGCATCGCGATCCTCACGAGGTTGCGCTGCTGCGCCACGGGGTCGGCGGACTGCTCCGTCCGGCACGAGATCTTCTCCGCCATCGACGGCTCGGGGTCCCCGTAGCTGAAGGCGTTGTAGAACTCCTCCGGGCGGATCCCGGCGGGGTCCGGCAGCTCGCCGCGGGCCAGCGCCTCCCGGGCCAGCCGGAAGGACACGTCGCTCACGTGGAGCGAGAACGTGGAGACGGGCTCCTTCGACGCCGAAGTCTCCTCAAGGAGCGAGGCGCCCGCAGGGCCGACCGCTTTGGCCCCGGTTGACGCCGGGGCTTCCCCTGCCCCTCCCGCAGCGCCGGCGGGCGCCGAGGCGGCGACGGTCGCGGCAAGCTCCGCCTCCGGGAGGTTCGTCTTGAGATCCCGGGCGGCCGTGTCCTGGAGAAACTGCTCGGTCACCACGGTGATCGCCGACGAGACGTCCTTTAGCTCCGTGCGGACGCGCGTGCCGGCCAGCGTGCTGTTCGCCCGGTAGGTCCCCTTGTCCTCCGTGGCGTCGACCGAGAACGGCGAGAGCACGACCGGGGCCTCGGACCTGGCCTCGGGCGCGTTCACGGGCGCCGTCGCCACCGCGCCGTGGCCAACCGATGCCGGCGCGGCCGCGACGCCGGAGCGCTCGACATAGCCGGCGCTCGCCTGCCGGATATCTTCATCGAGTTCCTTCTTGCCGCCCGCGACCTCCGAGAGCGTGAGTTGCGGGCCAAGCGCCGGCATCGAGGGCGCCGGCAACGCCGTCGCCTCCATCCGGCGCGCCCCATAATCCCGGGTGCCGGGTTCCTCGGGCGCCGCCTGATCGGCCGCAAGGCTGTTCGACTCGGGCGCCAGGTCCTGTCCGATCGCGGGCATCTGGATAACGACCTCCCTGTCCCCGCCCTCTTTGGCAAGGGTCGCCGACTCGGCCTTCTCCTCCCGGGCCAGCATCTCCGCGTCTGCCAACTTCTTCTGCCTAATCCCCATGACGCTAAGCGCGGGCGCGAGCCGGCGCTCCTTGGCGTTTTGGACCCTCTGGAAGGACGGGATGAACATCGCGGACACGAACAGGCCGAGGACGAGGCAGGCCGCGGCCGCGAGGAGCCACTGGTGCTC
>CAYQOH010000140.1:0-7130 GCA_964419075.1 uncultured Opitutaceae bacterium | reverse complement strand
AACTTCTGGAGCTTGTCCACGAGCAGCGTGAAGCCGATCAGGCTCAGCGCGTCGGGATTGGACGGGACATAGATCTCGTTTGAGGTGAAGACGCCGCACTGCGAGGCGCGCAGGATGTTGGGAGGGCAGTCAAAGAGGATGAAGTCGTAGTTCGGCTCGAGCATCGCGACCTGCTCGCAAAAAACGAGGTATGCCGGCCGCTTCGGGTCGCCCGAGAACTCGGCCTCGAGGTCGACCAGGTTGAAGGTCGTCGGGACCAGGTCGAGCCCGGGGAGCAGCTTCTCGCCCCCCTTTCCCTCGACCACGTCCTTGATGACCAGGTCCCGGATGTGGGCCTTGCCCGGGTCGAAGATGGAATAGATCGAGCCCTCCCCCGTCGCGTTGAGCTTGTTCCATCGGTCCAGCCGGAGCAGCCAGATGCTCGCATTGGACTGGGTGTCGAGGTCGAAAAGGAGGACACGCTTGCCCATTTTTGCCAATGCGGCGGCGGTATTTACAATTAGCGACGTCTTCCCGACGCCTCCCTTGTAATTGATGAAGCTGATTTTGCGCGCCATGGTTAAGGTGCGGTAAAGTCTATTATCACACAACAATGTGCGGCCATACCCGGCACGCCGCGAGTCAAAAACAACCAAGATAAGTAGTTGCCGACCGGGCCACCTAGGAAGGCGCAGTCCATTTGAAGATCAGTGTTGTGAAGGGGGGAAGGGTGAGCTCGACCGACTGCGTGTAGCCGTCGTGCGCCACATCGGTGGTCTCGCGCCCTCCGTCATTGCCGAGGCCCGTGCCGCCGTAGTACTCGCTGTTCGAGTTGATCACCTCGCGCCACCAGCCGCGCCGCGGCAGGCCGATCCGGTACGCGCGGCGGGCGCCCCCGAAATGCCCCACGACCGCAAAGAGCGCCTTCTCGCTCGCATCCGTCCTCAGGTAGGCGATCACGTTCGCGTCGGCGTCGAGGCAGCTGATCCACCGGAACCCGTGCGGGTTCAGGTCGTTTGAGCCGAGGACCGGCTCGCTCGTGTAAAGCCGGTTCAAGTCACCCACCAGCCTGCGCACCCCCTCATGATCCATGTACTGGCACAGGTGCCAGTCGAGGCTCGCGTCGTGGTTCCACTCCTGTGCCTGGCCGAACTCGCCCCCCATGAACAGCAGCTTCTTGCCGGGGTAGGCCCACATGTGCGCGTAGAGCGAGCGCAGGTTCGCCGCCTTCTCCGGGATGTGCCAGCATCCCATCTTGTACAACAGCGACGCCTTGCCGTGGACGACCTCGTCATGCGAGAAGACCGTGATGAAGCGCTCGGCGTACTGGTAGAGCATCCCGAACGTCAGGTCGTTCTGGTGGAACCGGCGGTAGATGGGTTCCCTCGAGAAATACCGGAGCGTGTCGTGCATCCAGCCCATGTTCCACTTGTAGTCGAAGCCGAGGCCCCCCTCCGCCGTGGGCCGGGTCACCCCCGCAAACGACGTGCTCTCCTCGGCGATCATCAGCGCGCCCGGGTAGTAGAAGTGCACCAGGTCGTTCACGCGGCGCAGGAAATCGATCGCCTCGAGGTTCTCCCTCCCGCCGTAGCGGTTGGGCACCCATTCCCCGTCCCCCCGGGAGTAGTCCAGGTACAGCATGGACGCGACCGCGTCGACCCTCAGGCCGTCCACGTGGTAGCGCTCGATCCAGGCCAGGGCGTTGGCGACCAGGAAGCACCGCACCTCGTTGCGGCCGTAGTTGAAGATGAGCGTCCCCCAGTCCATGTGGGAGCCCTGCCTCGGGTCCGCGTGCTCGTAGAGGTGCGTCCCGTCGAACTCGGCCAGCGCGAAGGCGTCCCTCGGGAAGTGGGCGGGCACCCAGTCCATGATGACGCCGATCCCCCGCTGGTGCAGGTGGTCGACGAACCAGGCGAAGTCCTCCGGGGTGCCGAACCGGTGGGTGGGGGCGTAGAAGCCCGTCACCTGGTAGCCCCACGACCCGTCGAAGGGGTGCTCGGCCAGCGGCATCACCTCGATGTGGGTGAAGCCCATCTCGGTCACGTAGTCGCCCAGGAGCGGCGCGATCTCGCGGTACGTGAGCTGCCGGTTCCCCTCCTCGGGCTTGCGCCGCCACGAGCCCAGGTGGACCTCGTAGATCGAGACCGGCTGGTCGAGGCGGCCGGCCATGGAGCGCCGGCGCTCGATCCACGGGCCGTCGTTCCACGCGAAGCCCGTGGTGTCGCAGACGATCGCGGCGTTGCCCGGCGGGCCCTCGAAGCGGGCGCCGTACGGGTCGGTCTTGATGCGGATGCCGCCGCGCGCGTCGCGGATCTCGAACTTGTAGAGCGCGCCGGGCTCGAGGCCCGGTATGAAGAGCTCCCAGATCCCCGACGCCCCGATGCTGCGCATCGGGTGGTAGCGCCCGTCCCAGCCGTTCAGCTCGCCGATGAGCGACACTCGCGCCGCCGCCGGCGCCCACACGGCGAAGGCCACGCCCTTGGTGCCCCCGAGGTCGCGCGGATGCGCCCCGAGCTTGTCGTAGATCCGGTGCTCGTTGCCCTCGTTGAAGAGGAACACGTCCTGGTCGCTGAGCGTGGGCAGGAAGCAGTAGGGGTCGCGGAACTGGCGGACGCGGCCGTCGGCCGAGGTCGCCCTGAGCTCATAGGCGCAGACCTCGGGGTGCTTCGGGATGAACACCTCGAAGAGGCCCTCGGGGGCGAGCGACTTCATCGGGAAGACGGCCTGCGGCGTCCCGCCCGCGAGGACCACCTCGCAGGAGGCGGCGTCGCGCAGAAACGCCCGCACCACCAGGCCGGCGCTGCGGCGGTACGTGCAGGCGTGCATCCCGAGTACGGAATGGGGGGAGCCGTGGCGGGCGCTGAGGAGCGCCCCGAGGTCGGACTTTGAGAGGATCACTGCGGGTGCGTTGGGGAGCCTGCCATGCTGGGTGCCCGCGGGACGGCGCGCCACCCAAAAAGCGAGCGACGCCTAGCCCGTGTTTTTCAGGCCGCCGCTGATGCCGTTGATCGTAAGCTCGATCACCGCGCGCACCGCCTCGGCCTCGCGCGGCGAGAGCGGCGGGCCGGAGCGCAGCCGGCGCATCATGTCCACCTGGATGTAGTTGAGCGGGTCGATGTAGGGGTTGCGCAGCTCGACCGAGCGCAGGAGCACCGGCTCGCGGCCGAGGAGCCTGCGCTGCCCGGTGATCGCGAGGATCGCCTTCTCCGTGCGTTCAAACTCGGCGCCCAGAATCCCGAGCACCCGGCGCCGGATTCTCGCGTCCTCCACGAGGTCGGCGTAGAGCCCGGCGATCCCCATGTCCGCCTTGCGCATCGTCAGCTGCGCATTGTCGATCAGGGTCTGGAAGAACGGCCAGCCGGCGTGCATCGCCCTCAGGCGCGCCCGCTCCCCGGGCCCGCGGCGCAGCACCGACGTGAGTGCGCTGCCCAGCCCGAACCACCCCGGGAAGTTGAAGCGGCTCTGCATCCAGGAAAAGACCCACGGGATCGCCCTCAGGTCCGAGACGTTCTGGGTCGCCCTCCGGTAGCTCGGGCGCGATCCGAGCTTGAGGTTGCCGATCTCGTCGATCGGCGTCGCCTGCCGCCAGAAGACGAGGAACTCCGCGTCGTCGTGGACGAGCGCCTTGTAGGCCTCGAAGCCGGCACGGCTCATGTCCTCCATGAGGTCGCGCCACTCCAGCGGCGCGGCGTCCTCCCGGGTCGCCGCGTGGATCCCGAGCATGACGCCGTACGCCATCTGCTCGAGTATCCGGTGGGCCAGGTCCGGGTCGTGATAGCGGGTCGAAAGGACCTCGCCCTGCTCGGTCACCCGGATGCCGCCGTCGCGCAGGCCGGCGGGCTGCGCGAGGATGGCCTTCGCCGCGGGCCCGCCGCCGCGCGCGATGCTGCCGCCCCGGCCGTGGAAGAGCGTCAGCGCCACCCCGGCTCCGGCGCACACGCGCGCGATGGACTCCTGGGCCTTGTAGAGCGCCCAGTTCGCGGTGATGTAGCCGCAGTCCTTGTTGCTGTCCGAGTAGCCGAGCATGACGTGCTGGTGCGCCGGCCGGCGCCCCGGCAGGCCGAAGAACTCCCCCAGCACCACCGGCGCCCGCTCCAGGTCCTCCAGGGTCTCGAAGAGGGGCGCAATCGGCAGCGAGCTGCCGGAGAGCTTCTGCAGCAGCTCGACCTCCAGGATGTCGGACACCCCGTCGGTCATGCTGATGACGTAGAGGCCCAGCGCCTCGGCGCCGACGACCAGGCGGGCGTCGCCCGCGAGGACGAGGGGATCGACCACGTTGCGGGTCGCCTCCGAGAAGCGGGCGACGGCCTCCGCCCCGAGCTTGCGCGACAGCGGGATCGCCTCGGTGAGGACCCGCACCTTCTGCGCTTCGCCCAGGGCCGGGTAGTCGGGCCGCCCGAGGACCTCCGCGACCGCCGCCTCGTGCAGCGAGGAGTGCTGCCGCAGGTCGAGGCGCGCCGTGTGCAGGCCGAACACGTCGAACTGATTCTCCATCGCGGCGAGGTCGCCGCCGGTCAGCATCCCCGCCCTGCCCGCCTGCAGGCCCGCCTTGATGGTCTCGAGGGTCTCGCGGACCGTCTCCCGCGACAGGCACGAGCCGACGACGGCGCCCCCGAGGAGCATGCGCGCGTCAAAGAGCTCGTCCCTCGCCTGCTCGAGGCGCTCCTGAAGGACGCCGAGGAGGAGGCGGTACGGCTCGTGGGGATAACGCTTCTCGATCTTCTCAAAGTGCTTGGACAGATGGAGGTCCTCGCGAAGCCCGCGCTTGAGCGCCGGGACGACCGTGTCGCGCCGGTCGCTCACGGTGAGCATGCGCCCGAGCTCGGTCGCGCTCGCCCGGAGCTTCTCGATCGCGAGGCGGCGGTGGAGCAGCAGCACCTCGGCCGTCGTCGCCACCGTGACCTCCGGGTTGCCGTCGCGGTCGCCGCCGATCCACGAGCCGAACGAGAGCCACCTCCTCGGCGCGTGCACCCCCGGATAGTGGTGCGCGAGCGCGCGCTCCATGTCGGCCTGGAGCCGGGGCATCGTCTCGATCAGCGTCCGGTCGAAATACCACAGCCCCGTGCGGGCCTCGTCCTTCACCTCCGGGCGGGCGGTGCGGCTGCGGTCCGTCAGCCACAGGGCCGCGATCTCGCGCTCGACCGTCCCCGGCTCGAGGATCGCCGTGTCCGGCGTCGACTCCGGGAGGGCCCGGGACCGGAGGATCCGCGCGAGGCGCCGAAGCTTCGCCAGGAGCGTGCGGCGCTTCGCCTCCGTAGGGTGCGCGGTAAGGACGAGCTCGATCGAGAGGCGGTCGACGAGGCGCTGCATCTCGGGAGCCTCGACGCCGGCCGCCTTGAGCTCGGTCACCGCGGCGTCGATCGACTCACGGATCGCGCGCCCGTCGTCGGTGCCCCGGGCGTGCGCCACCCGGCGCCGCCTCAGCAGCGTGATGCGGAAGTTCTCCTCGGCCAGGTTCACGAGCTCGAAGTAGAGCGTGAAGGCCATCGCCTGGTTGAAGGCCGCCTCGGGATCGAGCTCGGCGACCGCGACCGCCAGCTGCCGCTCCGCGCCCGCGTCGCCCGCCCGGCGGGCCTTGGCAAGCCTGCGCAGGAGCTCCACGGTGTCGAACGTCCCGCGGCCCTCAATCTGCGTGATGACGCGGCCGAGCGCCGCGCCCAGCTCCCGGACCTCGGACCTCAGGGGAGCCATGTCGCGCACGGCCTTGGACATGCGGATGGGGGGTTTCCTGGGCATGGTGGGCGCTCACGATGGGGCCCAAGGGACCTTCTAAAAAGCCAAAAGTGCGCCTGCGCGCCATTTAGGTGCCCGCCCCGGGGCCCCGGCTGAGAGGCTTGCTTGCTCGCGAAGGGGAGCATTTGCTCAGACCCAAGTGATGCGCCGAATCGCCCTTCTCCTCGCCCTCGCCGCCGCGCCGTGGCCCTGCGCCCGCGCCGAGGCCCAGGTACCCGCCCCGGAAGCCCCGGCGGACCTGTCGGCGGGCGGGCCCATTTCCACCGACTACGCCACAGGCGACCTGATCGCCAAGCCCGACGCCCGCCTCTCGGGCGCCGACTTCCTGCTGACGGCCGACGAGATCCGCTACAACCAGAGGACCCAGATCGCGTCGGCGAGCGGCCACGTGGTCCTCGACCGGCTCGGCGACCGCCTCCTCGCCGACACGATCAGCATCGACAGGAGCACGGGGAAGTTCACCACCGGAAACATCAGGATCGGCAGGTCCCCGTATTTCATCTCGGGGGCGACCGCCGAGGGGAACCGCAACGAGGTCACCGTCCACGACGCCACGGTGACATACTGGGAGCCCGGCGCATGGCAGCCCACCGTCCGGGCCGCGACCCTCATCTGGTCGCCGGGCCGCTATCTTAGGCTTTCCGGCGGCCACTTGGGCATCGGCGACTTCCAGCCCCTGCCGCTCTCCCACATGGGCCAGGCGCTGGGGCACGATCGGCCGATCACGGACGTGACGGTCGGCGCCGGCTACCGCAAGAACCTCGGCCTCTGGGTCGATACGGCCCTCAACCTGCCGGTCGCCTTCGGGGCCAGCGCGGGTCCCGACCTGGGCGTCTACACGAATCGCGGCGTCATGATCGGGCCGGTGGCGGCCTACGACGTGACGAGCGGCGACGACCACGCCGTCGGCTACCTCAAGTCCGGGTACATCTACGACTACGGGAAGCGCTACACGGACATCCTCGGCGCGGCGGTGCCCCCGAACCGCGCCTACGCGGAGTGGGTCCACAACCAGCAGGTGACCCCGGACCTTTCGATCACCGGCGACATCAACTGGTCGACGGACTCCGAGGTCATCCGCGACTTCCATTCCAAGGAGTTCATCCCGGTCCAGGAGCCGGACAACTACATCGAGTCGGTCTACACGCGCCCCGATTTCCTCGCCTCGGCCTTCGCGAGGTTCCAGCCCGACCCCTTCTACCCGGTGCAGCAGCGGCTCCCCGAAGTCCGCTTCGACGTGCTGCCGACGCCCCTGGGCGGCGGCATCCTCGTGCGCTTCAACGCGGGCTTTGCCCATCTTGTCGAGGAGCCGCCCCTCGGCGGCACCCACCTGGCGAGCGACCGCCTCGACGCGTTCCTCGGGCTCTCGCGCCCCTTCACCTACAAGGGCATCGTCGACTTCACCCCGGTCGTCGGCG
>CAYQOH010000139.1:0-7143 GCA_964419075.1 uncultured Opitutaceae bacterium | reverse complement strand
TCGAGAGGACGCACCCGTGGCTCATCCCCTCGACGCTCTGGCCCTGGTGGCCCTCCGGAACGCTCGTGCCGATGAAGGGGAACGGGACCCTGTCGAGGCGCCCGCCGAGCATCGCGTCGACATCATAGACCAGCTCCCGCGGGATGCTGTTCTGGTTCGCCGTCACGCCGATCCCGAGTGCGCTCATCGCCCATTCGACGGCCGGCCAGTGCAGCGTGGTGAAGCGGGCCCCGATGCCGAGCGTGCTCGTGCCGAGCTTTCCCGCGGTCGACGGGAAGAGGGTCGATTCCGGATCGTGCTCCAGGACCAGGTTCTTGAGCCGGAGCAGGTTCTCCCAGGTGGCCGGGAAGAAGACCTCGCTCCCGGAGGAGACCCCTTCCCCGAGCGTCCCGACGGCGCCCGCCGCCTCCGTGGGCCGGAGCGCCCAGGCGCAGTCGCCGGTCTCGGGATCCTCAACCAGCGTCCAGGAGCCCGCCTTGGTCTCGAAGGCCGACTTCGGGTGCCGGGCGAGCCGATCCGCCGCGCGCGCAAGGCTCCCCCGCAGACCGGGCCAGTCCAGGCAGAAGTCCGGGCTCACGCAGGGGTTTCGGGCGATGACGAGCCCGTTCTCGAGGAGAAAGCGGTTGATGGCCTTCAACGCGGTCAGATGCTCATCGCGTTGAAGCCGCCGTCGACCGCGAGCTCGACCCCCGTGATGAAGGAGCCTGCCCGCTCGCTCGCCAGGAGCAGCGCCGCCCCGACCAGCTCGTCGGCCTTGCCGAAGCGCCCCATCGGCGTGTGGCCCATGATGCTGGCCACCCGCTCCGGCGTCAGCACCTTGCGGTTCTGCTCCGCGGGAAAGAACCCCGGCACGAGCGTGTTGACGCGCACGCGGTGCGGCGCCCAGTCGCGCGCCAGGTTCTTCGAGAGGTTGTGCACCGCGGCCTTCGTCGCCGAGTAGGTGAACACCCGCGAGAGCGGCGTGAAGCCCGACATTGAGCCGATGTTGATCACGGACCCGCCCTGCCCCCGCTCGACCAGGTGCCTGCCGAACACCTGGCAGCCGAGGAAGACCGACCTGACGTTCACGCGCACGATCCGCTCGAACTCCTCCTCCGTGATGTCGAAAAACGGCGTCGGCGAGTTCGTGCCGGCGCCGTTCACCACGATGTCGATGCGGCCCGAGCGCTTGAGGACCGCGTCGCGCAGCGCCTCAAGGTCGCGCTTGCTCGTGGCCTCGGCGGCGTGGAACCAGCCCGTGCCGCCCGCCGCCGTGATCAGGTCGAGCCGGGCCTTCGCCTTGTCGGGGTTGCGACCCACGAGGACCACCTCGGCCCCGGCCGCGGAGAGCCCCTCGGCAATGGCCCCGCAGAGCTCGCCCGTGCCGCCAATGAGCACGGCCACCCGGCCGGTGAGCCCGAACATCGTCTCGAGAAAGGATTCAGTCTTCATGGTTGAACAGGGGGAAGGGACGGGAGGAGCCTAGCCGCGTGCGCCGGGAATGGCCAGCGGAGGCGGCCGGTCGCGGCGCGCCCCGGGCTGCCGGGGGATTTTCACTAATGAACTTGCAATTCATAGGTGAACCGTATCCTCGGCAATAAGAAAATTTCCCCGAGCGCCGCCACTCCCGCCTTCCCCGGCGGCTCGCGGTCCCCGGCCCTCCCGATCCCATGAGCCAAGCTTCCCTCGAGCCCGTGCCGAATGCCTCCCTCGAGCGCTATGTCATCCCCAACCTGAGGAACGCCTGCCGCACGCTGAAGCTTCTGAGGGGCCACCCCGAGGGGCTCAAGGCCTCGGAAATCGCCCGGATGCTCGGCATCCCGGTCACGACGACCATGCGGATCACCGCCACGCTCCAGATCGAGGGCCTGGCGCAGAAGGCCGACGGGCGCTACGGGCTCGGTCCGGCGCTGATCCACCTGGGCAACGCGGCCCTTGCGGGCACCGACTTGCGCAAGCTCGCGCTCCCCCTGCTCGAGATGCTCACGCTCCAGACCAACGAGACCTCGCACCTCGCCATCCCGTGCGACGAGCGCTCGCTCATCATCGCGGTGCAGGACAGCCCGCATCCCCTGAGGGCCGCCTCCCCGGCCGGTTTTCTGGCCGACCTGCACTGCTCCGCCACCGGGAAGATCTTCCTCTCCTACCTCTACACCGCGCTGCTCGCGACGTTCGGCGATGCGGAGCCCCCCCACCGCTACACGGCGCACACGCTGACCGGGCGGGGCGACCTCGAGCGCGAGATCGAGCTCACGCGCAGGCGCGGCTACAGCATCGACGACGAGGAATTCCACGCCGGCGTGCGCTGCGTCGCCGCCCCCGTCTTCTCGTCGAGCGGAAAGGTCGTCGCCGCGATCGGCGTCACCGCCGCCACCGTGCGCATGCCCGAGAAGCGGATCCCCGAGGTCGCCGCCAAGGTGCGCGCCACCGCGGCGGAGGCGTCTCGCCTTCTCGGGTACTCGGAGTCCGAATGACCGTGCACGGCGACGCAAACCCCCTCACCCACCCTCCCATGCCAAAAGCTGATATTCTGAAACGCATCAAGTCGGAGAAGATCATCGCCCTCATCCGCGCGGACGGCCCGGAGAGCCTCCTCGACTGCTCCCGCGCGCTGTCGGCCGGGGGCCTGAACGCGATCGAGCTCACGATGACGACGCCGGGCGCCCTCGCGCTTGTGGCGGAGGTCTCCCGCAAGCTGCCCGGGGTCATGCTGGGCCTCGGCACGGTCCTCGACGCGGACACGGCCCGGGCGGGCGTGGACGCGGGCGCGCAGTTCATCGTCACCCCCGCCGTGCGCCCGGCCGTCATCATGGCCTGCCGGGAGCTCGGGGTGCCCGTCTTCGCGGGAGCCCTGACGCCGACCGAGATCGCGGCCGCCGCGGACCTCGGGGCCGACCTGATCAAGATCTTCCCCGCCGAGTTCTTCGGCCCCCCGTACATCAAGTCGCTGCGGGCCGTCTTCCCGCAGCTCAACTTCATGCCGACCGGCGGCGTCACCACCCGCACGCTCGGCGACTTCCTCAAGGCCGGGGCGTACGCGACCGCGGCCGGCAGCGCCCTCGTCGAGCCCGCGGCGCTCAAGGCGCGCGACTGGGCGGCCGTGACCGCCCGGGCGAGGGAGTTCGCCGCCGCAGCAGCAGCGGCCTGACCACCTTCGCCATGCCGGACACCTATCACATCGTCCCCGAGTCCCAGCACAACGCGCTTGCCGCGGCCGTCTACCGCCGGCGCGGTTTCCTTGCCGACGAGGCGACCGACGGGGCGCGCCTTTGCGCCGAGGCCTCGCGCCACGGGATCCGCACCCACAACGCCATCAAGGCCCTCCACCTCGACCACCTCTTCGGCTCGGGCTCAAAGGGCTGCGTGCCGGGGGCTGCGATCGTGGAGATCCCCTCCCGCTTCGAGGCGGCCAAGACGTGGAATGCCAACCGGAAGCTGGGCCAGCCCACGGCCTACCGCGCCATGGACGCGGCGATCGCGCTGGCGGACCGCTACGGGATCGGATCGGTCGCCGTCGACAACGCGTTCCATTACCTCTGGGGCGGCGGGTACGTGATGGACGCCGCCCGCCGCGGCTACATCGCCTACACGAACTGCACCGCGGCGCTCGCCGAGGTGGTCCCCTTCGGGGGCAAGTTCCCCACGCTCGGCACGAACCCGCACTCCTGGGGATTCCCCACGATCCCCGCGATCGGCTTCCCGGTCGTCATCGACTGGGCCACGTCGGTGATCGCCATGGGCCGCGTCCAGCAGCTCAAGCGCGAGGGTCTGCCGCTTCCGCCCCTGGCCGCGCTGGACCGCCGCGGTGAGCCGACCGTCGACCCGCACCAGGCGGTCTCCCTCCTGCCCTTCGGGGGGCACAAGGGCTACGGCCTCTCCCTTATCGACGAGCTCGTCGGCGCCTTCATCGGCGGCTCGCTCCCCACGCTTCGCAACCGCTGGACGGAGGAGCCGGAGGAGAAGCACACGTGCACCTTCTTCTTTCAGGTGATCCATCCCGACGCGGTGAGCGCCGGGGCCTTCGCGAAGGGGCGGACCCAGGCCGCGAACATCAAGGCCGTGATCGCCGACATCCTCGGCCACGGAAACGAGACGTGCATGCTGCCCGGCCAGCCCGAGGCCGAATGGGCGAAGAAGAGCGCGTCCGCGGGCGGCCTTCTCTTCACCGAGGCCGAGATGACGGCCTTCGACGAGCTCGCCGCGGAGGCCGGCCTGCCGAAATGGCCGCGCTCGCACGCAAACACGGTCGTCATCTGACCCGCCACCCTTCCCCCTCGATCCCCATGAGCCTCGACCTAAGACCCGCCTCCGAATGCGCCTACGACCAGCTGTCGCTTGGCGAAGTGATGCTGCGCCTCGACCCCGGCGAGGGCCGGATCCGGACCGCCCGCGCGTTCACCGCGTGGGAGGGCGGCGGCGAGTACAACACCTCTCGGGGGCTGCGCAAGTGCTTCGGCCTGCGCACGGCCGTCTGCACGGCGTTCGTCGACAACGAGGTCGGCCACCTGATCGAGGACTTCATCATGCAGGGCGGCGTGGCCACCGACTTCATCCGCTGGCGCCCGGACGACGGGATCGGGCGCACGGTGCGCAATGGGCTCAACTTCACGGAGCGCGGCTTCGGCATCCGGGGGGCCGTGGGCGTGCCCGACCGCGGCAACACGGCCGCCTCGCAGCTCAAGCCCGGGGATTTCGACTGGGACCACATCTTCGGGAAGCTGGGCGTCCGGTGGTTCCACACGGGCGGGATCTTCGCCGCCCTGTCCGAGACCACGGCCGCCCTCGCGGTCGAGGCGGTCAAGGCCGCGAAACGCCACGGCACGGTCGTCTCGTACGACCTCAACTACAGGCCCTCGCTGTGGAAGACGATCGGCGGACTCAAGAAGGCCCAGGAGGTCAACCGCGAGATCGCCAAGCACGTCGACGTCATGATCGGAAACGAGGAGGACTTCACGGCCTCGCTCGGGTTCAAGGTCGAGGGCGCCGACGAGAAGCTCAGCCACATCGATTCCGGCGCCTTCAAGGCCATGATCGAGAGCGCCGTCCGGGTCTACCCGAACTTCAAGGTCGCGGCCACCACGCTTCGGCGCGTCATCAGCGCAACCCGCAACGACTGGAGTGCCATCCTCTGGCACGACGGCCAGTTCTACGAGAGCCGCAAGTATCCCGAGCTCGAGATCCTGGACCGCGTCGGCGGGGGCGACAGCTTCGCGGGCGGTCTTGCGTTCGGGTTCCTCTCGGGAAGCGGGCCGCAGGCGGCGGTCGACTACGGCGCGGCCCACGGGGCCCTGGCATCGACCACGCCCGGGGACACCTCGATGGCCACAAAGAAGGAGGTTGAGAACCTCATGAAGGGCGGCGGAGCCCGGGTCGTCCGCTGAGAACGGATCCTTCGCCGTACGCGCCATGCCACGCCCCATAGGGCTGATCCCGGTGGGTCAAGGGCGGGGCGCCACGCCCCGAAAGGCTCCCAGAACGTCGGTCGGCCGGCATCGACGCTCCCCATTGCGGATCGCCTTTGACTTTCGGGCTCTCAGCTAGGATTGCATCTCCAGGGAATCCCACGAGCAACACCCGGTGAGCCCCCCAGACAATGCCGGTTCGCCCATTAGGCGACTCCCCGAGCTCGACGGCCTTCGTGGCCTTGCAGCACTTACGGTCACGATGGCGCACTACACGCCCGCTACGCCGATTTCCGAAAACGCCACCACCCCCTACCTGTTCAACGCAGTCCACACATTCTCGCTAGCGAATATAGGCGTACTCTTCTTCTTCGGGCTGTCGTCGTTCCTATTGACCTGGCTCGCGGAGGAAAAATTCAAAGCCAATGGATGCTTTGACTGGTGGCAGTTCTTGACACATCGCTTCTTCCGCATCGTCCCGCTCTATGTCGCGGTGATTTCGGTTTCTCTGCTCGTGATAAGGGACAATGGCTGGTGGCCCAATTTCCAAGCGAATGAAATAGCGACCCGTCGCTACTCCATTGAGCATATGTGGCTGTACCTCGCCTTTGTCTACAATTGGGTGGGGGCGTTTATCGGCTTCAATGGCTTCAAGCCGCACGATTTCAACGAATTCGGGCACTTGTGGACGCTTTCCGTCGAGGTCCAGTTCTATTTGCTGTTCGCTGTCCTTTTCACGGCTCTCCGCGCTTCGCCCGGAAAGATTCAAAAGTTTCTCTTCATGACCGTCTTCAGCGGCGTCCTGGCGCGCATCGCCTTCGTTGCGGTGATGTCGCTCGGATCGGCAAACCAGCCCGCGGGACTTCTCTACTTCTACAGTCTTTCATACCTTGAGGTCTTTGCCCTTTCCGCGGGCGCCGGCATCATCTTCGCGCGGCGAGGGGACCATGGCGCGCTGATGAAGTGGCTGAGCCGTCCAGGCGCCGGTCTAGCCATAGGAGCATCCCTTCTCTTGATCGGATGGGTGTGGAAGTTCTACCTCTGGATCCCACCGCCGTCGTCCACCCGCTTTGAGGTATTGGGCTTCTATGGCATTGCCATCGCACTTTATTCAGCCGTGGGGTTCGTCGTTGCCGTTTCGCTGTTGTGGCTGGCAACGAATCGTGAACGCGCGGTTGGCCGGTTCCTGAGACTCCCACTGCTGCAGGCGCTCGGAACCCTATCGTATGGAATCTATATGTGGCACCTGCCCTCCAAATTTCTGCTCTATGGGTTCGATCGAAGGATCTTGTCCGGCCTTGCCGGTGACAGGCGGGTTGCAGGCGTCGTCCTCATGTTTGGCGTGTACTTAGCGTTTACGGTTGCCCTGGCCGCGATCACCTACGTGACCATTGAGCTTCCATCCAACCGGATTCGCGGGTCACTGGACTCCAAGCACGGAGCGCCCGTCCGATCCGCCGGCCTCGGGGCGCGCCCCTTCAAGCTCGTTTCGCTGGCATTCGGGATGGGAGGCGCGGCACTCGTCGCAATCTTCCTGCTGCGCATCTGAGTTGGGATGCGAGTTCCCCCGGGTCTTACCTAGGTCGTGTAGACGGGGACTGGCCTCGCGGAGTACCCGTTGCGGCACCGCGTGGCCGAGCGTATCCGCGGCCGTCGTGCAGTCAAAACTTGTTGGCCTGAGCGATCGGTGGCTGCCCCGACAGGAAACGCGTCAGGTTCTCAACCGCACAGGTCGCCTGCCGCTGGACGCTTTCGAAGGTCC
>CAYQOH010000138.1:0-7206 GCA_964419075.1 uncultured Opitutaceae bacterium | reverse complement strand
TGGGGTGGTTTTTTCAAGATGAAACTCGCTAACATCAGCCTTTCACGGATTTTTATCGACCCAGACCATGCATCATTTCCAGTACATCGGCCAGAACCTGCACTGTGAAACCGTGGACCTGGCGGAGGTCGCCAAGCTCTACGGGACGCCGACGTACGTCTACAGCGCCGCGACGATCGGCGACAACTACAGGCGGATTGTGGCGAGCATGAAGGGGCTGGATGTCCGGGTCTGCTACGCCGTCAAGGCCAACGCCAACCTAGCGGTGCTCAGATACTTAAGCAATCTTGGATCGGCCTTCGACTTTGCGAGCGCCGGGGAGATGCGCCGGGTCTTGGCGGCGGGCGCCGGCGTGACGCAGAGCGTCTTCGCCGGGGTCGGCAAGGCCGAGTCCGAGATCCGGATGGCGCTTGAGGCCGGCATCTACTCGTTCCATGTCGAGAGCGAGCCCGAGCTGGCGAGGATCAACCACGTCGCCGGGAAGCTGGGGGTGAAGGCGTCGATCGCGATCCGGGTGAATCCCGACGTGGACGCGCAGACCCATGCGAAGATCACGACCGGGACGAGCGCGAACAAGTTTGGCATCCCGCTCAAGCAGGCCGCGGCCGCCTACGAGGCGGCGTCGAAGTACCCGAACATCACGATCCTCGGCATCCAGTCCCACATCGGCTCGCAGATCACCACGGTCGCGCCCTTCGTGGAGACGCTGGAGAAGCTCGCCCCGCTTGCCGCGAGCCTGAGGGAGAAGCACGGGATTTCCTACATCTCGATCGGCGGGGGTATCGGCGTCGTCTACAGGGACGCGCTCGCCAGCGGGCCCTTCTCCTGGTGGGAGACGCAGCCCGAGGCAAAGCGGCCCCTGACCCCCGAGGTCTACGGCGCGACGCTGTCCCCGATATTGAAGCAGCTGGGGCTCAAGGTCTTGCTCGAGCCAGGGAGGTCCATGGTGGCGAACGCGGGCGTCCTCCTGACGCGCGTCGAGTACCTGAAGCGCGGCCAGGGCAAGAGCTTCCTGATTGTCGACGCGGCCATGAACGACCTCGTGCGGCCGGCCATGTACGACTCGTACCATGAGATCGTGCCGCTGCACCGCGACACGACCCGGCGCGCCCTGGTCGCCGATGTCGTCGGGCCGATCTGCGAGAGCACCGACTGCTTCGCGAAGGACAGGCAGATCCAGGAGCTCGGCGAGGGGGAATACCTCGCGATCATGAGCGCGGGGGCCTACGGGCACGTGATGGCCAGCCGCTACAACGCCCGCCCGATACCGGCCGAGGTCCTCGTGAAGGACAGCGCCTTCGAGCAGGTCAACGCCCGGGAAACCTTCGAGCAGATGATCGCCAACGAGAAGGTCCCGGCGTTTTTGAGGTAGCAAGGCGGTCCCGGCCGGGATTAGAAGAGCCCCATGAAGTTCTGCGTCGTCGGTGCCGGGGCCTGGGGCACGGCGTTCGCCCTGCACCTCGCGAGGGGGCAGCGCGGCGTAGCGCTTGTCCCGCGCCGGCCCGAGCAGGCGGCCGCGATCTCCTCGACGCGCGAGAACCGCGAGTACCTTCCGGGCGTGCTGCTGCCCCAGGGCGTCAGGGTCTGCGAGGACCTTGCGCGGGGCCTCCAGGGGGCCGACGTCGTCCTGCTTGCCTGCCCCGCCCAGACGCTGCGCCATACGGCGGCGACCGTGCGCGCCGCCCTGGGGCAGGGCGCCGTTCCCCGGCTCGTCATCAGCCTCGCCAAGGGGCTCGAGCTCGGCAGCCACATGCGGCCCTCCCAGGCGATCGCCGAGGCGCTGCCGGGCATGATGGTGGGCGCCCTGTCGGGGCCGACGAACGCGGGCGAGGTCGCCCGCGGCCTGCCGGCCGCGATGGTGCTCGCGGCCCGCGGCGACGAGGCCGCCATCCAGGACGTCCAGTCCGAGCTGAGCGGCCCGACGCTGCGCGTCTACACGACCGACGACCTGGCCGGTGTCGAGTTCGGCGGGAGCCTGAAGAACGTCTACGCGATCGCGGCGGGATGCTGCGAGGGCCTCGGCCTCGGCGACAACGCCAAGGCGGCGCTCATGACCCGTGCCGTGGCCGAGATGGTCAAGGTCGGGGAGGCGCTCGGGGCCCGCAGGGAGACCTTCTACGGCCTGAGCGGCTTCGGGGACCTTGTCGCCACCTGCCACGGGGCGTGGAGCCGCAACCGCGAGTTCGGCCAGCGGCTCGGGGAGGGCCGGAGCATCGCGGAGCTGCTGGCGGGCCGCAGGACGGTCGTCGAGGGCTACGAGACGACGCGCTCGTTCGCCGGGCTGTGCGCCGAGAGGGGCATCGACGCCCCGATCCTCGGCGAGACGAACACGATCCTCTTCAAGGGGCGCCGGCCGGCCGACGCCATCTCGGCCCTGATGATGCGGGAGCTCAAGCGCGAGACGGTCTCCGCGTTCGTTCCGGCCTAGCGCTGTTTTTTTGATCCGCGGGCTTGCGTCGGCGGGCCGCCCCTAATTGCTTCTGGGGCCCCCCGTCAGGTCACCCCAATCCCCCCAATGGCCGATCTCGCCGCCCTCGACCGAAAGCACAGGCTCGTCATCATCGCGTCGTCCCTCGGAACCGTCTTCGAGTGGTACGACTTCTACATCTACGGAACCCTCGCCGCGTTCTTCGGCAAGCTGTTCTTCCCCCCGGGCAACGAGAGCGCGTCCTACCTCTCGAGCCTCGCCCTGTTCGGCGTCGGGTTCTCGGTGCGCCCGTTCGGCGCCCTGTTCTTCGGCCGGCTGGGCGACCTGGTGGGCCGCAAGTACACCTTCCTGGTCACCATCATCGTGATGGGACTGTCGACGTCGCTCGTCGGGCTCCTGCCCACGTATTCGGGAATCGGGTTCATGGCCCCCGTGATCCTGGTGGTGCTGCGGCTCGCCCAGGGCCTCGCCCTCGGGGGCGAGTACGGCGGGGCGGCGATCTACGTGGCCGAGCACGCGCCCCACGGCAAGCGCGGGCTCTTCACGGGGTGGATCCAGACGACGGCGACCCTCGGGCTCTTCCTCGCGCTGGTCGTCATCGGGGGCCTGCGCGCGGTCATCTCGCCCGAGCAGTTCGCGGCGTGGGGCTGGCGGGTCCCCTTCCTGCTCTCGTTCCTGCTGCTCGGCGTCTCGGTCTACATCCGGCTCAAGCTCGAGGAGTCGCCGGTGTTCGCCGAGATGAAGGCCGAGGGCAAGCAGTCCAAGGCGCCTCTGACGGACAGCTTCATGCGCTGGGACAACGGCAAGATCGTGCTGAAGGCGCTCTTCGGGGCGACGGCGGGCCAGGGCGTCGTCTGGTACGGCGGGCAGTTCTACGCCCTCTACTTCCTCACGACGACCCTCAAGGTGGACTATGTCCGGGCCTACTGGCTCATCGCGGCGTCACTCGTCATCGGGGCCGGCATGCTCGTCGGCGCGGGCCGGCTCTCCGACCTGATCGGGCGCAAGCGGATCATCATGACCGGGCTCCTCCTTGCGGCCCTCACCTACCAGCCGATCTTCCGGGGGCTCACCCGGGCGGCCAACCCCGCGCTCGCCGACGCGATGGAGCGCACCCCGGTCGTCCTGGCGACGAGCGAGTTCCACGGGCGCCTCGCGCTCGCGATGGACGCGCTCAAGGACGCGGCGAGGAAGATCGTCCTGCCGAGCACGCCGAAGACGGCGACCGACAAGGCGCGGAACTTCCTGAACAGCCGGGGCATCCCCTTCACGCTCTCGCCGACGGGGGCCTCGGGCGCGCCGGTCTCTCTCTCGGTCGGCGGCACGACCGTCGCGGGCTTTGACGAGAAGGCGTATGACGCTGCGCTCGCCCCGGCGGGATACCCGAAGAAGGCCGACCTTGCGGCGATGAACGCGCCCGTGGTCCTCGCGCTGCTGACGGTGCTGCTCGCGTACGTCGCGATGGTCTATGGGCCGATCGCCGCGTTCCTCGTCGAGCTCTTCCCGACGCAGATCCGCTACACCTCCATGTCGCTTCCCTACCACATCGGCAACGGCTGGTTCGGCGGGTTCCTTCCCCTGATCGCCACGTCCATCGTGGTCTTCACCGGCGACATCTACTCCGGGCTCTGGTTCCCGATCGGCGTGGCCGCGATGTCGCTTGTGGTGGGCGTGATCGTGCTGCCGGAGACGAAGGACCGCGACCTGCGCGGGCTTGCGGATATTCCCTTCCCCTAGACCGGGCGGCCCAGGCGCCTCGACGTCGCAAGGACGAGCATGCTCCCGAGGTAGGCGGCGATCACGAGCGCCGACAGGCTGCGGCTGCCGACCGCCATGGTCAGGTACTCGCAGAACCCCCCGAGCATCGCGCCGATCAGGTTCGCGCCGAAGACCGCGGACGGGGATGAGGCCTCGCGGAACGTGGTCGAGAAGATGATCCCTGCGAAGAAGACCGGAAGCGGCACGGCGAGGAGCGTCCAGAGCACCCGCCCCGCGAGGCTCAGCTCGAGGATGCTCTCGCGCGGCACGGCGAGCAGCAGGGCGAGCGTCGCCAGGAGCGGCGCGTACATCCACAGCGACCAGCCCCGGAGCCGCTCGGCAGCGAGGTTGGCGGCGATCACCATGAGGAGCACGCCCGCGACGACGACCAGCGTCACGAGCCACGTGGCCCCGAAGAAGAGCGTGCAGTCGCCGATGCCCTTCGTCTCGAGGAGGAGGAAGCCCATGCCGAGCAGCCCGAAGTGGAGGTCTCCCCTTCCGAACGTGCGTCGCCTGAGGCAGGCGACCGCCGCGACCGAGAACGCCAGGAGGCTGGCGATCGCGATGACGTAGTCGGAGGGGACCGTCCTCTTCACCAGGTAGAGGAACGGCCAGTCGTCGGTCGGCAGGTCGATGCGGGTCGGGTTGACGAACTTCACCCTGAGGTACTTCAGGACCTTCACGGGAAGGACGACCGCGGGGTCCTTGGGCACGCAGAGGATCAGCGTCTCCCTCGACTCGTCCATGTACAGGGCCGGCTCCCGGCCCGTCGCCGCCTTCACCAGGCCGTAGAGCTTGGGTCCCATCCACGGCCTCCCGAGCGCGAACGACAGCGCCAGCGTCCCCTGGTCGTTGAGGAGCCGAAACGCGGTGCGCAGGCTCTCGACGGTGTAGACGTAGCCGTCGAGGCGGACGTTGTTCATGGTGCTGAAAAGCGCCTGCGAGTCCAGGAAGCCGAAGATCACGAGGTCGTACCCTGGCGTGGCCCTGGCCAGGTATGAGCGCGCGTCGTCGATGTGGACCGACACCCTCGGGTCCGAATAGGGGGCGCCCGCGTTGAACCGCCGGGAGACGTCGACGATCGCCGGGTCGATCTCGACGGCGTCGACGTGCCTCGCCCCCGAGGCCAGGGCCGCCTCGACGTCGCAGCCCCCCCCTGCCCCGACGATCAGGACGCGCTCGCGGCCGTCGCAGACGGCATAGGGAAGGACGTACTGCGGGGCGAACCACCGGACGTCGTTGGCCTTTTTGGAGCCGGGCGTGTAGCGCGCCGGATCGAGCGCCGCGTCGAAGTGGTAGCCGAACTGGTTGACCCTGACCACGTACATGGGGGGATCGCGCATCGTGAGCAGGTCCCGCGGCGCCTGCGACTCGGACACCCCGGGCGTCTCGAAGCGGCTGACCGTGATGTAGTAGTAGGGCGACCAGATCGCCCTCGGGTCGCCCGTCCAGACGATCGCCGCAAGCACGGCGGCGAACACCGGGACGGCGGCCCACCGCGCGCGTCCCCGGGCCGCCAGGAGGTAGACCCCCATGACGCCGGCCATGCCGAGCACCGGGGAGAAGAGCCTGAGCGAGAAGAGCCCGAAGCAGAGCGTGCCGCAGAGGCTCCCGGCGAGGTCCCACGCGTAGGCCCTTAGGCGCGGCATCGCGTTGAACAGGGCCCCCATCCGCTGGCCGAGCGGGACGAAGACGAGGGCGTTCACCGCGAAGATCCGCACCAGCACGAAGGCGTGGAGCATGGAGGGCGCCAGCGCGAAGAAGTGGAGCTCGCTGGAGGAGGTGCCGAGCACGGCGTTCCGGTCCATGAGCAGCATCCCGATGTCGAGCGCCAGGAACGCCGGGAAGAAGCCGAAGAGGTTCCACCTCCTGCCCGCCGCCATCGCGCCTGCCCCGAGGCCGAGGAACGAACTCAGCAGCATGAGGTTCGCGTAGTAGGCGACCAGGTGGACGACCGACGGGACCCACCGGATCACCATCATCTCCAGGAAGAGGGCCGTGAAGGAGAGGGCGAACATCTGCCAGCCCGCGCGGCTCTCGTCTCCAGGGTGGGTCATCAGCCCGTGAGATAGCCGGTCGCCTGGCGCAGATCAACGCCAACCTCCCGCGGGCGCCGCAACCCGGGGATTGCGGTGGGCCCCCCCAGTGGCCACATTGCGGCCCGATGAAAATCGCCGTCGGCTGCAGGCTGCGCTACCAGGTTGTGGCTCCCAGCGCCTCGTTCACCTTCAACGTGCTGGTCAACACCGACCGCCAGCAGCAGCTGGTCTCCGAGTCCGTCCGGTGCGCGCCCGAGGTGCCGACCGAGGTCGCGACCACGTCAAAGGGCGACCGCGTGCTGCGGACGGAGGCCCCGACCGGGCCCTTCGACCTGGAGTATGCGGCGGTCGTGGAGGTCGACCGCCCCGAGATGCCCCCGCAGGTCCCGGCGGACCGGCCCGGGCGGCTGCCCCTCAACATCCTGACCTACACCCTGCCCAGCCGGTACTGCGAGAGCGACCGCTTCGGGCCCACCGCGTGGGAGCTCTTCGGCAAGGGCGAGGACCGGGCCGAGCAGGTGCGCGCGATCTGCGCATGGGTCGGCGCGAACGTCGAGTACGCCCCGGGCTCGACCGACGGGAGGACCTCGGCGTGGGACGTCTGGCAGACGCGCAAGGGCGTGTGCCGCGACTACACGCACCTGGCGATCGCGCTCTGCCGGGCGCTCTCGATCCCGGCCCGCTACGTCGGCGGCTACGCGGTCGGCCTCGAGCCGATGAACTTCCACGCCTGCTTCGAGGCGTACCTCGGGGGCGGCTGGAGGCTGTTCGACCCGACGGACGGGATCGCCCCGGGGCTCATCGTCGAGGCGACGCGGGGCCGGGACGCGTCAACCGCCGGGCTGACGACCATCTTTGGACGGACCCTGACCGGATCCGTCCAGGTGGAGTGCTCGCTTGCCGCCGAGCCGGCCGTTCAGTCGACCGGGATCCGCATCGAGTAGAAGCTGCGGTAGACGAACACCAGGGCGACGACGAAGA
>CAYQOH010000137.1:0-7210 GCA_964419075.1 uncultured Opitutaceae bacterium | reverse complement strand
AAGCACACCGTCAAGCTGAAGCTCCACCCGGACGTCACGGTCGAGCTCCCGTTCGACGTGGTGTCCGAGAACCCGATCGAGCCCTCGGCCGAGGAGAAGGCCGCCGAGGAGAAGAAGACCAGGAAGGTTGAGCCGAGGAGGTAGCCTGCGGGCCTTCCTGCAGACGATCGACAAGGACTGCCCTGTTCCGGGGTCCCCAGCCCGACCCTAAGCATGGCCGACGAGAAGAGCACACCCCCGCAGCGGCCCGGCGCCTCGGCGGCGGGCCGCGGAATGCCGCACAGCGTCGAGGCCGAGGAGTACCTGCTCTCCTGCTGCCTGATCGACGGCGCCGAGGTGGTCGCGCGCTGCCTTGAGGCGCGGGTTTCGCCCGAGTCGTTCTACGTTCCCGCGCACGGGGTCGTGTTCGAGAAGCTGCTCGACCTGTACGCCCGCCAGGTCCCGATCGACGTCGCCGTCCTCGGGGAGGAGCTGAAGACGGCCCGCCAGCTCGACGCTGTGGGCGGCTATGCGTTCCTGACGCGCGTGAGCGGCAGCATCCCGACGACCGCGCAGGCGGGCTACTTCATCGAGCGCGTGCGCGAGCAGCACCTGCTGCGCGAGATCATCCGCTCGGCGACGGGGGCGGTGGAGGAGTGCTTCAACTTCACCGGGGGGATCGACGAGTTCGTCGACCAGGTCGAGGCCAGGATCTTCGCGGTCACCCAGAGCCGGGTGACCGAGGGCGCCAAGCCCATGAGGGAGCCGACCAAGGAGGCGATGAACGTCGTCCACAAGATGATGATGAAGAAGGGCGAGATGACGGGCGCGCCCTCCGGCTTCCACGACCTCGACCGGCTCACGTTCGGCTTCCAGCGCGCGGAGATGATCGTCCTGGCCGCCAGGCCGTCGATGGGCAAGACCTCGTTTGCGCTCAACATCGCGGAGGCCGTGGTGCTGCCAAAGCGTGGCGAGCCGTTTCCCACCCTGATCTTCTCCCTTGAGATGAGCGGCGCGCAGCTGGCGCTGCGGATGCTCTGCTCGCGGGCCCGGGTCAAGATGCAGGCCCTCCGCGACGGCGTCCTGTCAAAGAACGGGGATGAGCAGCAGCGCCTCGTGGCCGCCGCGGACGAGTTCTCGAAGGCGCCGCTGTTCATCGACGACTCTAGCAACCTGTCGATCATGCAGTTGCGCGCCAAGGCCCGCAGGGTCCACGCGCGCAACAAGCTCGGCCTGATCATCGTCGACTACCTCCAGCTCCTGAGCCCGATCGACTCCAAGGTGCCTCGGGAGCAGCAGGTCGCGGAGGCGTCCCGCGGATTAAAAGCGCTTGCGAAGGAACTTGATGTCCCGGTTGTTGTATTAAGTCAGCTGAACCGCTCGTCCGAGAAGGAGAACCGCGCCCCCAAACTTGCAGACCTGCGCGAATCCGGATCGATCGAACAGGATGCTGACGTGGTGCTTATGCTTGCCCGACCCAAGGACGCTGACGATAAATTCCAGGTGGCTACCGACTCGGCCGAGTTAATCGTTGCCAAGCAACGAAACGGGCCGGTAGGAGAATTGCGGCTGACGTTCCTCCGCGATATCACACGATTTGAAAACTATACCCAGTAACCCTGTGATTGACAGGGTCCTACGCATTTCATCCGTTATCGTGGCGCTCGCTGGGGCGTGCCTTGGGCGGGTGGCGGCGCAGAATGCGCCGGCCGCGGCCGCGGCCGAGGCGGAGGCGCCCGCGCAGACCTACCGGGTGGGCACCCTCACGGTGAAGTTCGTCGGGACGGCCAATGTCAACGAGCAGGTCGTTCGCGCCAACATCCAGATCCGCGAGGGCGGCGAACTCGACGAGACGATGCTCGATCGCGACATCCGCGCGCTCTACAAGACGGGCCTCTTCGAGTTCATCGAGATCAAGCGCGAAGCGGTCGATGCACGCACTTTCAACCTGGTGATCGAGGTGACGCCGAAGTACCGCGTGCTCGCCGTGAAGTTCGAGGGCAACAAGCAGGTCAAGACGCGTCGGCTTGAGCGGGAGGCAAAGACCTCCCCGAACACCGCGCTCGACGAGCGCCAGGTGAAGGAGGACTCCGAGAAGCTCAAGGAGTACTACCAGAAGGAAGGGTTCAACCAGGTCTCGGTCAGCTACACGATCACGAGGGACCGGTCGACCGGCCTCGGCACGGTGACCTTCAAGATCCGGGAGGGCAAGAAGGTGAAGATCCGCGAGATCCGGTTCGTGGGGAACGCCCACCTCAAGGCGAAGGTCCTTCGCAAGCAGATGGACACCAAGAAATGGTGGATGTTCTCGTGGCTCACGGACTCCGGCCGGTTCAAGGACGACGAGTTCCAGGACGACCTGGACAAGCTGCGGGACTTCTACCGCGAGCACGGCTACCTCGACATCGAAATCCCCGAGGAGAAGATCATCTTCAGCTACCCCAAGAACGACGGGCTCATCATCACGATCGCGGTCAACGAGGGCCGCCAGTACCGGATCGGGGAGATCACGGTGACGGGCAACAAGCTCCATTCGACCGCGCTCCTCAAGCGCGTCGCCGCGCTCTACGCCAAGCCAGGCGAGGTGTTCTCACCCTCGAAGATCGACAAGGCGGCCGAGCGCCTGGAGGACTACTACGGCAAGGACGGCTACCTCGAATCGCGGGTCCACGTCACCCGCCGGCCCAACCTCAAGACGAACGACATCGACCTGGAGTTCAAGATCGACGAGAGCGAGAAGTTCAATGTCGAGTCGATCATGGTCGAGGGGAACACCAAGACCAAGAGCGTGGTCGTCATCCGCGAGCTGATCCTCGGCCCGGGCGACACGTTCAACTCGGTGCTGATGAAGATCAGCAAGAACAAGCTCGAGAACACGCGGTTCTTCGACGAGGTGGACATCAACCCCCAGGACACGAACATCCCCGGCCGCAAGGACATGCGCGTCACGGTCAAGGAGGGCCGGACCGGGACCTTCACCTTCGGCGCCGGCTACAGCTCGCTCGAGCGCGCGTCCATCTTCGCCACGATCCAGCAGACCAACTTCGACCTCTTCAACCGGCGCTCCTTCTTCCAGGGCGACGGCGAGAAGTTCAGCATCAAGGTATCGCTCGGGCAGCTGTCCAACGAGGCCGTGATTTCCTTCGAGGAGCCCTATCTCTTCGAGAAGCAGCTCGCCCTCGGCTTCAGCCTTTTCCGCGAGCAGTCCCAGTACGTGAGCACCTACTACCAGGAACTCGCGGAGGGCGGCAACGTGAGCCTGCGCAAGAGCCTGTTCGGGCTCTTCCAGGGCATCCTGCAGTACCAGTACCAGACCATCAACATCTACGACGTGAGCTCGGCGGCCTCGAACATCATCCAGGGCTTCTCGGGCCAGCACGACGTCTCCCAGCTGTCCTACGAGATCATCCGCGACACCCGCGACAGGCTGATCAGCCCGACGTCCGGGAACCGGATCGACTTCACGACCACCCTGGCGGGCGGCCCGCTCGGCGGCACCGACTCGTTCTACGGCTTTGAGTTCAGGGGATCCCAGAACTTCAAGGTGTTCGAGCTGCAGACGCAGGTGCTCGAGCTGGTGGCCCGGGCGGGGGTCAGGGACAACTACAACGGGTTCGCCTCGCTGCCGTACTACGACTCCTTCTACCTGGGCGGGCCCGACACCCTGCGCGGGTTCAACTACAACGAGGTCAGCCCGCGCGACGTCTTCTCGGAGCCCATCGGCGGCAAGACCTACGGCATGTTCACGGCGGAGTATTCGGTGGTGATCGTGGACCCGATACGCTTTGCGCTCTTCTATGACGTAGGCTTCGTCAACTCAAGCGCCTACGACTTCAACCCTTCGGGCTACAACGACGACATCGGGTTCGGCCTGCGCCTGATGGTGGCCGGCTCCCCCCTCAGCCTCGACTACGGCCTCCCGATCAAGGGCGACCACTTCAACAAGCAGGGCGGCCAGTTCAATTTTTCGTTTGGCACCCGCTTCTAAATACGATTTGATCGCCCTTTTACACCCTTCGACAACCACCCATGAAGAAATCCATCCAGTCCATATTCGCCGTCACCGCCCTCGCCTTCGCGGCATTGACGACCCACGCGCAAACGACCCCCAAGATCCTCGTTGTGGATCTGGCCAAGGTCTTTGACAACCACTACAAGACGCTTGAGCAGCAGGCGAAGCTCCAGGCCGACGAGGCGAAGGCTCAGGACCAACTCTCCCAGATCACGAAGGAGGGCAACGCCCTGGTGGAGCAGTTCAAGGAGCTCGACGAGCAGTCCAAGAACCCGACGGCGACCGCCGAGGCCAAGGCCAAGGCCCAGACCGACGCCCAGAAGAAGTACGACGAGATCCAGCAGAAGCGCAGCGAGCAGAACTCGTTCGTCCAGAACACGAGCAACACGCTCAAGCAGCGCTTCCAGACCTTTAAGACGCTGATGATCGAGGAGATCACGAAGACGGCCACCGAGATCGCCAAGAAGCACGGCGCCACGATCCTGCTCGACAAGTCGGGCCCGACCCTGGTCGGCGTGTCCAACGTCCTCTATTTCGAACCCGGCCTCGACATCACCGAGGAGGTGCAGGCCGAGATCAACAAGGACCGCCCGGCTGTGACGCCGACGCCCACGACCGCTGCCGGCGCGGCCGCAGCCCCGGCCCCAGCGGCCACGAATTCGCCGAAGATCACGGTGCCCGGCATCACGCCGAGCAAGTAAGCGGGATCCCCTGGATTCCCCCTGATTTCGGGACGAACCCCGCTTGCGTTGAGCAGGCGGGGTTCTTTGTCTGTAGGGACCATGAAGGTCTCGTTCACCCAGGCTGAGATCGAATCCATCACCCGCCCCACGAGGACCCTTGGCACGACCGGCGAAGTGATCCGGGGGATTGCGTCCCTCGGGTCGGCCCAGCCCGGGGACATCACGTTCCTCGGGAACGCCAAGTACAAGGGGGCGGTGGCCTCGACGCGCGCGTCGATCGTCCTGCTGCCCCCCGGGTATTCGGGTGTGCCGGGACCCGACCAGGTGCACATGATTGTCGACAACCCGTCGGCCGCGCTGGCCCGCCTCTGCTCGCGGGTCGAGCAGGCGCTCTGGCCCAAGCCGAAGCCGGGGATCCACGCCTCGGCGGTCGTCGCCCCGGGCGCAACGGTGGCCGCCTCGGCCACGGTCGGGCCCCTGTGCGTCGTCGAGCCGGGGGCCTCGGTGGGGGAGCGGGCCCACCTCGTTTCGGGCGTCTTCGTGGGGCACGGGTCGAGTGTGGGCGAGGACTCTTGGCTCATGGCCGGGGTGGTGGTCGCCGCGGAATGCTCGGTCGGCCGGCGCGTGCGGCTGCACCCCGGCGTCGTCATCGGGTCGGACGGATTCGGCTATGAGTTCGTCGCCGGGCGCCACGAGAAGGTGCCCCAGGTCGGCACGGTCGAGATCGGCGACGACGTCGAGATCGGCGCCAACACCACGATCGACCGTTCGCGCTTCGAGAAGACCGTGATCGGCGAGGGCACCAAGATCGACAACCTGGTGCAGGTGGGCCACAACGTCGTCATCGGCAGGCACTGCCTGCTCTGCGCCCAGGTGGGCATCGCCGGCAGCTGCACGCTGGGCGACTACGTGGTGGTCGGAGGCCAGGTCGGGCTGGCGGGCCACCTCACGGTGGGCTCGGGCGCCATGATCGCCGCAAAGTCGGGCGTTAAGGACGACATTGCGCCGAAGGCCTCGGTCTGGGGCTCGCCGAGCCTTCCCCTTCTCCTCGAGCAGAAGATCGTCATCCTGCGCAACCGCCTTCCCGACCTCTTCAAGCGCGTCGATGCCCTGGAGAAGCTGGCGGGGGCCAAGCGCGCCTAGCGCGTCAGATCTCCCCGAGGCGGATGCACGCCGCCTCGCGGCCGGGGCCCGACGGGACGAGAGGCGGGACGGTCTGCCGGCAGCGGTCGACCGCGTGGGGGCACCGGGGATGGAAGGCGCAGCCGGCCGGGGGGTCGATGGGCGAGGGCGGGTCCCCCGCGAGCACGATCCGCTGGCGGCCCCGCTCGACCTCGGGGTCGGGGACCGGGATCGCGCTCACCAGGGCGCGCGTGTACGGATGGCGGGGCCGGTCGATGACCTCCTCGGCGGGCCCGAGCTCGACCACCTTGCCCAGGTACATGACCGCCACCCGGTCCGAGATGTGCCTCACGACCGACAGGTCGTGGGCGATGAAGATGAGCGTGAGATTCATCTCCCGGCAGAGCTTCGAGAGCAGGTTGAGGATCTGCGCCTGGATCGACACGTCCAGCGCCGACACCGGCTCGTCGGCCACGATGACCTTCGGTCGCATCGCGAGGGCGCGCGCGATCGCGATCCGCTGGCGCTGCCCCCCGGAGAACTCGTGGGGGTACTTCAGGGCGAGGCGGGGGGAGAGTCCGACAACCTCCATGAGCTCGCGGACGCGGCCGCGGACCTCGGCCGGCGGGCAGATCCGGTGGACCCGCAGCGGCTCGGCGAGCGTGGCGAAGACCGTCATCCTGGGGTTGAGCGACGCGTACGGATCCTGGAAGATCATCTGCAGGTCGCCGCGGCAGGCCTGCATCTCGGCCCGCGTCGCCTCGCCGAGATTCCTGCCGTTCAGCAGCACCGCGCCTGCCGTCGCCGGAACCAGCTGGAGGATGGTGCGCGCGAGCGTCGACTTGCCGCATCCCGACTCGCCCACGAGGCCGAGGACCTCCCCCTCGCGCACCGAGAGGCTCACGCCGTCCACGGCGCGCACGGCGCCGGCGCGCCTCTTGACGAGGAAGCCCGTGTGAAGCGCGAAGTGCGTCTTCACGTCCTTTAGTTCGAGGATGTTCTCGGCCATGGCGGGGTCGTCCTCAGGCGCCGACGTTGATCTCCCCGGCCCTTGCGCGCACGCAGGCGTGCGCGTGGCCGGGCGCGGCCTCGGCGAGCTCCGGGCGCCCCGCCGCGCAGACCTCCGCCGCGAATCCGCAGCGGGGCGCGAACCCGCATCCGGGGGCCGGCTTCGAGAGGTCGGGCGGCGAGCCCGGGATCGTAAAGAGCTCCTCCCCCTTCGGCTGCAGGCCCGGCACGGACCGCTGGAGCGCCCGGGTGTAGGGGTGAAGCGGTGAGCGGAACAGCGTGCGGGTGTCGCCCGTCTCCATGATCCGGCCCCCGTACATCACCTGCACCCGGTCGCAGAGCCCCGCGACGACCCCGAGGTCGTGCGTGACGAAGATGACCGCCATGCCGAGCTCGCGCTGCTCCC
>CAYQOH010000136.1:0-7269 GCA_964419075.1 uncultured Opitutaceae bacterium | reverse complement strand
ACCGCGAGACCTTCGGCGTGTTCACGCTGTTCGGCATCCTGTTCTTCCTGCTCAGTGTGGCGATGATCGGCATCGGCCTCATTGGCGAGTACGTCGGCCGGACCTACCAGGTCGTGCGCGTGCGCCAGCGCTACTTTGTCCGCGAGATGATCGAGTCGAAGGATTGAGGGAGGCCTGCGCCCCGCATGCCCGCCCCCCGGATCCTCTTCTTCGGCTACAGCGAGGTCGGCCACGACTGCCTCTCGCTCCTCCTTGAGCGCGGCGACAACGTCGTCGCCCTCATCACGCACGAGGACAACCCGAGCGAGAAGATCTGGTTCAAGACCCCGGCGGCGGCCGCCCGGGCGAAGGGGGTTCCGGTCCACACGCCCGAGAAGGTCGGCACGCCCGAATGGGTGGAGCGGATCGCGGCGATGCGGCCGGACCTGATCCTTTCGGTCTACTACAGGAACATGATCAGCACGAAGGTGCTCGGGCTCGCCCCGCTCGGCGCCTTCAACATGCACGGCTCCCTCCTGCCGCGGTACCGGGGCCGGGCGCCCATCAACTGGGCCGTGCTCAATGGCGAGCCGCGGATAGGGATGACGCTCCACCGGATGGTCCGCGAGCCCGACGCGGGGAACATCGTGGACCAGGAGGGGGTGGACATCGGGCCCCGCGACACCGCGGAGCAGGCCTTCAGGAAGGTGCTTCCCTGCGCCCGGCGCGTGCTCGCCCGCCAGATCGACGCCCTGCTCTCGGGGACCGCGACGGAGACGCCGCAGGACCCGGCGCTGGCCACGTACTTCGGGGGCCGCAAGCCCGAGGACGGGCGCATCGACTGGGCGCAGCCGTCCCGGCGGATCTTCAACCTGATCCGGGCGGTCACCGACCCGTATCCGGGGGCGTTCACGGACGTGGGCGCCGCGCGGATGATGGTGTGGTGGGCGGAGGAGGATTCGCCCGCGGCCCGCGGCAGGACGGGGCGGGCCGGCGAGGTCCTCTCCGCGGAGCCGCTGGTGGTCGCCACCGGCGACGGGGCGCTTGAGCTTACCCGCATCGAGTGGCGGGGCGCCCCGGCCCCGTTCCTTCGCGAGGGACAGTCGCTCTAGGGGCCGGCGTGCGGGTTTCTGAATAATCCTGAAACACGGCGGCACGGGCGGATCCCGCCCTGAGTCCCCGTGGAGTCAGCGCCCAGGGGCGGGCGCGAATGCATGTTAATGCCTCTTCATCCAACGGCTTAACATCAATATCATTTTCTTGGGTTCATTGGCATACAATTGGCTACGTCCCGGAGGCGGACGTTAAATCCGCATTAAAGCATCAGATTCAAGTTCCCCCCAGACACGCGAGCACCCGCACCACGTTGCCCCAGTAGTCCCAGTTCAACTCCCACGACCTATGCCTGATACCTCCACGCCGACGCCGACACCGACGATGAAGCCCACCCTGGGCCTCACCGGTCTAACCGTTAACGCCATGGCCCTTATCGCTCCGGGCGCCTTCCTCTGGCTCACCTTCCAGGAGCAGGCGCTCTACGGCGCCCCATTGGCGGGTTCCTCCATGTGGTTCGGCATCCTGATGGCGCTGCTCCTCTGCTACGCCACCGCCGTGAGCTACGCCGAGCTCTCGAAACTCTATCCGGGAGCGGGCTCCTCCTACTTCTACGCGGAGCAGGCGTTCCTCGCGAAGACCAAGGCGTTCAAGTTCGCGCGCATGGCCAAGTTCTTCACGGGCTGGGCGAGCCACCTGTACTACTGGGTGTACCCGGGGTGCATGGTCGGGGTCACGGCGCTCCTCGTCGGCTACCTCTCCGGCTACCTGTTCCCCGACACGTTCAGCGGGACCTACAACAGCCCGCTTGAGATGTACCTCTTCTGCATCGTCTTCGCGATCGGCGTGACCTACATCGCGTACCGCGGGGTGAACGGGAGCACGGCGGTCAACATCGCGATCAACATCATCCAGATCACCGCGCTCGTGGTGTTCTCGGTCATCGCGCTGGCCTACCGCGGCTCTCACCCGCAGGGCTCCAAGGCCTACCACCTCTCGAACGGCGTCGCCGTCAACTACCAGGTCGCGCAGGTGACCGTGAACGACGACAAGGGCAATCCGCTGCCGGTCCTGGACTCCAGCGGGAAGCCGACCAAGAACGCCGACGGCACGCCCGCCTACCAGATGCAGGACGGCACCGACAAGGACGGCAACCCGCTTCCGGCCGACGCGGACGGAAAGCCCACGACCGTGGACAAGGCGGCTCCGTTCGCGATCGACTACAAGGACGGCGCCTACACCACGGACTCCTCGGGCGTTCAGACCTTCAACTACCATCCGACGGCAAAGTCCGTCGTGGGGCCGCACAACTTCAGCTACGTCATCGTGCAGGCCTGCGTCGCGATCCTGATCCTCGTCGGCTTTGAGTCGGTGACGTCCATGGGCGAGGAGGCCAAGAACCCGAAGAAGCACCTTCCGTGGGCCATCCTCCTCTCGCTCACGATCCAGGGCGCCATCTGCTACCTGTTCGAGTACTTCGCAGCGAGCTACTTCCTGAACAGCGGCTACACGCTGTCCAATGCGGGCGCCTCCGGGGCCCCGATTGGCGACATGATGGTCCTCGCGGGCACATGGGTCTTCGGCAGCTACGCCGCCGGCAAGGCCTTCATGCTCGTGCAGGCCTTCACGGTGTTCCTCGCCCTCATCGGCACGACGCTTGCGTGCCTGAACACCGGGGCCCGCGTCACGTACGCCATGGGACGCGACAAGGAGGTCGGCGCCCACTTCGGCCTCCTCCACGGCAAGACCCTGACGCCGCACCGCTCGATCTGGGCGCTGGGGATACTGTCCATCTTCCTCGGCATGATCACGGTGACGACCTACCTTGGCGGCCAGGCAAGCGACCCGGCGGCCCTGGACAAGCACAACATCTGGTACAGCTTCGGCATCTTCAGCCCGCACGTCTACACGTGGATCCCGAATTCGTTCCTGATCATCACGCTGGTCAGCAACTTCGGCACGTTCCTGCTCTACATGGTGACCTGCATCGTCGCGATCGTCGCCTTCAAGGAGCACCACATGTTCAACGGGATTAAGCATTTCGTCATCCCGGTATTTGGATTCCTCGCGAACCTGCTCTGCATGCTCTTCTACCTCATCGGGCCATTCTCGGTCGCCGGCATGAGCTGGCACGAGTCGTACATCGCCCTGGGCGTTGCGGGGCTGTGGGGCGTCTACGGACTGTGGTACTTTGCCAGCGGCAGCAAGGCCACGGGCAAGGCGATGATCCTGACGCAGAAGCCCGCGTAGTTCTCATTGACCCGGCCCAGAGCCGCACAAGAGTTCATGGCTCCGACTGCCTTAGGCAGCGGAGCCATTTTTTTCGCCCCCTTCATGCGCCTGCGCTACGCACGCCTCACGACGACCGGCCCGGTCCGCCCGATCAACGAGGACTTCCTGGACTTCTGGGAATCACCGGATCCCCTGATGAGGGAGAAGCAGGGAAGCGTGGCCGTCCTTGCGGACGGGGTGGGGGGCTACGAGCACGGCGAGGTCGCCAGCAAGCTCGCCGTCGAGTCGGCGATCAAGGAGTTCCAGGGGGCGACGGGGGACCTGAAGCCCTACACGCTCCTGCGGCGCATGTTCACGGCCGCCTGCTCCCAGGTGCACGACGCGGTGGTGTCCGGTCACAAGGGCCAGAAGATGGCGACGACGCTGGTCGCCTCTATATTCCGCGACGGGGCCGTGTGCGTGGCGAACGTCGGCGACACCCGGGCCTATTTCATCCGCCAGAAGACGATCAAGCGCCTGACGACCGACCACATCGCCACGTCCGTGCCCGTGAAGCTCGGCCTCCTGCTCGAGCGACAGGCCATGGCGAGCCCCCACCGCAGCGAGCTGACGCGCAGCCTGGGCTCCGAGCCCTTCTGCCAGCCCGACTTTGCCACCCAGCTCGTCCACCATGGCGACTTCATCCTCCAGTGCACCGACGGACTGCACGCGTGCGTGCTCGACGAGGAGATGCGCGAGATCATCTGCCGGTCCCACCCCTACGACGCCTGCAAGGAGCTCGTGGCCCTGGCCACAAAGAGGGGCAGCGACGACAACATCTCGATGCAGCTGATCGAGGTGCGCAACTGGGAGGAGGTCCAGAAGACCGCGCGCGTCGCGCTGGGAGCCGATGTGTCGCCGAGGAGGGCCGTCGTTGCCGCCGCGCTTGCGGCGACCGGCACCGGGGAGCCCGGCCCCGGCACGCTCCTCGACGGCCGGTTCGAGCTCACCGACCTGGTGGCCCGCAGCAACATGGCGTCCATCTTCAAGGCCAATGACCGCGCAACCGGCCAAAGCGTGGCGCTCAAGATCCCGCTCCTTGCCCTGGAGAGCGATGTCTCGGGCTACGAGCGGTTCCAGAGGGAGGAGGAGATAGGGGCGCGGCTCAACCACCCCACCATACTGAAGGTCATCAAGGTCGATTCCCAGAAGAGCCGGCCCTACCTCGTGATGGAGTTCCTCGAGGGCAAGACCCTGGCGGAGGTCCTCTCGAAGCGGAAGATGCTCTCGGAGGGCGAGGCCGTGTCCTACGCGGCGAAGATCTGCGACGCACTCGAGTACCTCCATGCCAACGGCATCGCCCACCGCGACCTGAAGCCGCAGAACATCATGGTCTGCACCGACGGCAGCCTCCGGCTCTTCGACTTCGGCATCGCCCGGGTCGAAGCGGCCCGCCGGCTGACCTTCGTCGGGCTCACCCCGACGCTTGGCACGCCGGATTACATCTCCCCCGAGCAGGTCCGCGGGAAGCGCGGCGACCATCGGAGCGACATCTACAGCCTCGGGGCGATCCTCTACGAGATGGTGACGGGCGCGACGCCGTTCGAGGGGGAGAGCCCGTACATCGTGATGAACGCGCGCGTCAGCGGCGACCCGGAGGCGCCGCGCAAGCTCAACCTCGAGCTGAACCCCGCCATCGAGGAGATCATCCTGCATGCGATGGACCGCGACCCCCGGGGGCGCTATCAGTCCGCCGGGGAGATGAAGCTCGAGCTCGAGAACCTGGACAGGGTCGAGATCACCCACCGGGACCAGAGGCTGAGGGCGCCTCAGCCGTGGAGGAACCGGAAATACACCGCGCTCCTGATCGCCGTCGGCGTGCTGGGGTGGATCGGGCTCTTCTTCGCGCTGTTCCTGTTCCTGTCGCACAAGCACCGTTGATCTGGCGCCCCGGGCCGCCGCGCGCCGCTCGGCCTCTTAGCGAATTCTTAATGCTTCCCGGTCGCGCCTTGACTGGCGGGCGTCCGGCGCGGCTGCTAGGATGACGCTGGCAGGTGCGGCGCCCGAGCCGCGGATGACTAGCATTCTGTTAATCTGGCAGGGATCTTGCTTAAACAAGGCCGCCTCGCCGTCACTGCACAGGAAATAGGGGCGGGCCATGATCGACAGAGCCTCGACAAACTACAGACCACTACAAATGACCCAAAACGTTATGATCCAAGCGAAAACAAAGATAGCCGCCGGGTTTATGTGCGCACTTTCGGCGTTGGCGGTGCACGCCCTGGCGCAGGCCACACCGGCCGCGCCCGCGGCCCCTGCAGCCGCGACTCCTGCTGCTCCGGCAGCCGCCGCTCCCGCCGCGGCTCCAACATCCCCGGTATCGACGCCGTCGATGGAGGGGCCCCTGGCGGTCAACGTTAAGCCCGAAAGCTTCGACATCCCGGACTTCGGCAAGATCTACGTCTCGGGCGCCGTGACGGCGATCGCGCTTGCGGACACGCCGCAGTTCTACGGCGAGAAGGGCGGGTTCGCCGACCTGAGCAACGCGCAGGTCTTCGTGCAGAAGGTGGACGGGGCGTTCCAGTTCTTCCTTGATGGAGGAACCTATTCGTTCCCCACGGTCGGTGTGCCGTACATCACGTCCGGCAACATGAACAGCCTCACCTTCGGTGCGCTTCCCGTGGGCTTCATCAAGCTCGTGAGCGGCAACTTCTCGATCGAGGCCGGTAAACTCCCGACGCTGATCGGCGCCGAGTACGGGTTCACCTATGAGAACATGAACATCTCCAGGGGCCTGTTGTGGAACCAGGAGCCGCTCATCAGCCGCGGCGTGCAGGCGAACTACACCGCGGGCCCGGTCACCTTCAACGCCTCGTGGAACGACGGGTATTATTCGGACCGCTTCAACTGGGGGACCGGCGCCGTGACCTGGGCGATCAACTCCTCCAACTCCCTCGAGTTCATCGCGGGCGCGAACTTCGGCACGACCGACTACGGCACCTCGGCCACGCCGGAGATCCAGAACAATGACAAGCAGATCTACAACATCATCTACGCCTACACGTCCGGCGCGTGGATAGCCCAGGGCTACTTCCAGTATGCCGAGTCGGGCAATGCCTCGTCCATAGGCGTCAAGGCCACGTCGACCACCGGGTTCGGCCTCCTTGTCAACTACGCGGTTCCCAACACGAGCTGGAACCTCTCGGCCCGGGTCGAGGACATCACGTCCTCGGGCAGCGTGGCCGACGGCTCGGCCAACCTCCTCTACGGCCCGGGAAGCAAGGCGTGGTCCTTCACCTTCACGCCGACCTACCAGGTCGGGGTGCTGTTCGTGCGCGGCGAGGTCTCGTTCGTCGGGGCGTCGTCCACCACGAGCGGGCTCGCCTTCGGCAAGAGCGGCACCGACACCTCGCAGACCCGCTTCGCGATAGAGACCGGCATCCTCTTCTAGGGTCCGCCAACCGGGAGGCCCGCGCCCCTGCCAGGGCGCGGGCCTTTTCTTTTGCCCCGACGGGAGCGATGTTCTTTCGTGTCATTTTGGGGATTTCATGGTTTATCGGTCTCCCACACCCATGCCCCTACGCGTCCTGATCCTCGGTGCCAACGGCTTCATCGGCAGCTCCCTCACCCACGCCATCCTGAAGCAGAAGGACTGGGAGGTCTACGGCATGGACGTCGGCGACCACAAGCTGGGCGACTGCCTCGGGCATCCCCGGTTCAAGTTCGTCGAGGGGGACATCACGATCTCCCGCGAGTGGATCGAGTACCACGTGAAGAAATGCGACGCCGTGCTGCCGCTGGTCGCGATCGCGAACCCGGTGCAGTATGTGAAGGATCCCCTGCGGGTCTTCGAGCTCGATTTCGAGGCCAACCTGGAGATCGTGCGCAAGTGCGCCAAGTACCGCAAACGGATCATCTTCCCCTCCACGTCCGAGGTGTACGGGATGTGCCCGGACCGGGAGCTTGACGAGGAGTCGAGCCCGCTTGTGTACGGGCCGATCGGGCGCCAGCGCTGGATCTACGCGT
>CAYQOH010000135.1:0-7292 GCA_964419075.1 uncultured Opitutaceae bacterium | reverse complement strand
CGCTCAACTTGAACGGCTATTCCGACAAGATCGGGAACCTCTCGTTCACCAACGGTACCATCAACTTCGGAAGCGGCTCCCCGACCAACACGCTCGTGTTCGGGAACCTCACCTCTGGGACGGGACTCCTGACCATCAACGGCTGGACCAACGGGACCACGACCCTGGCGGCCACCACCGCGGGTATCGCCGCGGGGCTCCTGAGCCAGATCTATTTCACGGGAAGCGGCTCCGGCGCCGTCGAGGCCGGCAGCCTAACGAACGCGGGCAACGGGGAGGGAAACGCCTACGTCCTGACGGCGAACAACAGTTTCCTCACGTGGAACGGAGGAGGCGCCGACAACAACTGGAGCACCGGAGGAAACTGGATGGGCGGAACCGCCCCGGTCACGACGATCGGGAGCGTCCAGAAGCTGGACTTCGGCGGGACGGTGCGGCTCGCCCCCGCCATGAACAACAGCTACTACATCAACGCCCTAAAGTTCGACTCCACCGCCGGGGCGTTCGTCATCGGGGAGTCCGGAAACACGCTCACCCTCAATGGAACGCTCCCGAGCATCATCCAGCAGTCGGCCTCCAACCAGACGGTCAGCGGCGGCACGATCGCCGTCTCGGCCAACAGCGTCGTCGACGTGAGCGGAGCCGGCAGCCTGACCCTCTCCTCCGCCCTCACGGGTGCCGGCAGCCTCTCGAAGCTGAGCGCGGGCACCCTCGCCTTGAGCGGCAACAACAGCGGCTACAGCGGCGCCCTCAACGTCGACGCGGGCACGCTCCAGGTCTCAGGCAGCAACAGCGTGCTGGGCACCGGGTCCACCACGGTCTTTTCCGGCGCCACGTTGCAGGTGAACGCCGGGCTCACCCTCGGAAACGCACTCTCCCTGACGGGAGCCGGCGCGGGCGGCAACGGCGCCCTCTATGCGACCCCGGGGGCCGGGAACACCGCCACACTCTCCGGCGCCGTGACGCTCGGCGGAGCCACCACCCTCGACCTCGGCTCGGGCACGCTCGCCGTCACTGGCGGGATCACGGGAGCCGGCAATAGCCTCACCTTCACGGGGGCTGGCAATGCCACCATCGCTAGTGCCATCACGACGGGCTCGGGCGGGGTCAACTTGAACGATAGCGGGACGGTCACCTTCTCCGGGGCGAATACCTACACGGGAACGACCACGGTCAACTCGGGCACGCTTAACCTCACCACGACCACGATCAACGGGGCCCTCACCATCGCCGGGGGGACGGTCAACGACAACGCGTCTGGCCAGCTTGCAGCGGCGGACGTCCTCACCGTCAACAGCGGCTCGTTCAACCTTGGGGCCCACACAGAGACCATCTCCAGCCTGAACGGCACCGGAGGCACGCTTGCCCTAAGCACCGGAACATTGACCCTCAATGGGACCGCTTCGACCTCATACTCAGGCCTCATCACGGGCGCCGGAACGCTCGCCAACACGAACACCGGCTCGCTCACCCTATCGGGTGCCAGCACGGGCTTCACGGGCAACGTGAACCTGACCAACGGCGAAGTCGTCGCCGCCGGCACGAATGCCACCGGCTCGGCAACCGTCAACGTCTCGGGAACGGGAAATTTCGAAGTGCAGGGAGGATCGACCCTCGCCAGCTACTTCAATCTCTCGACCAACGGCGCCGCAACGAACAACGGGGCGATCGAGAACACCTCGGGCAACAACACGCTCACCGGCAACGTGTCCGTGACCGCCAATTCAAGGATCCAGTCGGACGCGAACACCCTCACCGTCAGCGGCCCCGTCTCCATCGCCGGAAGCTCGACCCTTAACGTCGGCGGCTCCGGGAACACCACCCTGAATGGGGCGATCACGGGGGCCGCCACGACCGCGCTCACCAAAGACGGGTCGGGAATCCTCGCCCTCGGGGCGGCCAACCCGTCCTTCCATGGCTCGATGACCGTCAACGTGGGCACCCTCCAGGCGAACGTCGCCAACGCGCTCTCGGGCGCGAGCTCGATTGTCGTCAATTCCGGCGGCACGCTCCTGTCGGGCGCCAACAACTCCCTCGCGACGAGCGGGGCGATCACGGTCAACTCCGGCGGCATCCTTTCCCTGAACGGCACGAGTGACGCGCTGACCGGGATCTTCAACAACGCGGGCACGCTGGCGTTCGGCTCGGGCGGCAGCCTCACGCTCACGGGCAGCACCGGCACCCTGAGCGGCGCCATCACCGGCACCGGGACCCTGACGCTCGGCGCCGGGCAAACCCTGACGCTTGGGGCCAACTTCAACGACTCGGGCCTCAACATCGTGCTGAACGGCGGCACGCTGAAGCTGGCTGGGACGAACGACATCTTTGGCAGCCTGACGGTCAACTCGACCTCGGTCGTCGACTTCGCCAACCCCTCGACCTCCATCTTCGACGTCAGCGGGATCACGATCAGCTCCGGACAGACCCTCACCGTCAACAACTGGGCCAGCGTCGTGGACTACTTCTACAGCAACACGAACCCGGGATCGGCGGTGAACCAGATCACCTTCACCGGGTTCGTGAATCCCACCCAATGGAACACCTACACGGACGGCCCCGACAACCAGCATCAGGTTACGCCGGCTCCGGAACCGGCGACTTACGGGGCCCTGTTCGTCGGCGCCTCGCTCGCGGGAATCGTCCTCGTTCGCCGTCGCCGGCAGGCCGCGGCGTAGCGGCCCGCTGCACCCGGGCCGCTTCGGGCGCTGATCGCCATCCTACCGTCCCTTGGTAGAGGCGTCGGTGGGCCTGACCCGCCGCGCCCGGATCCAGTCCCCCAAAGCCACGACGGCAAGCCACGGAACGAGCACGACCGCCAGCACGACAAGCGTCAGGGTGGAGTGTTTCATCGGGTGGAGTCCCAAGGTAATATCGACCCAATCGTCGCGGCACTTCGACCCTTCCGGTCCAGTATAACGGTCGATATTTGGGACCAGAAGCCGCGGGCATGGGGACAGGCTTCGCCGATGGGATTGAGTGGATATGCGCTCGGCATCGGCGAGAAGCCATTCAATCCCAGGGCAATGGTAATAAGCATGATGCGCCGGCGTGCGACCGGTGCAGGCGGCACGACAGGCGGGGCGGGCGAGTCGGCGGGATCGAAGCCAGAACACCGAGAGCCCGGCATTCTGTTTCAGGAGCCCCTCGGCGGCCCGCGCCGAAGTCCGCGTTGCGGCGGCCGCTCCCAAGGTTGCCTTTGCCTTCTCCCTTCCGCTCCCCTATGGGTTGCTCAGCCATCGTCCGGCCTTCCCGCTTCGCCCGTTTCCTGCGGGACCGGTTCCCCTGGCCCACTAGCCCCACATGAAAATCTCCCTGATCGGCATCACCGGCGTTCCGCTTGGAACGCACCGGGTCAAGGACCCTCGGCTGGACCAGGCCGACAAGCTGGTTGAGGCGGCGAAGAAGGTCTATGCGCACGTGGACGTCGTCGCCGAGGGCGACGCCCTGACGGCCGACGCTATCGTGGCTTCGGCGGAGGGCAGGCTCGAGCTGATCATCCGCGACCTTGAGCTCGCGGAGACCCGCCTGGAGCGCAATCCGCCCGAGGCGGAGAAGGCCGTCTTCCTGAAGATCAAGGCGTGCCTCGAGGCCGAGCAGGAGGTCTCAAAGGCCGGATTGACCCCCCAAGAGGCGCAGGCCGTGGACGCGCACGCCTTCTACACGACAAAGCCGGTGGTCGTGGCTGACGCTCCGGACGTCGCCAGATTCGACGACTTCCTTGTCCGCGTCGTGAGCGAGTCCGGCTTCATCAGCTTCCTCACCGTGGGCGGGTCGGAGAACCGGGCGTGGCTGATCAGGAAGGGCTCGACCGCAGCCGAAGCCGGCGGCGCGATCCACACCGACATCCACAAGGGCTTCATCCGGGCCGAGGTCATAGGCTTTGCCGACTTCGTCGCCGCCGGCGGCGAGACCCAGGCGAAGCACGCGAACAAGCTGCGCGTCGAGACCAAGATCTACGTGATGCAGGACTACGACCTCGTGAACTTCCGCTTCAGCAAGTGATCACGACGGCGCCGGAGGCGCTACCGCCTATCGCTTCGTGCTCACTAGTCCGACGGAGAAGCAGCGGGCGAGCAGCGGGTTGAAGACCCGGTCCAGGCGCAGGTTGAAGACGAGGTAGGTGACGACAATCGCCGCCAGGCACGCATCCGCCAGGTGAGTGTAGGTGAAGATGATCCGGTGCTGCGTCCAATGGTAGTCGTCCACAAGGATGTTCATGTCCCCGCCACCGTCGTCCTCCCCGTTGATCATGGACCCGTAGGGAATGCCCTCCAGGGCGAGTCCCACCCTTCTCCAGAACGCGTAGCTCTGCGCGAAGCTCGCGGCGCCTATGAGAAGGACCACGTACCGGCAGGAACCCCACCTGAACTTCTCGGGAAACTCGAAATAGAACAGGCAGACCATCGCAGCCGAAAGGTAGAACTCTCCTCCCACCCCTCCGAAGATCATCCAGAATCGGGCGCGGTCCTCGGAAAGCCTCCACGTCATGAACGTCTGTACGGCCACCAATGCGGCCGCCAGGATCGTCGGCCAGGCCCGTCGCTCGCGCCATCCCGAGATCCCAAGCACCCCGAAGGCGGCGAGCATTGCAAGATAGAGGATCACCGACTTGCCCGGCTCCACGTTGGTCCATCCGAAGGGAAGCGGCAGGGCGGGACGGCCGGACAGCCACGCCACGCTGGCGTGCCCGATCTCGTGGATCCACACGTGAAACCCCTCGAGCAGGAACCCTAGCGGCGACGCCTTGAGCAACATGGCCGCGGCCGCAACCAGGGGCGGGGCAACGGCCTTGACGAGCGGGCTGTCGAAGGACCTGGGGTCGTAGGGGCTCTCGCTGGCTTCGGGCGGCGCGCCGGGAATCTCCGAATCCATGTCCCTACGCGCTGCCTTGGAGTGGACGAATCCTGCACATTGGCGCCAACCTCGGGCAAATCGCCAAGGGACGCAAGGCGCTGATAGGATGGGTCTTGTCGTCGAGCCCCGAATCCAACTCCCCCCCTAGGCCTCGTGCGCTCCTACTTCCGCAGCGGCGCCTTCTTCAAGGCCTCGAATTCCGCCCTGAGCGCCGCAATCTCGGCCTCCTGGTTCGCAATGACCTTGTCCTGCGCCAATACATGCGCGTGCTCCTTCCGGAACTCGTTAAGGAGCATTGCGTTCACCGCCTCGTAGCGGACCGTGTAGGTCTGGTTGCTCGCGTCGCGGACCACCAGGTCAGGCGAAACCTTCTCCACCTCCTCCGCCACGAGGCCGAACTGGGGCGTGCCGCTGGGGTCTATCTCCGCCTTGTAACGGAAGCTCACCGGACGCAGGGCAAGGATCGCCTCGCTCGCCGAGCCCATGTCCTGAACGTCCCTCTTGAATCGCTGGGACGACGGGGCGACGCCCAGCTGGCCGTTGCTGTTGACGACCACGGCGCTCCCGGTGACGGCGGTGTTGTAGACGCCGGCGAGGAAGGTCTCGGTTTGAATGCCCTGACCCCCGATGCGGATCGTGTAACCCTCGTCGGCGACGCCCGAGTTCCCAATGTCGATATTGTAGTTGCCGGTGGTCAGGTTGTCGCCGGCGAGCGAGCCAACCGCGATGTTGCCGATGCCGGTTGTATTCGCGGAAAGCGCCATTGCGCCATCAGCGGTATTCGCGGTTCCGGTCGTGTTGGCCGTAAGTGCCCGATCCCCGGTTGCCGTGTTTGCATTTCCGGTGGTGTTTGCGGACAGCGCCGCGCTGCCGTCCGCCGTGTCGCCCGCGCCGACCGAGTTCACCAGGAGCGCCTCGTAACCGGTGGCCGTGTTGTCCTGGCCCCCGGCATTGTTGGAGAGCGCCTCGAACCCGCTTGCCGTGTTGAAGCTTCCGAGGGTGTTGCCGGAGAGCGCCCCGCTGCCGACTGCCGTGTTGTAGCTGCCCGAGGTGTTGGTCGTGAGCGAGTCCTCGCCTGTCGCCGTATTGCCCGCCCCCGTCGTGTTGGCGCCGAGGGCATTGCTTCCGGTCGCCGTGTTTCCCGTCCCGGTCGTGTTGGAGGCGAGGGCGCCGACGCCCAGCGCCGTGTCAAACTGGGTGCCTCCCGCCGGGGTCACGGTCCCGAGTGTGCCGTCGGAATCGACGACAACGGACCGTGCGCCGTTCGAGACGGTGGAGCCGAAGATCCCCGCGATCAGCGTCTTGGTCTGGGTTCCCTGGGCGCCGATGCGGATGGTCGCATTGTCGGCAGCCAAGCCGTCATTTGCGATGTCGATGTTGTTGCTGCCCGTCGTCAGGTTCATGCCTGCGTCCCTGCCTATCGCCACGTTGTCGCTGCCCGTGGTGCTGGTGACGAGCGCGTCGGTGCCCACGGCCGTGTTACGCTCCCCGGTCGTGTTGGCCGAGAGCGAGCCAGTGCCGGCGGCCGTGTTGAGCGAACCGGTTGTGTTTGTGCCGAGGCTACCCTGGCCGAAAGCGGCGTTGAAATAACCCGTCGTGTTGAAGTTGAGGGCCTGGGAGCCCGTCGCCGTGTTCATGAACCCCGTCGTGTTGAGATTGAGGGCATTGTAGCCGACGGCGGTGTTGAGCCCGCCGTCCGTGGTGTTCTGGAGCGCCAGGCAGCCTACGGCCGTGTTCGCGACTCCCGTTGTGTTCGCGCTTAGAGCAAGGGAGCCCGTGGCCGTGTTGAATTTGCCGGTGGTGTTCGTGGTAAGGGCCTCGAAGCCGTTGGCCGTGTTGTCGGTCCCCGTGGTGTTGGACGCGAGGGCCTGGTACCCAGTGACCGTCTCGTCCAGGGCTGCCTGCGAAGGGATCGCGGTCCCCAGCAGGCCGTTCGAGTCGACAACGACCGCCAATGCGCCGTCCCCGACCGCGGAGCCATAGATGCCCGCGACGTAGGTCGCCGCCTGGGTCCCCTGCGTGCCGATGCGGATGGTGCCGGATTCTCCGGCCACCCCCGGGTCGAAGACGTCGATGTTGTTGTCGCCCGTGGTCAGGTTCGAGCCGGCCGAGATGCCTATCGCGATGTTCTTCACTCCGGTCGTATTGGCGCTGAGCGCATTCTCTCCGTCGGCGGTGTTACTGCTTCCTGTCGTGTTTGCATACAGAGCTTCGAAGCCGCTCGCCGTGTTGAGGTTGCCCGTAGAGTTCATCTGTAGCGTGAAACCGCCGAAACCCGAATTCTCATACCCAGTCGTGTTGGAACCGATCGCCATGGACCCGCTGGCGGTGTTGTAGAAACCGGTCGTGTTCAACAGGAGAGCCAATGGCCCGACCGCCGTGTTGTCGTGGCCCGTCGTGTTGGACCAGAGCGCCCAGGCTCCAGTGGCCGTGTTGTA
>CAYQOH010000134.1:0-7436 GCA_964419075.1 uncultured Opitutaceae bacterium | reverse complement strand
CGCTGCGCGATGTTGCCCAGGTGGAGCATCGCGACGCTCTTGTGGCCCTCCTCGATGGGGGAATTGAGCGGACCCCCGTTCGCGACCGCGTCGACAAAGTTCTTCACGTGCATGCGGTCCAGCCGGATCCCGCTGGCGCTGGTCGTGTTCGTGCCACTGGCCTCCGAGGCCTCGTTCAGCGCCCTGACCTGCTTGCCCTTGCTGTCGAAGACCGTGTAGTTGTTCCCCTCGAGGAGGGCGGCGCCTTCCGTGCCGTAGACGTACGCGCCGCGCGACAGCCGCTCGGTCGGGAACCCGTTGCAGGAGCGGCCCTCCCATGCGATCGACTTCCCTCCGGCGAAGTCCCAGCCGATCACCTGGGTGTCGGGCGTCTCCCAGTCGTCCTGGAACTGGTACCGACCGCCCGTCGATGTCACCTTGGTGGCGAAGTCGACGCCGAGCGCCCACCGGCAGACATCGACCTCGTGCGTCCCGTTGTTCAGGGCCTCGCCCGTCCCCCAGTGCCAGAACCAGTGCCAGTTGTAGGGGATGACATTGCTGCGGTACGGCCGGCGCGGCGCGGGCCCCTGCCAGAGCTCGTAGTCGAGCGTGGAAGGGACCGGGACCACCGTGCCGTGTCCGATGCTCGGGCGGTTGTTGGCGTACCAGGCCTTGGCGAAGTACGCCTTGCCGATCACCCCGTCGCGGATCTCCCTGGCCGCGACCTGCATGTTGGGGAACGAGCGGCGCTGGTTTCCCATCTGGACCAGGCGCCCGTACCTCGCGATCGCCTTGAGGAGGAGCTCCCCCTCACGGGGGTTCTGGCTGCACGGCTTCTCGACGTAGACATGCTTGCCCGCGGCCATCGCGAGGATCGCCATCGGCGTGTGCCAGTGGTCCGGAGTCGCGATCGTGACGGCGTCTACCGACGCGTCGTCCAGGATCCTCCGGAAGTCCTTCACGGCCTTCGGCTGCGGGCCCGGAAGCTTCGCGGCCTGCTTCACGCCCTTGGCCAGCGCCCCGTCCTCCACGTCGCACACGTAGGCGATCTGAGCGTTGTCAATCCCCCCAAGGGCCTCGATGTGCGCGACCCCTCTGCCGTTGGTGCCGATCACGGCCACCCGGACCGTGGCGCTCGGGGCCTTGGCGCCCGCCCGCAGCCACGCTGGCAGGGCGGCCAGGCCGATGCCCGCGACGGCGCCCTTCATGATGAATTCCCTACGATCGGATAGCTGGTTCATAAGGTCTCTTGGGCTACTTGGACTCGGGTTCCGGCGCGCCGGTCCCGGAGGGCAGCTCGCGCAGCCTGAGGTTGCGAAAGGAAACCTCGTCGCCGTGGTGCTGCAGGAGGATGTGGCCGGTGCGCAGCTCGCCGAAGCCGGGCACGGCCTTGAACTTGCTCAGCAGGACCCGCTCGCGGAACCCGGGCGTGAAGCGGGTGTACTCCAGGATCTTGCGGCCGTTGAGCCAGTGCTCCACGTGGGGCCCCCGGGATACGATGAGCGCCGTGTTCCAGGTGCCGACCGGGTTCGGCCGCTTGTCGCTCGCCGGGGGGTAGAGGTCGTAGAGGGAGCCCAGCGACCGGTTGCCGTCCGTGCCGGCGATGGCGTCGGCGTTGAGCGCGTCGTCCAGGATCTGGTATTCGAGACCTATCGAGACCCCGGGAATCCGGTTCTTCTCCGGATCCACGAAGATCTTGATGCCGCTGTTGGCCCCCGGCGTGACCTTGAAGTCGGCCATCAGCTCAAAGTCCGAGTACCGGTCGACCGTGATGATGTCGCCCCCCGAGGGGGACCCACCCGCGGGCGGAAGGGACGTCAGCACGCCGTCCCGGATCCGCCAGCCCCGGTCCGGAAACGCGGGCCCCGAGACGCTGCGCCACCCGTGGGTGGTGCTGCCGTCCCAAAGCAGCCGCCAGCCGGCCTCGATCTCCTGGGGCGTCAGCGGCCGGGTGCCCGAGTCGGCCGCGCGGGCCCCGCCCGCGAGCGCGGCGGCGGCAAGCGCCCCTCGCAGCGCATGGCGGAGCGCAATCATGCGGGCGCCCGGGCCGGCGCGAGTGCGGCCAGCATTCCGCGCATGTACCCGAAGGACTGCGCCATGCCGGAGACCGGGTCGGCGGACTCGACCTCGTCCTCGAGTCCGACCTGGTACTTGAACCGGATCTCCAGGAGCGCCGCGATCATGGCCCGGATGTCCAGCCGGCCGAAACCCACGCCGACAGGCTTGTCCTTCTTCTCGCCGGCGGGCGAAAGCGTGTCCTTCATGTGGACGTCGTAGAGCCGGCTGCGGCACTTGAGGATGGCCTCCGTTGGGTCGACCCCCGCGCGCGCCGAATGGCCCACGTCGATGCAGAGCCCGAGCCGCTCGTCATAGGGCTGCACGGCGCTCCAGACGTCGTACGGCGACGGGAAGATCTTGTCCTCCGGCCCGTGGTTGTGGAACGCGAGGCGGATGTCGTATTCCCGCACGAAGCGCTCCGTCATCAGGAACGTGTCCCGGTCGGGGGGGTTCGCGTAGGATGCCGTCATCGTCGAGAGCCCCGCGGCCCGCCCGCACTCGAACGCCTTCCGCATCACCGCCTCGCTCTTGTCGAGGTACACGACCCCGGTGGCAGTGATCGAGATGCCAGCGTCCCTGAACTTCTGTGCCATGTCGTGGCACACCTGTGGCGTGCTCAGCTGGATCGGCACGTGCACCTTGAAGACCGAGAGGGACGTGATCTGCAGCTCCTTCATGACCGCTATCGCCTGATCGATCGAAAGCCTCCTGAGGGAGTAGCCGGCGAGGCCCAGGTTGAGCCCGGCCGCAGCGCCGGCGGGCGCCTCCGCAGCCCCGCCGCCGGCGGCAAGGGAGGCCGGCGCAGCGCCGGCCAGGGGCATGAGAAGGCCCGCAAGGGCGGCCTTCTTGATGGCATCGCGACGGGTCATAAGCATTTCGTCCATGGTGGGGGGTGGGCTTGCTCTTTGGGATTGCCGCTCCGGGGTGCCGCGTGGCTTGACCGGGGTTGTCCTGGGACGGCGTCGGGTCCCCACATTGGTGCCTCGGCACCGGCTTGTCCAGAGCGGGCGCCAGAGTGGCGGCGACCAGGCGTCGAGTGTTCGTCCCCAAAATGCTTGCCGGCAGGGGGTGCAGATTGGACTGTCGACGCGAATGTCCCGGCGGCTTGCACCGATTTCGCTCCTTTGCGCCTGGCTCTGCGCCAGCGGCGCGATGCTGGACATGGCCCAGGTGGTCGCGTGGGCGCGCATGTTCGGCGGCTATGCGAGGACGGAGTCCTTTTCAGCCGCGGCCAGGGACACGTTCGACCCGGGGCGGCCGTGCGCGATCTGCCGGGCGCTGAGAAGGGCCCGGGAGACGTGCGGCGGGCGAGCGCCCGCGGTGCTCGCTCCGAGCCTGGAGAAGATGGTGCTCATCCTGGAGCGCGTCGCCCCCTTCGTTCCCGTTCGCGCGGCGCCGGAGTGGCCCGAGGTGCCGTCCGAGAGGGCGCTCGCGCGCTCCGCGAAGGTGCCCGTGCCGCCGCCAAGGGCTAATATGGCATAGCCCTCGGCGTCGGCTTGGCCCCTGCTCGGGTCCCGGCGCCTATCTTCGCTGCGCGCACCCGGTCCATGCGGCTTCCCGGGCCGAGCCGCGTCGGCGCACGGTAGCCTCAATTGAACGAGCCGCCCAACCGTCACTTCACCCATCGCATTTCCATGAAACTCCTTCCATCAAGCCGGGCGGTCCCGGCTGCCCGGCAATCGTTCTCCCCCTACCGAGCCAGTTCCCTTCGCACGGCCGGCCTTCTGGCTCTGGGCGCAACCTTGGCTCTGACGCCGTCCGTATGCCGAGCCTGCGCCTGCGGGTGCGGCATCTACGAGGTCGGCACGAGCTCCATGATTCCCACAGGCGCGGGCATCATGACCTATGTCGACTACGACTACCAGGACCAGAGCCACAACTGGAGCGGCACATCGGAGGCGTCTGCCGCCGGCAATGCCGACAAGGACATACGCACAAGCTGGTATACCCTGGGGTACCAGGAGATGTTCAGCCGCAGCTGGGGCGTCCGGCTTGAGGTGCCCTACGAAGATCGGCATTTTGTCACGACCGGCGGCGCCACGGGAGACGACGTCGTCACGTTGGATTTCAATGGCCTGGGCGACCTCCGGATCGAGGGGATCTACACAGGGTTCTCGCCGGATCTCTCGAGCGGCCTCACCTTCGGCGTCAAGCTGCCGAGCGGCAGCTACACGACGAATGACGCCAACGGCGACATCGACCGGGATACGGAGATCGGAAGCGGGAGCACCGACCTGCTGCTCGGGGGCTATGATCGGTTCAACATCGATACGGACTATGGCTGGAGCGGTTTCGCACAGGCCCTGCTCGATGTCCCCGTGCTCACCCAGGTGCAATACCGGCCCGGGGCGGAATTTGACGCCTCGGTGGGCGCCTACTACAACGGGTTTCGGATCGGCCGGCTGCTCGTCGCGCCGATAGGGCAGATCAAGCTGTCCCTCCGGAGCCGGGATACGGGGCCAAACTCGGCGGACCCTGTAGCGTCGGGATTCGTGCGCGTGCTGGCCGCCCCTGGGCTGGAGCTCGACCTGCACCCGCTCAAGGTGTACTCGGACGTCGAACTTCCCCTCTACTACCACTTCACGGGAGACCAGCTTGCGGCGAAGACGCTGTTCCGGATCAGCGTGAGCTATATGTTCTAGGCGCGCCGTCCAGCGGCTTCAACGCGCGCGCGGACGCGGGATTACCGCTTCCGCGCGATCACCTGCAAGAGCATCGGCGTGAGCATGAGCGCGTCCGGCGACTGCTCGAGCTCGCCGAAGCTCCGCAAAACCTCCGCCGCCCACGCCCCGTCCCTGCGCCCGCTGTCCACAAGCCGCTTCAGGTTGCTCCTCAGGAAGGCGCTTGGCCACTGCCAGATGTAGTTGCCGGGGCCGACCGAGAAGATGATCGGCTGGGCGTCCACGACCTCGAGGCCGGCCAGGCGAAGCGCGGGCAGCAGCGCATAGGCGATGTCGGGCTCGCCGCCGGAGGCGCGCCAGCTTTCCATCACCTCGGCCACGAAATCCTCCACGGGGATCGAGCGCGGGATGGTGCGCCACGTGGCGTAGTTCACGTATTCGTGAAACACGGCCCGCCCGCCGGGCCGCAGCGCCGCGTGGACAGTCCGCACGAGCCTGGGGAGGTCCGTCACGAAGGACGCCACCCACCGGCACCACAGGACGTCAACCACCTCAGGCAGCGCGAGCGGCTGCGCGAGGTCGGCCTCGAGGAAGCGCGTGTTGCGCAGGCCGCGCCGCGCGCTCTCCTCGCGGGCAAACGACACGAAGCGCGCCGACCGCTCAACGCCCAGGACAGAGCCGCCGGAACCGACGATCTCGGAGAGGTCGAAGGAGGCGTACCCCGGGCCGCAGCCCAGGTCCAGCACCCGGGACCCGCTCGTGATGCCGGCGGCGATCCAGGCCTCCAGCATCTTCGGCCTCCAGACCCGGTGCTGCAGGCCGAGCCGAAGCAGCTCCTCGTCGTGGGTGCCGAGAACATAGTCTTTTTCGGGGGTCATCGGGAGCGGGGGGCTTCAGCCGGTTCGGGAGTTGAGGCGCCGGGCCCGGAGAGGCCGCTCTGCGAGGGGGACGGCGGGCCGGCTTCGGCGGCCGGAGTCTAGCAGACCCCGCCGAAGCCGTCGTTCGGATTCTTCCGCAGCAATTCCTTCGGCCCCGGGCCCGGGCCTATGGCGACTTGCGCTCCAGCCGCATGGCGTGTTCCTGGGGGTCGCCCACGGAGACCGCGAGCACCTTGGGGGTGTCCGTGAACAGGAACTCGCACTGCACGTCCGTCGTCAGGGCGAAGAACATCGTCTTCGACTGCGCGTGCATGACGAGCTCCTGACCCGCAAGCGTGAGCGACAGCAGCCCGTCGGGCAGGCGGCGGATCGCGACGTGGGTGCCCTTGTCGGTCCCGTAGTCGCCGGCATAGGCGTCCAGCAGGGCGTCCGGAAGCATGAACTCCTTGTGCCGCGGGTTGCCGAGTTCGCGCACCCAGATGTTGCGGAAGCGGACGGGGTTGCCGTGGTCCTGCAGGGCGATCGGCAGGCGCTCGGGGTGCGCCTTGTAGGGGACGCGCCCTATCCAGCCCGTTGGGCCGGTGAGCTCCACGTTGTTCTGCACGAGGACGCCGTTGTGGAAGATGGTCTCGCGCGCCTTGGAAACCAGGTTCCCGTCCGCGTCGAAGCGGGGAGCCGTCCACACGATGTCATAGGTCTCCCACTGGCCGGGCGGGCGCATGGCGTTAACAAGGGGGGGATACTGCCCGTAGATGGAGGCGGCTGAGCCGTCGGCGTAGGTGTGGTTCTGGTAGGAATCCAGGACTTGGCACTCATAGCGGTCGAAGCCGAAGAAGACGCCGCTGTTGCCGCGCCCTTGGCTGTCGCCGTGCGGGGGCGTGGGGGAGGCCCATTCGACGTGGAGCTGGCAGTCGCCGAACGACTGGAGCGTCCGGACGTACCCGCTGCCGGGGACGCACTCGAAGATGCCGTCCCTGACGACCCATTTGGTCGGGCTCCCGTCCATAGCGACCCATTGCGAGGTGTCCTTCCCGTCAAAGAGGACGGTGGCGTCCGAGGGCGGCTGGCCCGCCTGGTCCTGCGTGCTCGGCGTGCCCGGGTCGATGGCGGCGGGCTGCGGGCGGTCGCGGTCGTGACCGAGCCAGGATGGGTCCGGCGCGGCGCGCAGGGCCGCGGCGGTCAGCATGATTGCGAGGGTGAGGGCGGAGGGGGCTTTCATGGGGATTGAGGCAAAACGTTGCCCGGGTTTGTCTGGAAAGTCCAACGGGATTCCCCGGGTCCGTCGGGGGCGCCCGCTCGTTCGCCGCTCTTGCGATGGACCCGCGGCGCCCTATGATCCCGCCATGGTCAAGAAACTCCTCCATACCCGCATGCGCGTGAACGACCTGGAGCGCACCGTGAAGTTCTACGAGGACGTGCTTGGGCTCAAGGTCGGGCGCAGGCACACGTCGCCGCGGGGCGCGCAGCTCGCCTTCATCCGGACGCCCAACAGCGACGAGGAGATCGAGCTCTGCCAGCTTCCCGGAAGCCCGCCGGTGGAGGTCCAGCCCGACCTCATGCACCTGGCCTTCGAGGTGGACGACCTTGCGGCGTTCCAGGCCGAGGCCGCGAGGAAGGGCTACACGTTCTCCGACGGGCCGACGCGCACCGGCACGGGCTCGGTGATCGCCTTCATCGACGCCCCGGAGGGCTACGAGATCGAGCTGATCCAGCGCGGCTAGGCCGGCTTCGGTCCCGCCCGCCGCTCCTTCCACAGGTCGAGGTCGAAGCGCGCCCAGTCGATCGCCGCCGCGGCGCCGTGGTGGCGGGCGGACACCATCCCGAAATACACGGTCTCCCAGAAAAGGTAGGCGCCCGGGTCCTGGGGGGAGTGGCGGGGGACCGGCAGCCGACGCGGGCC
>CAYQOH010000133.1:0-7452 GCA_964419075.1 uncultured Opitutaceae bacterium | reverse complement strand
ACGGGATTCAGGACTGCAGGTAACGCTCGTGCGTCGCCTCGAACTCGTCGGCGAATTCCGCGAAGATCTGCGCGCGGGCGAGGTCGCTCGCCGCCGAGTAGTGGTTCGCCAGGGACCGGCAGCTGCGGCAGAGCACCTCCCGGACCGTCGTAGGCGCCAGGTCGGAGGGCTTCGGCGCGATGTGGTTCGAGCGAAGCAGCGCAAACACCTCGTCCGCGTCCCTGAAGAGGCCCTGGTCGAAGGGGTCGATGAAGAACGGCGCCTCGTCGGCGTAGCAGCCCACGACGAAATGCCCGGGCAGGCCGACCGGCTCGAGCGGGAGGCCCAGGCGCTCGCCCACGAGGAGGTAGAGTATGCTGAGCGAGATCGGGATGCCCTTCCTGCGCGTGAGGACCTTGTCGATGAAGCTGTTCAGGGGGTCCGTGTACTGCTCGACATTGCCCCGGAAGCCCCATTCGTGAAAGAGCACGCGGTTGATCACCCGGCACTTCTCTCGGTTCGTCGAGGGCTCCGAGATCAGCTCGCGGCAGCGCGCCGCCATCTCGTCGATCTCCGCGCGGCATTCGGCGACGTCGAGGTGCGGGGTGACGGTGCGGGCAAGCAGGAGCGTCCCGGTCTCGAGCTCGTAGTTGAGGGAGCGGATGAACGTCCGGAACTCGCTCACGGGATCCGTGAGCTTCAGCTCGTCGATGAACCACGCGGCATGGCGGGCGAGCACGCGATTCGAGCTGTGGGCGATCTCCTGCAGGAGGCTCGCCGCCGCGGCACCGTGTGCCGAGAACCTGGCGAGGAGCGCCCTGCGGACGGTGGGACTGGGATCGTCGAGCAGGCTCAACAGAGCCTCTCTCTCAGCGGCGTTCATTGCGTCCATTTCCACGCCCAAAAGTGGAATCTGTTTTGGCAGCGCGTGGCAATACCGGAAGAAAAGAATCGGCGCAATTTGCGCTCGACACCTCACTCGCGCGAGCCGAAGAGCGCGGTTCCGATCCTCACCATCGTGCTTCCCTCGGCGACCGCGGCCTCGAGGTCTGCGCTCATTCCCATCGACAGCACGGCCAGCTGGGCGCCGGTGGCGGTGGCAAGCCTGTCGCGGAGCTCCCGCAGAGTTGCGAAGGTGCGGCGGGCGACGTCGGGATCGTCGGAAAGCGGCGCGATGGTCATCAGGCCGTCGACGCGGAGGTTGGCCTTTGCGAGCGCGGCGGCGAGGAGCCGCGGCGCGTCGCCCGGCTCGGCTCCCGATTTCGCCGGGTCGAGCCCCGCGTTCACCTGGAGCAGGACGGCCTGCGTCTTGCCGGCCTCGCCGGCGACCCGGTCGAGTACCTCGAGAAGCCTCTCGCTGTCCGCGCTCTGGATCCTGTCAAAGTGCCTGACCGCGAGGCGCGCCTTGTTCGACTGCAGGTGCCCGATCAGCTCCCACGCCACGGCGGCCGATGACTGGGCCCTCTTCTCGGCCCCCTCCTGGACGCGATTCTCGCCCACGGCGCGCAGCCCATAGCGTGCCGCAAGGTCCACCGCCGCTGCTGAATGCGATTTCGTCACCGCGAGGAGCTCGACGCCGGCCGGGTCGCGGTGTGCACGCACGCACGCCGCGGCGATCCTCGAGCGAACGGCGTCCGCCCGCAGCTTGAATTCCTCGTAGGTTGGCAACATTCCGGTGGTTTAGAGAAACTAATGCTTGGCCTGTCGAACAGTACGCCCTTATACTGCGTATTCAACAACCTGCGCTAATCATGCAAATTGAGAATTTTAAGATCTTCGCCGACCTGGTCGAGACAAAGAGTTTCTCCAAATCGGCCAAGTTGAACAGCATCACACAGTCCGCAGTGAGCCAGCAGGCGCGGGCGATGGAAAGGCATTTCAAGGCGCTGCTTGTCGACCGCAGCCAGAAGCAATTTCACCTAACGCGCGAGGGCCAGAGGGTCTATGAATCGGCGAAGGACGTGCTGCACGCCTACGAGACCCTGCTCTCCGAGCTCCAGGAGATGAAGAAGGTCGTGAGCGGCACCATCCGCATCTCGACGATCTACTCGATCGGCCTTCACGAGCTCCCGCCCTACATCAAGAAGTTCCTGCACGATTTTCCCTCGGTCAACGTGCGCGTCGAATACCGCCGCTCGAACCTCGTCTACGAGGACATCCTGCACAACTGCGTGGACTTCGGGCTCGTCGCCTTTCCCGCGAAGGTCCGCCAGATCGAGAACATCCCGTTCAGGAACGACTACCTGATCGTCATCTGCCATCCCCAGCACCCGCTCGCGAAGCGCGGCGAGGTGACGGTTTCGGAGCTGGCCGGCCAGAAGTTCATCGGGTTCGACCCGGACATCCCGACCCGCAAGGCCGTCGACCAGATCTTCCGCGACAACAAGCTCGATATCGAGACGGTCATGGAGTTTGACAACATCGAGACCGTGAAGCGCGCCGTGGAGATTGACCACGGCATCGCGATCGTGCCGCAGGCGACCGTCCTGCAGGAGGCGAAGCAGGGGACCCTCGCCGTGCTCAAGCTGAAGGGCGGGGAGTTCACGAGGCCGCTCGCCATCCTCCACCGCAAGGGCCGCGTCCTCACGCCGGCGATGAAGAAGTTCATCGACACGCTCGAGCTCGACCTCCCCGACGTCCATCCGTGATTTGCGCGGGGGCGCGCCCTGTGCCACGGTTGCGGCGGCCTTTCCTGCCGCCCGCCACCCGATGAAATCCGGCATTTTCCGCCTCGCCGCTGCCGTCCTCCTGTCGCTCGCGCCCGCCGTGCCCATGGGGGCCGCCCCGGGCCTTCCGGTGCCTGCCGCCCCGTGGAAGCTGAAGGACGTGGACGGGAGGCCGGTCACGTCCGACCAGTTCAAGGGCAAGGTCGTGGTCCTCGATTTCTGGGCGACATGGTGCGCGCCCTGCAAGACGGAGATACCGGGATACGTGGCGCTCCAGAAGAAGTACGGGGCCGACGGCCTTGTTGTCGTCGGGGTCTCGATGGACACGGGAGGGACGGCCGACGTGAGGCAGTTCATCAAGGATTTTGGCATCAACTACACGGTGGTCATCGGCGACGACACCATCGTGAGCGCGTTCGCGCCGATCGACGGCTACCCGACCACGTTCATCATCGACCGGGACGGGCTGATCCGGAACAAGAAGCTCGGCAAGAGGCCGGCGGCGGACTTTGAGAAGGATGTGCTGGCCGTCCTCAGGCCCCCCGCTTCCTGAAAAACGGGCGCGGGGCTGGCGATAACCCCTTAACGCCAGCCCCGCTATTAGTCTCGCCGGCGGTGAGGCCGGCTTGATGCTACCCAAAACCCCGCGTTCTGCAGGATGCCTTGTCTAAAGCATCCCGCGTGCCATCTGGTCAGTCTTTTGCGAATTGCAGGGCATCGCCCAGCTCGTCGGCGATAACCCGGTCGCTGCGGCAGCGCGGCACCTTGTTCTGGCCGCCCCATTTGCCGTGGTGGCGCATCCACTGCTCGAAGACCCCCGGCATCACGAGCCGGACGAACGGGGCGTCGAGCGCCCCGCCGGCCCGCTTCGCCTCGTAGTCCTCGTTCAGGCGCTTGAGCTCCGCATCCAGCTCGACCGCCATGATCGGCCCGGTGGGGGTGGTGAGGGTGCCGGGCTTGAGCTCGACCCACCACTCGTGGCGCCCGCGGAGCTTGTTCGTGGTCGAGCTCAGGAAGATCGGGGCCACGTGGAAGTTGACGATGGTCCAGCCGTTGCGCCGGCAGACCGCGAGGAGCGCGTCCGTGATCTCCTTCTCGATGACGTGCTCGCCGAAGGCGCTCAGCTGGAGCTTCGTCCTGCCGACGTAGATGAGCCGGGCGGGCTTGGTCGACACGAAGCGGACAACGTCCCCGATGACGTAGCGCGCGAAACCCGCGGGGGTGGTCATCACGACGGCGTAGTCGACGCCCTCCTTGACCCCCTCGAGCGGCACCGCCTTCTCCCCGAGCGTCGGGAGGCGCGACTCGTCAAACTCCGACATCGGCAGGAACTCGTAGAAGATGCCCGCGTCCACCATCAGCCGCAGGCCGGCGGCAGCGTCCGCGTCCTGCGCCGCGATGAACCCCTCGGAGGCAGGGTAGACCTCGTGGAAATTCACGGTGGGGCCGAGGAGGGAGCGCAGCTCGTCGTGGAACGGGGTGATCGGGACGCCCCCGTGCACGAAGCACTCGAAGTTGGGCCATATCGCCTGCAGGTGCTCAACCCGGGCCTTGCCCCGGGTCATGCTCGAGCGCAGGGTGTCGGCGAGTATCAGGATCCAGCTGGGGATCCCCGCTAGGAGCGAGATGTCGACGTGCGCCGTGCGCTCGGTGATGGCCGCGATCTTCGCCGGCCAGTCCGACATCTGCGCGATTTCCGGCCCCGGCTCGTAATAGTGGTTCTCGACCCAGCGCGGGAGGTTCAGCGCCGCGATTCCGCTCAGGTCCCCGGCGTAGGCCTCGAACGGCTCCGATTCGGGGATGGGGGCGAGGGTGGTGGATCCCCCCAGGAAGAGGTGGCGGCCGCGGAAGATGCCGGCGTGCCCGACGCGCGTCGTGTACCAGAGCAGCGAGTTGAGGCCGCACTGCCTGAAGTGGTCAAGCATCGCCTCCGTCACGGGGATGTACTTCGTTCGGCCTGCGGTCGTGCCCGAGGAGACGGAATAGATCTGGCAGCGGCCCGGCCACAGCACGTCCGGCTCTCCCTTCTTCATGAGCTCGATCTGGGGGGAGAGGTCCTCGTAGGTGCAGAGCGGCACCTTTCGGCGGAACTCCGCGTGCGGCATCTCCGGCACGACGCCCTCCGCCTTCCAAAGGGAGCCGTGGGCGAGCCTTGATACCAGGTGCTTGAATACCGCGTGCTGGCGCGGCACCGGGTCCCGCTGCCGCTTCAATCGCATTGCCGCGCGGGTCGAGAGGAGACCGGCGCAGAAGGAAAGAAGGCTTCTGGGGACAACGGGCATTCCAGCACTTTACGCTACCGCTTCCAAGGCAGCGTGCGGGGGTCGCCCGCGGCAAGCGAATTCAGGCGGCGAGCACGAACTTACCGGAATTTGACCGCCTGTAGAAGGCGGCGACATGGGGGAGGAACTGGTAGTGGTGGAAGATGAGCGAGGCGTGCTGCACAGGCGTGACGCCGCCGCGGACGACGCGGCACTCGGAGGCGGGGAACAGTCGGCTGCGGTCCGACTCGAGGAGCCTACGGGTCGGGGAGTTGGCCGAGAGGACCGAGCCCTCCTTCTCCGCGTAGAGGATGAGCGCCGGGGCCGGGCAGAGCGGCGGCCACGGGGTCGCCCAGGACGCCGGGGGGTCGAGCGCGCGCAGGGCGCCGACGCGCTCGATCGCCCCGGTCGCGTCGATGCCGCGGATGGCGGCGGAGACCGCCGCGTGCAGCCGGCGCAGCTCCGCGGGGCTCAGCAGCCCCGCGAGCGCCGCCCGGTTGTTCGCTCCCGCCTCGAACATCTTCAGGAGGATCACGCGGGCCCTCTCGACCACGGAGGGGTCGGCTCCCACGCCCCGTTCGGCGAAGGGCCGAAGCGCCCGGCCAAGGAGCGTCGCCGGCCTGTCCGAGGAGGGATCGTCCACGTCCTCGTAGCAGGCCACCGGGCTGACGAGGACGGCGCCGGAGACGGGGGTTTCGCGGCGCTGCGCCCTCGCGCGGCGCAGCCACTCGACCAGGACGGCGCAGCCGAAGCTCACGGAGAGGACCACGGGCCGCTGCCCGCGAAGCCTGAGCTCCTCGACCAGGTCGTCGATCTGGGCGCAGAGCATTGCGATCGAGAAGCCCCGCCGCGGGTAGTTGAGGTAGTAGACGCTCCCGTGGCGCAGGAGCATTCCCCGCAGCAGGAAGACCTGCTCGGTGGAGTCGGGCACGAATCCGCCGAGCACGATCGTCGGCCGGTCCCCGGCCCGCCGCTCACAAAGCACGGTGGAGGCCTGCCTCGGCTCGGCCTCGCCCCGCGCGAGGACGGCGTCGGCCGCGTGGGTGACCTCGGGAGCGTGGGGCACCGGCTGGGGAGGCCGCAGCCGGTAGCCCGCGAACCTCAGGAACGCGCGCAGCGGGAGCGGCGGCGCGATCAGGGAGAGAACGCCGGGCGCGGGAGGCGCGGTCGGGAGCGCGGGTGCGGGCATCCGTCAAACGTGGGGCGGGGCGACGCTCTGCGGGAACGCGAAACTCATCCCGTAACGCGATCTTTTCGTTCCTGAAACGCTGGCGTTGCCGTGGGGAATCGATTGGCTCCTGCCCGTGCCGGCTGCGCGAATCCCCGTGACCCTCCCCGATATCCTTTTTGAGGACGATTTCCTCGTGGCCTTCGACAAGCCGAGCGGGCTGCCCGTCGCCCCCGGGCGGCCCGGGGAGGCCGGCGCGACCCTGATGGCGCTCGCCCGGGAGGCCCGCGGCCCGTCGCTGGCGTGCGTCCACCGCGTCGACCGGGAGGCGAGCGGAGTCGTCCTTTTCGCCAAGACGAAGCCGGCCCTGGACGCCCTGAGCGGCCAGTTTCAGTCGAAGTCCGCCCGCAGGACGTTCCTAGCAATGGCGGCGCTTCCGCCTGCCGAACGCATGGGCGGCGCCTGCGCCCCCGTGCGCGACGCCCAGGGCGCGCTTCCCGCCGAGTTCACGGTCGACCTGGCCCTCGGGCAGGACGAGCGCGACCCGGGGCGCGTCCGCGTGTTCCGCAGGGGAGGGGGAAGGCCGAGCGTCACGCAGTTCAGGGTGCTCGAGGCGTTCGGGAGCTTCGCCTGGCTCGAGTGCAGGCCCCTCACCGGGCGCATGCACCAGGTTCGCGTCCACCTTGCATCGGCTGGCGCCCCCGTGCTGAACGACCTCCTCTACGGCGACCCGGGGTCGGTGCTCCTGCTCTCGGAGCTGAAGCGCGCGTACAAGGGGCGCGACGAGGAGCGGCCGCTCGTCTCGCGGCTCGCGCTGCACGCGAGCCTGGTCGGCTTCGTCCACCCGGGGCGGGGCGAGCCTGTCGAGATCAGCGCCCCCGTCCCCAAGGACCTTGCGGTGGCGCTCAAGTACCTGAGGCGGTTTGCTGCGGCCCGAGGCGGCGCCCGCGGGGGCGGCCTGTCAATACTTCGCGCCTAGGGCACCGGGTGCACCGGGGGAGGCGACCCGTTTGCCGGCGGCACGATCACCACGCGGCGCCGAAGCACCTCGCGCAGGACCGGCAGGGCCAGCAGGTAGGCGACCGCCACCCAGAAGGGGAAGATGACGGCCCAGGCGGCGATCGCGTGGAGCGCGGTCATGCCGAACTTCTCAAAGAAGTCCAAGGGGTCCACCCAGAGCAGGTGATTCATCATCCGCAGGCCCATGTGGGCGGAGGGCACCGAGAACATCCACCCGCCCAGCCTCACCAAGCAGTAGATTGCGGGCAGGTGGAGCGGCGTGCAGAGCGCGTTTATCATCTGGATGATCGGCTGGTTGAGCCGCAGCAGGATGCCCGCAAGCAGGCAGAGCAGCGTGGTCGTTCCCAGTATCGGGAAG
>CAYQOH010000132.1:6745-7465 GCA_964419075.1 uncultured Opitutaceae bacterium | reverse complement strand
CGCTCAGGATGATCGTCGCAGCGTTTGTGCCGATCGCGTTGGACGTGCCGTAGAACGCCAGAGTGCCGCCGTTGGCGGCCTCCCACGTGCCGCCGGTAAGCGTGTTGGACGCCAGGTTCGGCGAGGTGGCAAGATTGTAGTCCACGTAGATGACGCCTCCGTTGGCCTCCACCGTGCCGCCGGGCTGGTTCGTGAACGAGTCACTCGCGTAGGAACCCAGGTAAAGGGTCGCCCCGTTGGTAACCATGAGCCCGCTGTTTGAGATGCTCAGGCCATCCAGACTGTTCTGGCCCTCGATGGCGTAGGCCCCCGATCCCGGGAGGCTCATGGTGCCCTGGTTGACGATCGAGAGACCCGGGGCCGTGCCGGAGATGTCGAAAGCTCCCGACCAGGTGGCCGTGGGGGCAAGGGTGAGCGCCGTGCCCGTGCCGCTCCCCAGGTAAACCGCGTCGTAGGAGGTTGCCGAAAACGTCGTCGTGCCTCCGGTGAAGGTCGTGCCGCCGTTCGAAAAGAAGGTGGCATAGGATGCCGCCGGCAGGCTGAAGTTCCCGTTCATCGTCACGCCGTCCAGCGTGCCGCCGTTGTTGCTGAACGTGAGCGCCCCGCCGGCCACGGTGCCGCCCGTGATCGTGGCACCGTCTAGCGTGTAGATCCCCGTGTGAGGCGGAGTGAGCGTTGCCGACGCATTATTCAGATTCCCTTGGAGGTTCAGGACGCCGC
>CAYQOH010000132.1:5262-6645 GCA_964419075.1 uncultured Opitutaceae bacterium | reverse complement strand
CCCTGGTTCGCGAACGTCAGGTTCGCGTTCTGGCTGGCAACGCTCACGCTCCCGGTCCAGACGGCCGACGGGGCGAGGGTGAGCGCGGTGCCCGTCCCGTTCAGGTAGATGCTGTCATAGCCCGGCCCCGTGAAGGTCGTCGTGCCCCCGGTGAACTGCGTGTTGTTCTTCGCCGTGAAGGCCGCGTACGTGTTCACGGGAAGGCTGAAGTTCCCGCTCATCGTCACGCCGTCCAGCGTGCCGCCGCCGTTGCTGAACGTGAGCGCGCCGCTCGCGACGGTGCCTCCCGTGACCGTGGCACCGTCGAGCGTGTAGACGCCGCTGTGCGGAGGAGTGAGCGTTGCCGACGCATTATTCAGATTCCCTTGGAGGTTCAGGACGCCGCCCGTGTTGCTGTCGATGGTGCCCCCGAAGTCCGCGGTCGCGTAGTTCCCCCCGAAATTGATGACGCCGTTGTTGGCGGCCAGGAGGGAACCCAGGTTCGACCACGAGGCCTGGCTGTAGCCGAGGTCAAGGTTGGCGCCGGTCCCGCTGGCCGTCATCGAGCCGCCCACGCCGTTCGTGATGACGTCGTTGAGGTAGATCCCCAGGTAGGTCGTTCCCGACGTCACGTTAAGCGAGCCCGTGTTGGTGAAGGCGAACCCCAGATTATTTCCCCAGATGGAGTTGGTTCCGCCGGTCATGTTGATCGTGCCCTGGTTCGCGAACGTCAGGTTCGCGTTCTGGCTGGCAACGCTCACGCTCCCGGACCACACGGCCGACGGGGCGAGGGTGAGCGCGGTGCCCGTCCCGTTCAGGTAGACGCTGTCATAGCCCGGCCCCGTGAAGGTCGTCGTGCCCCCGGTGAACTGCGCGTTGTTCTTGGCCGTAAAGGCCGCGTACGTGTTCACGGGAAGGCTGAAGTTCCCGTTCATCGTCGCGCCGTCCAGCGTCCCCCCGCTGTTGCTGAAAGTCAGGGCGTTGCCGTTGACGGTGCCGCCCGAGATCGTCCCGCCGTAGAGCGTGTAGATCCCCGAGGTGGGGGCGGCCAGGGTCGAGCTCAGGTTGAGCAGCGTCCCGGTGAGGTTGAGCGTGCCGCCAAGGCCGTTGATGGTCCCGGCAAGGTTGGCGGTTGCGAAGGTGCCCCCGAAGTCGACCGTCCCGCCGCCGCTCGCCGTTATCGTACCGGCGTTCGCCCAGGTCGAGCCGCCGCTCCCGAGGGTCAGCGTCCCGGTGGGGCTTGTCGCCTTAAGCGTCCCCGCGTTCACCACCGTCACCGAGCCGCCATACCCCACCGTGATGTTCCCGCCATTGGCCTGAATGACCCCCGTCGCGGAGTTCACGATGGTGTCCGTCCCGCTGTTGCCGATGTAAAGGCTTCCGCCTGTGGCGTTCATCGTGCCG
>CAYQOH010000132.1:0-5162 GCA_964419075.1 uncultured Opitutaceae bacterium | reverse complement strand
TTGTTCGTGAACGTGAAGCCCGTGTAGCCGCCGCCGTAGATGTTGTTGCCCCCGGCGGTGTTCGTCATCGTGCCGTTGTTCACAACCGAGAGGTTGTTCGCCACGCCGTAGATCGTGAAGTTGCCGCTGAGGGCGGCCCCGGGGGCGATGGTGAGCGCCGTGCCCGTGCCGTTAAGGTAGATGTAGTTGTTCGCGAACGCCGTCGTTCCGCCCGTGAACAGCGTGTTGTTCCTCGCGGTGAAGTTGGCGCCCGAGGGCACCGCGAAGTTCCCGCTCATCGTGACCCCGTCCAGCGTGCTGCCCCCGGCCTGGCCGAAGGTGAGCGCCGTCCCGTTGACGGTGCCGCCCGAGATCGTCCCGCCGTCCAGGGTGAATATCCCGCCGCCATCCGGCGCGTTGAGGGTCGCGAGCGCGTTGTTGAGCGTGCCCGTGATGTTGATCGTCCCCGCCGTCCCGTTGATGGTCCCGCTCGTCAGGTTCGCGGTTGAGAAGAGGCCCCCGAGGTTCACGGTGCCGCCGGCCAGGGCCTCGATCGTCCCCGTGTTCGTCCACGTCGCGGAGGCGAGGCCGAGCGTCAGCGAGCCCGTGGCGCCGATCGCCTCGAGGGTGCCGGCGTTCGCCACCGTCACCGAGCTGCCGTTTCCGACGGTGACGTAGCCGCCGTTCGACTCGATCACGCCCGTCGAGCTGTTGACGACGGAGTCGTTCCCCCCGTTGCCGACGTAGAGGTTGCCGCCCGTGGCGCTCACCGTGCCGTTGTTCGTGAACGTGAAGCCCGTGTAGCCGCCGCCGTAGATGTTGTTGCCCCCGGAGGTGTTCGTGATCGACCCGTTGTTCACAACCGACAAGTTGGCGGCCGTCCCGTAGATCGTCATATTCCCGGTCCAGATCGCGTCCGAGGCGAGGGTCAGCGCCGTTCCCGACCCGGACAGGTAGACGTTGCTGTTGCCGAGCGTGGTCGTCCCCCCCGAAAACACCGTTCCGTTCTTGGCGGTGAAACTCGAGCCGCTGTTCACGGTGAAGTTCCCGTTCTCGACGGCGCCATTGAGGAGGGTGCCGTTGCTGATGACCGTCTGCGCGCCAGTCCGCCCGCTCAACGCGGCAACCGCCACCCCGAGCGCCAGCAACCGGACCCATTCAGATTTTCGAGACCTGTGCGAAGTCGGGTAGAAGGAGCTCATCAGCATTCGAGATATCACAAATGATTCCCTCTAATGGATGCAAGCAATATGCAAATTACTTGTATAAAGTTTCTGGGGCTTGATCCAGCCACGCTGATTCAACCGCAGCCGCCGTGGAAGTGACTGAACCCTGCCCTTGGCCGGCTCAGGCACCCCAATCCCTTCCCACTCATGCCACGGCGCCTATCCCGGCAAATCGGATTATAATAACCTATTCTTTTAAAGCGGGTTCTGTAAACCACCGGGCGGTGCATAGAACAAGGGCAAGCGCCGCATATCCCGCGGCGAACGCGGCCGCGGGAAACAGATCGCCCACCGCTGGGGCGCCCGTCAGCCGGTCAAGGAGGGGAAGGGAGCTGATGGTGTCGGCACCCGCGAATCTCCACGAATGCATGAGCCCCAGGAGGCTGAGCGTCGCGGCTGCGGCCATCCATCCGGCCGCGACGACCAACCGTCGCTCGATGATGAACACCGTGGCTGCCGAGAGCACGAGCGCCGCAAAAAAGGCGCCCTGCTCCAGCGCGAACCCGCCGTCGATGAAGGTCCCGGCGGCCCGGAACCTGGCAACGAGCGGCGCCGAGAACTCGGGCGCGGTTCCGGCGATCCGGATTCCGTTCTTGATGCTAAACGTCGCCCACGAGACCAGGACGGGCACGATCCCCATGATGATGGCAGGCCAGTGGCGCTGGGGCGTTACCTCGAAGGCCTGGACCGTGATGACGAGTCCCACCCAGACGATGATCGCGATGCCTGCCTCGACCGGGACCGCCCATCCGATCGCCGCGATGGACCCGCTGAAGCAGACGGCCGTCATGAAGGCTGCGTTCAGTGTCGAGTATCCCGCCCGGGCGCCCATCCTCTTCCAGGCCGGGTGCCCGATGTAGATCGACGTCGGGAATGGCGACCCGAAGCATGCTGCCGCGAAGGTGCAGAGTCCGTTCACCGCGAGCGAAGATCGCAGGGAGAAGGCGTCCCCAGCCGCCGCCGCCGACTCGACGCACTGCATCGATGCAAGCAGGTTGAGGAGGCCCATCGGGATGATGATCGGCAGGTAGGGAAGAAAGAGCCCGCCGCCGAGGCCTCGCAGAAGGTCCCCGCCGACAAAGAGCGGGGCGTGAAGGCCCACGGAGCCGGCGGGCGCCGCGGCACCCGGGGCAAGCCCCGTGGCCCAGGCAAGCGCCGTCCCGACCGCGACGATCACGACCGCGGGGGGTAGGCCAGCCTTGGGACGAAGGCCGCCGAAGAAGAAGAGGAGCGCGAGGCCGAGCGTCACGATGCCCACGACCGGATGGGCGTAGAGGTCGAACACGAAGTTGAGCGTGAGGAACGCGATTCCCGCCCCCGACAGCGATGCGAGAAGCGCCGCGCGCGGGGTCAGCCGCCTGAGGCCGCCAGCCACGAAGGCCCCGAAGAACTCAATCATCCCGGAGCCGAGGCAGGCGACGAGGCCGGCCTGCCAGGCCGCGGAATCCGGGTCCGCCGCACCGCGCGAAAGCGCCAGCTGCCGGGCCGGGAGCATCACCAGGAAGGCGTACGCGATCATGGTGGGCGTGTTCAGGCCGAAGGGGATTGCGCACACGTCCTGCCTGTTCTCGCGCCGCGCCAGCCGGTGGGCCTGCCAGGCGTAAAACAGGTTCCCGACCACGTACGACACCGCGATCCCCGGCAGGATGCGGCCGTAGACCGTCGCCGGGGCCATGCCGACGACCCCGATGCAGAGCGCCGGGATCAGCAGCAGCTGGATCAGATTGTCCATCGCGATCGCGAAGAACCCGTCCACGTCGCCCCGGACGAAGAGCTTCATGGCCGCGACCTCGCGATTTCGGCGACGAGGGACACCGTGAAGAGGGCGGCCTGTCGCGACGCGAAGGGCGACAGCTTGCGGTAGTCGTTGTCCGGGGAGTTCTGCGTGCGGTTGCTGCCGCTGCGCACGCAGAGGAAGGGGATCCCGAGGTACCAGCAGACCTGGGCGACCGACCCGCTCTCCATCTCCATGAGGTCGGGCGCCAACTGGCGCCTGATGTCGGCAATCCTCTCGTCCGGGATCCCGAACTGGTCGCCGGAGGTGATCCGGCCCGTTCGAACGCGCGGCACGTACGGGGGGCTGTGCTGGGAGGCCGTCTCCGGCACGTGGCGCCTGAGCGCTCTCCGGGCAGCGGCGAGGAGCCGGCGGTCGGCCGGATAGACGATCGGCATCGAGTCCCGGAGCGGTCCCTCGGCCCCGAAATACTCCATGGCATAGCCCGCCCCGAGGGAGCCGAAGTCGTGGTTGCACGTCGTCTCACCGATGATCACGTCCCCATTCCTCACCTCGGGGTTGATCCGCGACGCCGTCCCCGTCATGATGAGCTCGCGCGGGCGAAAGTGCGTCGCGAAGCGCATCGTGACCATCGAGGCGCAGGTCTTGCCGATGCCCGTGGCCGCAACGACGGTCCTTCGCCCCCCAATCCTGCCCTCGACGTAGGGAAACGGGCCGAGCCTGCCGCGGCGGCGCCCCTTAAGGGCATCCGCGACGAGCTCCGTCTCCTGCGGGAGCGCTCCGAGGACGAGCGTCAGGTTCCGGCGGCCTGTGGCGGGAACCCTGGCGGAGGCCACAGGAATGCCGGGGACGATCACAGGCGGGGAATTCTTCATCGGGAATGGAGCCGGCATTTGAAGCGTTTGAGCGCTGACAACCCAAGCAGGAAACGATCCATTGGCATATCCTCTGCTGGCCGACCCCAATGAAGCAACGACTCACCCTGACGATCGCCCTGGCCTGCGCCCTCCTGGATTCTGCCGCGGGCGCCTCGCAGCCCCGCCGCAAGGTGATCATCGACCAGGACGCCTTCGGGCCCGGAGGCAGCAACCTGCAGGCGATCCTCATGGTGGTGCAGGCCCCGGACGTCGAGGTGCTCGGCGTCACGGTAGAGAGCGGTGACGGCTGGCAGAAGGAGGAGGTGGCGCACACGCTGCGGATGCTGGAGCTCATCGGCAGGCCCGACATCCCCGTCGTGCCCGGATCGACCTACCCCCTCGTCAACTCCGAGGAGGACACCCGCCGGTGGGAGACGCTCTACGGCAAGCTGGCCTACAAGGGCGCATGGATGGAGAAGTGGCCCGGCTACAACACGGTCAACCGTCCCCACTATCATCCCGCGGACGTCGTCCCGCCGCTCGAGGAAGGGGAGCCGACCACGAAGCCCCTGGACGAAAGCGCGGCCGCCTTCATCGTCAGGAAGCTCCGCGAATTCCCCGGCCAGGTGACGATCCTGGCCCTAGGGCCCTTCACCAACCTCGCCCTGGCGGCGCGCCTCGACGACGGGTGCGCGGCGCTCGCAAAGGAGCTCGTGATCATGGGCGGCAGCTTCAACCCGGACGGCTCCAAGGTGGACGAGTTCTCGATGCAGTTCATCCACAACCCGAGGGTGGAATTCAACATCCGCTGGGATCCGGAGGCCGCAAAGATGACGCTCCACGCCGGCTGGAGGAAGATCACCGCGATCCCGACGGACGCCACGGTGGGCACGAAGTTCACGGCCGCGGTCGTCGCCCGCGCGACCGCGGGCGCCGACTCGCCTGCCGCAAAGTACGTGGCTCGGTTCGCACAGACGGGATTCCCGATGTGGGATGAGGTTGCGTCGGCGGTCTTCCTCGACCCGACGATCGTCGCCCGCTCCCAGGCGCTCGCGATGGACGTCGACATCGGCCACGGCGGGAGCTACGGGGCGACGCTCAGCTGGCCGGCCGGAGGCGGGCCGGGCCTCGGCGAGCCCGACGTGACGGTGGTCCGCACGGTCGACATTCCGCGCCTCGAGGCCCTGTTCGCCGAGCTCGTGCGCAGGGCTCCCGAGGCCCCCTGAGTCCCGGGGGGTGCGGCGCGCTCAGTGCCGTGTCAGGCGCCGGTACTTCATCCGGTGGGGCTGGTCGGCATCCCTGCCCTTCCGGCGGTGGAAGTCCTCGATGTAGCTCGAGTAGTTCCCGGAGAACCAGAAGGCCGTG
>CAYQOH010000131.1:0-7484 GCA_964419075.1 uncultured Opitutaceae bacterium | reverse complement strand
CCAGCAGATCCTGGCCGCGCCGGACCTGAGCGAAGACGAGTCCTGACCCGGCCATGCCTGCCACTGCCTACGCGCAGACGTACCGCGCCAACGCGGTCCTCACCGCCAGTCCCGGACAGCTCGTGCTCATGCTCTATGACGGGGTGCTGAAAGCCCTCGCCATCACCCGCGACGCCTTCGCGCGTCCCGTGGACGATCCGCGCCGGATCGAGACGATCAACCATCAGCTGCTCAAGGCCCAGACCATCATCGCCGAGCTGCAGGGCGGCCTCAACCTCGAGGCGGGCGGCGAATTCGCCCTGACGCTGCAACGCCTCTACGATTACCACAACCGCCGCCTGCTCGAGGCCAACTTGCGCAAGCAGGTCGAGCCCGTGGTCGAGGTGGAGCGCCTCGTGCGCGAGCTGCGCAACGCCTGGGCTGAGATGCTCTGCACGCAGGATACCTCGGTCACCGAAAAGGTGCGCGTCGTCGCCTGACGCATGTCACCGCCGGATTCCAGATTTCTCCGCCTCCTGACGGTGCTGGAGGAATTCGCCGTCCAGGAGTCAATGCTCCTCTGCGCCGGAGACGTCACGGCGCTTCGGGAACTTCAGGCGCGGGCCGAGCCCGTGCTCGCGGAGCTGGCGCGTGGCCAGCACGGCCCGCTCGCCCCAACGGTGCAGAACCGCCTCGCGGCCTTGCTGGCCCGCCGGCGCGGGAACCAGCAGCTCCTGGATGAGAAGCTCGCCGAGGTGCAGGCGGAGCTGGAGCGGACGCGCGACAATTTGCAGACGATCGGGCGGATCGCGCCCGTTTACGGCCGCCACACGCGGGCGGAGAGGGCAGGGCACTCGCGGACGACACACGCGGTGGCCTGATTCTGTCCGGCGCCGCACTTGCAGTGCGAGCCTGCTCAACCTGTCGCGCTCTTCAGCGGATTGGCTGAGCCCTGGACCACGCTCGGTCCGGCCTCGATCGTGGCGGCGGCCGGGGGACCGGCGAGCCAGGCGGCCGCGATCTGGCGGGCTTCCGCCTTCCAGTCGACCGTCGGTTTCGCGTGCAGCGAGACCCGCACCGTGGCCGGGCTGCGGTCCCAGCTGAGGACCGCCTTGAGCGTGAGCGAGCCGTCGGACAGCAGGAAGCTGTAGAGGAGGATCGCACCGCCCAAGGACGGGTCGGCGGCATCGGCCGGCGGCGTCAGGATGACGCGGGCGAGGCCGTCCTTGAAATTCACCGAGCGCTGGCTGCTCCATTTCACCACGGGCGCCGTTCCCGTCTCCTGCGACAGGGCATGCTCGATGCTTGTCAGGAAGGAAAGGAGTCGGGTGGACATGAGCGTCAGGGTGGAGGAGGGGCACAACGGGTGCTCCGGGAATCACTATCGGCAGGGCTCATGCCATCTTTAGATTTTTTTCGCTGTTCCGGCGGATCGCAGGCAAAGCGCTGGCCTGTGCGATCGCCGGCCCCGCCGGGTCTGCGTAATTGGCCGACAACGGGTGCGGAAACTACGCATCCCGGACTCCGGCGAGCCGTCGGGCGGCAACATTTGTTTGTATCGCCCGGGCGAATCGTGTCTATGGATTGCCCCCCTGGAATGCCCGCCACACCCCTCTCCGTCATGTCGCTCGAAAAAATTCTCATCGTCGAAGATGAACAGGTCGTGCGGAACCTGCTGCAGAGCATCTTCGCGCGGCACAAGTATGCGGTGAGTTGCGCGGTCAACCTTGCGGAGGCGCAGGCGGCGATGCAGCGGGAGTCGTTTGACTTGATCATGCTCGATATCCGCCTGCCCGACGGCGACGGCCAGAAATTCCTCGAACAGATCGCGGCGCTGCCGGAGCGCCCGCTCGTCGTCATGACCACGGGCTACGGCACGATCGAGTCCGCCGTCGCCTGCATGCGCGCGGGGGCGTTCGACTACGTCCTCAAGCCCTTCGCCCCGAGCCAGATTGATGTCATCCTGCGCAAAGCGGCGAGCTATCGCCAGCTGCTTGGCGTCAACCGGCTGCTGACCGACGATCCCGAGGACGCTGACAGCGTGCTCGTCGGCCGCAGTCCCGTGATGCAGCGCATGCGCCAGCTGATCGACCGCGTGGCGCCCACCGATGCGACCGTGCTCATCACGGGCGAGAGTGGCACGGGCAAGGAGATGATCGCCCGCGAATTCTACCGCCGCAGCCCGCGCCGCGGCCAGCCCTTCATCAAGGTCAATTGCGCGGCCGTCTCCGAGAACCTGATCGAGAGCGAGTTCTTCGGCCACGAGCGCGGCGCGTTCACAGGGGCGACGGAGCGGCGGGAGGGGCGCTTCGAGCTCGCCAACAACGGCACGCTCCTTCTGGACGAGGTCAGCGAGATCCCGGCAAACCTCCAGGCGAAGCTCCTGCGCGTCCTCCAGGAGCGGGAATTCGAGCGCGTCGGCGGCAACCGCACGATCAAGGTCAATGTTCGCCTCCTCGCCACCTCGAACCGGGACCTGATGCAGCATGTCGAACGGGGCACCTTTCGGCTGGACCTTTTCTACCGGCTCAACGTGTTCCCGGTGCAGGTGCCGTCGCTGCGCGAGCGTACGGACGACATTCTTCTCCTGGCCGAGCATTTCCTGGGGCGCTACGCCAGGAAGCACGGCGTGAAACCGGCCGGGTTCGCCGACTCTGCCAAAGCGGCCATGCTCAACTACGGATGGCCCGGCAATGTCCGGGAGCTCCAGAACACCGTGGAGCGCGCCGTGATCCTCGCGGAGAATGGGCGGCCGGTCACCGCCGCGGGCCTCGGGCTCCCCGAGCCCGAATCGACCGGCGCGTCCGCGGTCTCGTTTGACTCGATGGCGCCCTTCTCGGACGACCTTTCGGAGCCGTCGCCGCCGGCGGACCCGGGTGCCGTCGAGGTGGCCCAGAACGGCGGCGTCCTGCGCCTGGACGAGATCGAGAAGCAGGCGATACAGGCGGCGCTCACCCAGACCGGCGGAAACCGGACGCAGGCCGCCGCGCTCCTGGGGATAAGCATCCGCACGCTTCGCAACAAGCTGGTGGAGTACCGGGAGGCCGGAGGCGCGGTTTCCGTGCCTGCGGAGGAATGAGCCGCGTCGCAAGGCCCCGCGACAGGGGCCCGGTTGCCAAAATCGTGTAAATCTCGGCCGGGTTGCGTCGATATTACGCTTCCCATGCCCGCCGTTGGACAGCTGTCCGAGCGCTTCATTCGGGACAATATCGTCCACGCGGTCGCGGACGTCTTCGACGAGACGCTTCGCCGCCCCATTTCGCTGAGGGACTGGGCGGGCCCGTGGCCGCCCCGCCCGTCCGCGAAGCCCGCCACGGCTACGCCCCAGGTTGTCGGCACGGTCGGGTTTCTCGGAGGCGCACGGGGCCTCGTCCAACTCTATTTCGAGTCCGCCCTGGCCGTCGACTGCGCGGGGGCGATGCTCGGCATGGACGGGCCGGAACTTGAGTCGGTCGGTGACGTCGTGGTCAACTACGCCATTGGCGAGCTCACCAACATGATCGTCGGCGGGTTCAAGGAGGGCCTGTGCGATGCGGGGTTCCCGTGCGGGCTCACGGAGGCGTCCGTCCTGCGAGGGTTAAATTTTCGGATCGACCCGATCGTCACGCAACATCGCTACATCTACGTGTTTGACTGCGCGGGAGGCAGGGTCGTGGCCGACATCGTGATCAGCGGCGAGGCGACGGACGGTCCGGCCGCGCGCAAGAGAATGGCGCCCAAGGGCGCGCGCAACAAGGGCTGGTGAGGCTGTGGGCCCCTGGCGGCGGTCGCGCCGGCATCGTGAGCCGTCGCCATTATTGGCGCGGAATAGAGTAAGGTGCGGCCGATTCGGGCCGATGTGAAGGTGCCCATTCCCGCAGCACAGGAAATCACTGAAACATTGATCCGGGAGAACATCGTTCGGGCCGCAGCCAACGTCTTTGAAACGATGCTGCGGCGCCCGATCACGCTTACCGGCATCGTCGAGCCCGCGCCCCGGCCGGCTTCATGGCAGGCAAGAATTGCCGTGGCGTCCCGCCGGGAGTGCCACCAGCACACGGATTTTCCCCATGGAATAGATTTAAAAGTGTATAAATAACGTAAACAGTGGGTTAGGTGGCACGGTCAACGGGTGGAACGCGCAGTGCTAAAAAATGCGCGCATGACGACCAGCCCGATCTTCCAATCCGACAATACCTATGAATTGGCGCGGAAGCTCATGGACCTCACCGCGCTCCGACAGGAGGCGATAGCCTCCAACATCGCCAACGCCGAGACGCCGGGTTACCGGCGCATCGACGTCTCCCCGGATTTCGCGAGCCAGCTCAAGGCCCAGGTGGGTACCGGCGCCCCCGTCTCGCAGCTCGACTCGCTCCAACCCTCGCTCGTCGAGGACACCCAGGCCCGGACGGTGCGGCCCGACGGAAACTCGGTGGATCTCGAGCATGAGCTGCTGACCATGAACAAGAACTCGGTCGAGTACGGCTTCCTCACGGAGATCGCTTCGACGAACATCAAGCAGCTGAAGATGGCCATCAGCGGGAGTGTCGGCTGATAGCGCGGATCGCCCGAAATGAACCTCATCTCCGGAATAGACGTCACGGCAGACGCACTCGAAGCGCAGAAGACGCGCCTGGACATCGTCGCCCAGAACATCGCGAACGCGCAGACGACGCGGACGGCGGCGGGTGGCCCCTACCAGCGTCAGATTGTATCCTTTGAGACCGAGCTGGTGCGGCAGGCGGGCGGGGCATCGCTTCAGAGCGTGCATGTCGCCGGCGTCTCCGCGGACCCCGCCGCCGGCGAGAAGGTCTACAACCCCCAGCACCCGGACGCCGGCGCCGACGGCTTCGTGTCGATGCCCAACGTCAACCTTGCGTACGAGATGGTGGACATGATCACCGCGTCGCGAGCCTACGAGGCGAACCTCTCGTTCGCGAAGAACGCGCGCGAAATGGCCGAGAAAACGCTCGAAATAGGCAAATAACCCGCAATGTCACCCATCGGATCCATCGGCTCGCCGCTCACCCCGCAGATTCTCACGCAGATCGGACAGGCGCGCCCCTCGGCGGCCGAGGCCGGCGGCTCGACCGCGCCTGCGAACGGCTTCGGGAAGATGCTCGACGGTCTCGTCTCGTCCGTCAGCGCCAAGCAGGCCGAGGCCAACAAGATCACCCAGAGCGTGCTCCTTGGCGACTCGGGCCAGCTTCACCAGAGCGTCCTGGCGATGCAGGAGGCTTCCGTCTCCCTGTCCCTCATGGTCGAGGTCCGCAACAAGCTGGTCGAGTCCTACCAGGAGCTGATGCGCATGCAGGCCTGAGCCGGCCCCCAGACCAGGAACCCCCTTCGATAGATGAAAAACTTCGCACAATCCCTCCTGGCGCTCTGGGGGCAGCTCGGCATCAACCAGCGGGTCTCGCTGGTCGTCGCCGCGCTCGCCGTCACCATCGGAATCGCCGCCGTCGGCCTATGGTCGAGGCGTCCCGACTACCAGCTGCTCTACGCAAGGCTGGGGGAGAAGGACGCCGCCTCGATCATCGGCTACCTCGAGTCGCAGAACGTACCCCACCAGGTGACGGCCGGCGGAACGGCCGTGCAGGTGCCCGCTGAGCAGGTGTACAAGATCAGGATGGACCTGGCCGGAAAGGGCCTTCCGAGCGGCGACGGCGTCGGTTTCGAGATCTTCGACAAGGGCCAGTTTGGGCTGAGCGACTTTGTCCAGCGGACCAACTACCTGCGCGCCGTCCAGGGCGAGCTCGCCCGAACGATCTCCCAGCTTCAGGGCGTCAAGGCCTCGCGGGTGATGATCGTGCAGCCCGAAAACCGCCTCCTTCTCACCGACCAGGGCGTCAAGTCGACGGCGTCGGTGTTCGTGGACCTGGGCGGCGGACGGCTCGAGCCCGAGCAGGTCAACGCGATCCGCCATCTGGTCGCAAACTCGGTCCAGGGCCTCCAGCCCGACGAGGTCGCCGTGGTCGACAACCACGGGCACGTCCTCTCCGAGGAGCTCAAGCAGGACCCGACCCTCGGCACGGCCTCGTCGCAGATGCGCTACAGGCAGCAGGTCGAGGACTACCTCTCCAAGAAGGTGGAGTCCATGCTCTCGCAGGTCATCGGCCCCGGCAACGCCGTGGTGCGCGTCTCCGCAGAGATCGACACCGAGGCCACGACACTCACCGAGGAGAAATATGACCCGGAGGGCCAGGTCGTTCGCACGCAATCGAGCACCGACGACGTCTCGAGCTCGGCGGACACGCATGCGCCGGGAGGCGCGGTGGGCGTGAGCGGAAATGTGCCGGACAAAGCGGCGGCCACGGCCGCGGCGGCCGCGGCAAAGCCGACGTCCACGACCGAATCCAACCGCAAGAATCGGTCGACCACCTACGAGATAAACCGCACCCTCACGAACATCACGCGCAGCCCGGGAAGCGTGAAGAACGTAACCGCCGCGGTCCTGGTCGCCCCGCGGCCCGCGGCGGCGGGGGCCGCCGGCCAGGCGCCCAAGCGGACGCCCGAGGAGCTCAACCTGCTGCGCCAGGTGGTTGTCAACGCGCTCGGCCTTAAGGCCGCGCCGGGCCAGTCGCTCGACTCCATGGTGACGGTGGAGGAGATGACCTTCGCCGCGGAGCCGATCTCCCAGGAGGTCCAGTCCATTGAAAAGGCGAGCCGGTGGATGGGCTGGGTCGAGGCCGGGAGCCGGTGGGGCGCGATGGCCGCGGCTGTCGGCGTCTTCATCTTCTTCATGCGGATGCTTTCGCGCCAGCGGCCGGAGGCGGTGCCGATGGAGATCCTCACGCTGCCGGCGGAGGGCGCAGGACGTTCGAGGCCGCCGGCCAACGGCGTCACGCCTGACTTCCTGAACGAGCTCATCCGGCAGAAGCCGGCAAACGTCGGCTTGACGCTGCGCGAATGGGTGGCCCCGAACCGGAACTGAGGACCCTCCATGGCTGAAATCGACTACAGCAAGCTCTCACGCCAGCAGAAGCTCGCGTTGTTTCTGATCGCCGTCGGCCCCGAGTCGGCTGCCGAGATCCTTAAGCAATTCGACGACACCGAGATAGAGCTCCTGTGCCGCGAAATGGCCTCCTACACGATGGTTCCCGACGCGATCCAGAAGCAGGTGGTTGAGGAGCTTTCGAAGCTGCTCGAGCAGAGCTCGGGCTCGGCGCTCGGGGGCATGGCCTATGCGCAGCGCACCCTCGAGATCGCAAAGGGAGGAAACAAGGCCTCCTCGATCATGGGCCGCATGGGCCCCGTGGGCAACTCGGTGGATGTCATCAAGGACATCAGCGAGATGGAGGGAAGGCAGATCTACAACCTGATCAAGGCCGAGCAGCCGCAGACCATTTCTTTCGTCCTCTCATACCTCGACAGCAGCAAGGCGTCGGAGGTGTTCGCGCTCCTTAGCCCCGACCTCAGGGAAAGCGTGGTGGAGCGCCTCGGCACCATAGAATCGACCTCGCTCGACCTTGTCGCGAAGATCGTGCGCAGCCTCGGCAAGCACCTTGAAACCAAGGTTCGTCCGT
>CAYQOH010000130.1:0-7491 GCA_964419075.1 uncultured Opitutaceae bacterium | reverse complement strand
GCGAAGCTCATCATCAAGCTCATCAACTCGGTCGCCGAGGTCGCGAACGCCGACCCGGACGTGCGGGACAAGCTCCGGGTCGTGTTCCTTCCCGACTTCAGCGTGAAGAGCGCCCACCGGATCTACCCGGCCGCCGACCTCTCGGAGCAGATCTCCACGGCGGGCAAGGAGGCCTCCGGCACCGGCAACATGAAGTTCTCCATGAACGGGGCGCTGACGATCGGCACGCTCGACGGCGCGAACGTCGAGATCCGCGAGGAGGTCGGCCCCGAGAACTTCTTCCTGTTCGGGATGACGGCGGACGAGGTTGCCCGGAGGCGGGCCGAGGGCTACGCCCCCCGTGAGCTCTGCGAGCGGGACCCCGAGCTGCGCGCCGTGCTGGAGTCGGTCGCCTCGGGCGCGTTCGCGCGAGGCGACCGCGAGCTGTTCGAGCCCCTCGTCCGCTCGCTGCTCGACCGCGACGAGTACTTCCTGCTGGCCGACTACCGCTCCTACATCGAGGCCCAGGAGCGGGTCTCCCGCGCCTACGCGGACACGAGGCAGTGGGCGCGGATGTCGGTCCTGAATGTGGCGCGGATGGGCAAGTTCTCCTCGGACCGCGCGATCCGCGAGTACTGCCGCGACATCTGGCACGTCGAGCCGGTGCACGTCGCAGGGGCGTGACGCCCCTGCGGAACACCCGGAACGGCCCCGACTAGGAGCCGGCCTTCTTGACGGCCGCCGCCGCGTCCAGCGCCTTCAGGAATTTCTCCGGGTCCTTGTTGAAGTCGTCGATGCAGCCCTTGCAGCAGAAGCGCACCAGGCGGTCGGGCTTGCCCGGCTCGCGGTAGATCATGTCCTTCTGCTTCGCGGGGCCGTGGAGCCCGAGGCTCTCCTCGGACACGACGCACGTGTCCAACGGATAGGCCGCCCGGGCGTTCGCGAGCCAGGAAGCGTCCGTCTTGTCGTCGACGGGAACGAGCTTGCCTGCGGGGGCGCCGGCTGCTCGCGCGATGGCGGGCACGAGGAGGCCGAGGGCGATCGCGATCAGGGGAAGGACGTGGCGGAGTGGGGTCGTTGTCATGGGAGAGTTGGAATACCGGGAATCCACTATCACCGATGGGGTCCCTCGAATCAACACCACTCCGCGGGCCCGTCAGGAACTCGTAAATTCTTTCGATTTCCGTTGAGGCGAATGGCGCCCGTGCCGATTTTCCCCCTAGCTTACTCCGCTTACCCCACCCCATGAATAACCCGACCTATGCGGGCAGGCCCTTTCGCGCGCAGGCTCTGATGCTTGTCGCGGCGGCCGCGATGCTCGGGCTGCCGGCGGGACCGCGGACCTCGGTGCAGGTGGATTCGCTTGCGAGGGCCTTTTCCCGCGGGACGGCCGTGGCGACGCCGCGCGCGCCGGTCGCCGTTTACGTCGAGTCAAGCGACGTCCTTCCGCCGTTCCCGGACGAGGCCATCGGGGTTTCGCCGGGGCGGGCGTACACCTGGGTTCCGGGCTACTACCGGTGGACGGCAAGCCACGGCGGCTACCACTGGGTCTGGTTCAAGGGTCACTATGAGTACCCGCCCAGGCCGGGAGCCGAGTGGATGGCCCCCCACTTCGAGGACAGCGGAAGCACCATGATCTACGTCGGGGGCTACTGGCGCATCCCGTAGGCCGATCACGGTGGTGTCGAATCCGCGGAGCCGGGAGCGCCGGCACCGAACACAAAGGGGATCCGCACCCGGACCACGATGCCCTGCCCCTTGCTGACCGGTGAGGCGAAAAGCCACAGGGCCGCGGCCTGCACGGCCGCATAGCCAAACGCCGGCTCGCTGGCGGATACCACGCGCTCAAGGCGCGGATGCCCGCCCTCGTCAACCAGGAGTTCCACGAGGGCATCCCCGCGGGCCGCCCTCCCCAGCAGGGAGCGGGGAAAGACGGGGGCCCGCTTCACCACGGCCTTGAGCGGCTGGTCCAGGTTCTTGGAGCTGCCGATCTTCTCGGGATGTTTTCTCTCGAGGCCCAGGATCCTGTCGTCGTCACCCGTGACCAGTCGGGCGTCGCTCGTCCTGAAGTCCTCGCCGAACCCCAGGAGGGACTTGTTCGGTCGACCGTTCTTCAGGGCGGGTTCGTACTCGAAGCGCTCGACTGCAGCCTGCAGCGCGAGCCCGAACTCCGGACGGTCCGCCCTGGTGACCAGGGAAATGCCCACCCGGCCCTGCTCGTCGACGGCGTAGCTGACCTCCGCGGAACCCGTGACGTCGCCCTTGAGCATCTCGTAGGGATACACGGGCATGACGATGCTCCGGATCTTCGCAGGAACGTCGACCCGCCATTCCTCGGGCAGCTTGGACGGGTTGCCGCCGCGGCGCAGCTCGATGCCCGCGCTGCCGCCGTCTTCGAGGCCGTTCAGGGCGAAGAACACCGGGACCTGCATGGTCGTGTAGACGGGCACGCCGTCCTCGCGCCCCGGCTCAAATCGCCACTTGCCCACCGCCTCCGTGGCCGGCTCGTCGAATGCCGGATTGAGCGACCTCACCACGAACGGCCTTCTCACGTTCCCCTCGATGTCGACAATGAACTGAACCTGCACCTCCCCGCGCATTCGGCTTAGGCGCATGGAATAGGGATAAGTTGGCGCGACCTGCCTGACGACCCGAGGAGGGGTCCTGTTCTTGGCTAGGCCGTGGTTCTCCGCGATGAGGATGAACGGAACCCTTGCGTCCTGAGCCACGGCGCGTCCCGCCCGCCTAGCCGGGGCAAACTGCCACGATTTCACCGCGTTCTCCAGAAGCCCTGTCATCTCGGCGGGCGCATCCTTCACCGCCGTCGGGTGACCCTGCTCGTCAAGGGTCACCGTCGCCCACATCAACTTCTGGAAGAGGGCCGTGTCGTCCCCGGCGGCCTTCATCTTGGGTACCACGACGGGCCACGCATCCAGGAGCCTGGGGGTTGCGTCGGGGCCCGAGGCTCGCGCCGAGGCGGGGTTGAAGACCACCGAGAAGTGAACCCTGGAGTTGACCGGTTTTCCGTCGCGCGTGGCCGGGCTGAAGCTCTTGAACGACGGGCTCGACGATGCCTCAAGTCGCAAGAGCTCGCGGTCGTATACGGGGATCGTGGCGTGGTATTCCACTGACAGCCTCTTGCCCCGGTCGTCCACGAAGACGTCCTCGGTCACATAGCCGAAGTCGGCCGTCTTCAGCAGCTCATCCGGAAACTCCGGAAGGCACGGGCGCTTGGGCGCCGGGAACTGGTCGGGAGGATCCTCGCGGTACACCCAAGACATTGGCGAAATGCTCACGTCCTGGGCCGAAAGACGGGCGACGAGCACCGCCATGGGCAGTACCCTCATCAGCATTGCGGCGACCTTCATTGCCCCCGGCATTCCCTGGGTGCGGCCATCCGGCCAATGAAGTCCCGGCGCCGGGACGGGTCAACGGCATACCGCGGGAGGGCCCCCAAGTGGCGCGCCTAAGTCTTGGACAAACCCATCCCTTTGAAGGAGGATCGGGCATCGCTAGCCTGAGCACCCGGATGAGCCCATGAACCCGTTTCGCATCGCGCTTGCCAACCTCCGGATCCCGGGGACGCCCGAGGAATCCGTCACCCTGGCGCGGGAGGCCATCGCCCAAGCGGCAGGCGAGCGGGCGGGGATCGTCTGCTTTCCGGAGTGCTTCGTGCCCGGGTACCGGGTGTCAAGAAGGCCGGCCCTCCCGCTGGATCCGGCGTTCCTTGAGCGCGCCTGGTCGGCCCTCGCGGCCGCGGCGAAGCAGGCGGGCGTCGCGGTCGTTCTCGGGACCGAGCGCGCGGCCGACAACGCCCGGCTGCTCACGGCGCTCGTCATCAACCGGGACGGGACCTTCGCGGGCTTTCAGGACAAGGTGCAGCTCGACCCCTCCGAGGAGGGGACCTATTCGCCCGGCTCGGGACGGCGCGTCTTCCGGGCGGGACCCCTGACCTTCGGCATCGTGATCTGCCACGAGGGCTGGCGCTATCCGGAGACCGTCCGCTGGGCGGCGAGGCAAGGCGCCCACGTCGTGTTCCACCCCCATTTCGACGAGGAGCCGCCCGGCGCCTACCGTCCGGCCTTCGCCGATCCCGCGAACTCGTTCCATGAGAAGGCGGTCCTCTGCCGGGCCGCGGAGAACACCTGCTATTTCGCGAGCGTGAACTGCGCAGGGGCCGGGTCGACGACGACGTCGGCCGTGGCCCGGCCCGACGGATCGCTGCTCGCCTTCCAGCCCTACGGCAAACCGGGACTGCTAATCGCGGATGTCGATCTCGACGCCGCCACGGGCTTCCTCGCGGCGCGCTCGAGGTACTCCTGAATCCCCCCGAAACCCCGGGCCGGCACTGGCGCGCAACGGTTGAATCCCCCCCGCGATCCGGCATGCTCAGGGGCGCCGCGACGTCCCTTGAGATCCCAATCCGAGCCCCCTTCGATGAACTCCAGGTTTTGGATATTGCCCCTGTGCCTCCTAGTGGCGCTCACAGGCGCGCTCCTCATCGCTTTGAGGCACCGGCCGGAGGCCGTGCGCGACCACGGGGACGCGCCCAGGTCCGCCGCCCCCGCGAACTCCGTGCCCATCCCGGTCCTTGCCGCCACCGCACCCGGGACCCCCTCCTTTGAGGAGCGGCTGCGGGACACGCAGAATGTGGACTGGAAGAACAACGGCGCACGGGCGCAACGGGGGGCCGTCCTGGTCGAATGGCTCTTCAGGAACCGCGGCGCGGCCCTGCGCTACCTGGCCCGCAATCGTTACAGGGATCTCTGGATGCCAGGGGTCACCAAGGCCGTAGGGGCAACGGCGACGCCGCAGGAGATCCTCGGCATCGCCAACGGGGCCGAGAGTCCCGACGACTCAGTCTACCAGGTCGCGCGGTGGGCGAGCCCGTCGGTACTCAACGGGCTCGCAAACCTCATGCCCTACGTGAGCGCGGAGGCGGCCGGGCCGACGGCGTACGCCGTCGGCAGCCTCCTCTCAGGCATCAACCTGGACCGCGCGGTCGCCTTCGCCATGGGCCAAGCCACGGACCCGGTGCGCGCCTACGCGATCGCGGGAGTCCTTGAGCAGCTGAGCGGGTCGCCGAACGGCGACGCCGAGGTGCGCGCCATCTACGCGACCCTGCCCCCGGCGATTCAAGGCTCCGACCAGGTGGCCGCCTCGTACGGCGATGCGATCTGGGCGTCGGACCCGGCCGCGGCGCTCCAGGCCCTTGAGGGCATCAGCTCGCCGAAGACAAAGATGTTCTCTCTCGTGGCCCTTGCGAACCGCGCCGCGAGCACGTCGCCGGAGACCGCGATCACCGCGCTCTACGCCTCCGGCCTTCCCGAGCAGGGCATCATCAACCACGTGACCCCGATCCTCGAGAAATGGAGCGCGGTGGACCCGCAGGCCGCGGCCAACTTCCTCTCGACGACCCAGGTCATACCGAGCGGCGACCTGACCAAGTACGCGCCCGCGGTCACGGCGCCTGGCGGGGTCCCTTAATCCAGCATCTCGCGCAGGTGGGCGGCAAGAAACTCGTAGACCACGCTGCGGGGCGCGGCGTAAAAGACCTCGATCCGGCCCGCCCGGTGGCGATAGACGATGCGGTGCTCGCCCAGGCGCAGTCGCAACAGCCCCTCCAGATTGCCCTGAAGCGGCTTGGTGTCACCCCGTCCCTCCGCCAGGCCGAGCAGGGCAGCCTTCATCCGCCTTCGGGGCTCAGGCGCAAGAGCCCTTTGATACTCGAGCACCTGGCTCGCAACCGTTACCTTAGTCGGCAAGTTCGGAGGCGGGATGGAACTTGAGCTTGCCTGCGCGAAGGAGCCCGAGCTGGCGGTTGAAGTCCCCGTCAGCGAGCAGTTCCATGGTTTCCAGGATGCCCCCCAGGCGCGCGGCCGAGATGACATGGACGACGGGGCGGTCGTGCCGGGTGATGGTGACAAGCGTGCCGGCCTCGGCGGCGCGGATGGCGGCCGCGGTCTCGCGTTGGAGGTCCTTGACACTGTATGTATCCTTCACAAGGAAAAGATGTATATTTAGAGCGCCCCTGTCAAGGGTGCCGCGCAGGACGGGCACGCGCGGCCCCCTGACGTCCGCCAGGGGAGCCTACTCGGAGCGCAGGGCGGCCATCGGGTCGATGCGGGCGGCGCGCCGAGCGGGTATCCACAGCGCAACAAGGCCGACGAGCCCTATCAGGGCCGAGACGAAAAGGTAGATCCCCGGGTTGTTGGCCATCCGCGACCCGAAGATGGACTCGAGCGGCCGCGTGAGCAGGAAGCCCGCGACAAGCCCCACCCCCACTCCGGCCGCAATCTGGCGGCCTCCCTGCAAGAGGACCTGCAGGAGGACCTGGCCGACAGTCGCCCCGAGGGCCATGCGCGTCCCGAATTCACGCGTGCGCCGGCTCACGGCTTGAGAGGTGACCCCGTAGACGCCGAGCGCGCCGAGGAACACCGTGATCGCCGCGAAAATCATCGCCATCAGCCCGACGATGCTGAACCCGCGCACCGCGAGGGCCGTCTGGCTCGTGAGCGTACCGACCGAGTGGATGGGCTGGTTAGGGTCTATGCTGGCGATGGCCTTTCGCACGGCGGCCACCAGCTGGAGGGGGTCGGACCTCGTGCGGACAAACAGGTCGAGCCAGCCCCAGCCCATCTGGTCCTCGACCAGGTAGAAGCCGGCCTCGTCGCGCCCCGGGGGGGCGAAGACCCCCTGCATCTGCAGGTCCGGCACGACGCCGATCACCGTGACCCAGCCGTTCTGGGTCTGGCTGCTTCGGAAGCGCTTTCCCACAGGTTCGGCCTTCGGCCAGAACTTCTGCGCGAACGACTCGTTGACGACGGCGCTCACCGAGCCCCTCGTAAGCTCCCGCGTGTCGAACAGGCGCCCTGAGGCCGGCTTCACCGAGATCAGCTTGAAGTAGTCGGACGACACGACGTCCAGCCAGACGTTCGGCCGTTCGTTGTCGTGGGCGTAGACGACGCCCTCGGGTGCCACCTGGGTGGCGACGCCCGACCCGATGAAATTGCGGCTCGTGACGGCCACCGACTCCACGCCGGGCTCCGACTTGAGGCGCTCGATCAACGTGCGATAGAAGAGAGCCCTCGCCTCAACCGTCGGCTGGGTGCCCTCCTGGACCTCGATCCGTCCAGTCAGGAGACGGTCCGGGTCGTAGCGCAGGTTGGCCTTGCGCGTCTGGTAGATGGTCAGGGCGAGGACGCCCGCGGCGACTAGAAGCATGGTCGAGAAGGCGATCTGGGCGCCGACGAGCCAACGCGCAAGGCGGCTGCCCCCGATGCCGGCCGACGTGCGCGAGTCGTCCTTGAGCGCCGTGTTGAGGTCGATGCGGGAGGCCTGCCACGCCGGCACGATGCCGGCGAGGAACCCGGCGCCTAGCGTGGCGACGACGGCTATGGCGACCACCCTCCCATCCACGCGGAAGTCGAACCAGGCCGGCACCTGCAGCTTTTCGACCAGGTTGTACTGGAGCAGCCTGACGCCCTCCATGGTGAGCAGGAGGCCGCCGAC
>CAYQOH010000129.1:6125-7586 GCA_964419075.1 uncultured Opitutaceae bacterium | reverse complement strand
GGACACGGTCGCCCTGAATGCTGCCTGGGCCGACGGCCAGCTGAACCCATTCGAAGCCCACCCCTCGGACAGCTCCTTCAACGGCGTCCTCGGAACGGCCTTCGTGAACATGCTGAGCACGCTGAACGCCTTCGACGCGAAGATTGACGGCAACATCTGGGACCTGCCCGCCGGCAAGCTCGGGTTCGCCGTCGGCGTCAACTTCGTGCGCGAGACGCTGTCAGCGGTCCCGGACATCAACAGCCTTCCGAACGCCACGGGCACGACCCAGGGCTGGGCCAACGCGACCACGTTCCAGCAGTTCCAGGCGGTCCGCGACTTCACGTCGTACTTCGCCGAGGTGAGCGTCCCGGTGACGAGCGCCAAGATGAACATCCCAGGCGCGCACGCCATCAACGTTGACGGCGCCGTCCGCTACGACGACTACAGCGGCCAGGTCGGCGCGACGACGGACCCTCAGGTCAACGTCAGCTGGGCTCCGATTGATGACCAGTTCAAGCTCCGCGCATCGGCGGGCAAGTCGTTCATCGCGCCGCAGCTCTACAGCCTCTACGGGCCCGTGAGCTCCGGCTCCACGCCCTCGATCAAGTACACAACGATCAACGGCGTTGCTAAGAACGTGCAGTTCAACCAGACGGGCGGCTCGAACCCCAACCTCAAGCCGACGACGGCCAAGACCTGGTCGGTCGGCTTCGTTACGACCCCGAAGGTCATCGACGGGCTCACGATCTCGGTTGACTACGAGCAGATCGACGAGAAGGCCATCCAGGGCGTTGTTCCCGCGCAGACGATCATACAGAGCGTCGAGACGGCGGGCGCGGCCTCGCCGTACGTCGCCGAGGTGCACTACAACACGCCGAACGGCCCGGAACCCACGGCCCCGGGCGGCATCAGCGGCAAGTCGCCGCAGTCGATCTATGTCATCCAGAACACGATCAACCTGGCCGGCCAGAAGATCGGAAGCACCGACATCAACATCGAATACATCAAGAAGGTCGCGAATGTCGGAACGTTCGACCTGACGTCGACCTGGACCTGGTACAACAGCTACAAGCTGCAGCTGATCCCGACCCAGCAGTACTATGAGTACACGGGCACAGCCTCGGTCAACGAGGGCACGATCCCGAAGTACAGGACCTACACGTCGCTCAACTGGAAGAACTGGGGCGCCGAGGCCTACGTGGCGGTGACCTGGATCGACAGCGTCCACAACGTCGACACGGGCGGCGCGGACACGACCGACTTCGGCACGGTCTCGTCGTTCAACTCGTTCGACCTGGGCTTCGGGTACGACTTCTCGCACCTGCACCTGAACAAGACGCTCGACGGCTTGAGGGTGACGGTCGGCGTCAACAACGTCGCCAACAAGCTCCCGCCGCTCGCCTCGAACGTGTTCCAGAACACGAACGCGGATGTCGGCACCTACCTCGGCTCCATTGGCCGCATGTTCTACATCGAGGC
>CAYQOH010000129.1:0-6025 GCA_964419075.1 uncultured Opitutaceae bacterium | reverse complement strand
GCGATGGCCACCCGGCCGATCCCGCGCACCGCGACCCGGAGCGCGCAGCCGGGTCCCGGCACCGGGACGCTCAGTTCCCGACGGATTCGGGCCCTGGGGCGGGCCGCCTCCGCGCGGAACTCGATCGCGGTTCGCCCGTGGAGGATCCGCCACGCCCCGGAGGCGTCGCGGCACTCGACGACGACCCGCTGGAGGGCGGGCTCGGCGACGAGGACGTCGAGGCGCAGCTGCCAGGCCCCGCACACGGGCGAGGCCGAGGAAAGCCGCCGCGGATCCGCGGCGCACCGCCCGATCCAGCGCCTCAGGGCGCGGAGCCGGGCCCGGTCCTCTGCGACCATCCGCTCGTTCGGGCCGCGCACGTTGCGGTCGCGGGTCAGGCGCCAGAGGGCCCTCGCGGCGCGGGCGCCGGCCTCGATCCTCGAGGCGAACTCGCCGGCGTGGGACAGGAGCGCGGCCAGCCCCCGGGCGACCCCCGGGTCGGCCGGGCCGCCCCGCGAGAGCCGTCGCCGCAGGGCGAAGATCATGGCGGCGGTCGAGCGCACGTAGACGTCGCGCTCGGCCAGGTAGCCCCGGAAGGAGACGCTTGCGCGGAACGGCGCGGGAAGGGCGGGCCGGCGGCCGGCGAGGCGCCCGAAGAACGCGCGCTCCTCGTCGAAGCGGGAGACCCCCCGCCGGCTGGCGCAGACGTCCCAGCGGTCGCCGATCTCCCAGCGGGCGTAGCCGACGTACGCCCTCTGGTCGCAGGCGAGCGCGTCGCGCGCAAGTTCGCGGCCGCGGCCGCCGCGGAACACCCGGTCGAAGCCCCGGGCGAGCATCCCGGGAAGGTCGTCGATCCCGGGATCGAGCCACAGGCTGGCCGCGGCGGCGTCGACGACGGAGGTCATCGCGACCGCCAGGCGGTCAGGCTCCCAGGACGTGACGAGGAACCCGTCGGCGCCCACGGACCCGCACCGCCGCCACCAGTCGCGGAGGTTCGCCAGGCGCTCGCCGAAGACCGGCAGGGGCTCGTGGCGGAACGCGCCGTTCATGGGGCAACCCCAGTACCCGACGCCGCGGGCCCTGAGGGCGGGCGCCAGGTCGTACTCGCGGAAATTGCGGAGCTCGATGCGGGGGCGTCTGCCGAAAGGGTAGTAGTACCAGTCGTAGGCGGTGATCCCTGGAGGCAGGTACGCGACGGCGCCGGGCAGGAGCGCCAGCATGTCCGCCCACATCCCCAGGCGAAGGCCCCGGGCGCGGGCGACCCCGTCCAGGCGCTGCACGTAGCGCCCGAAGTGGGCCTCGATCCCGATCTCGGCTATCTCGGCGGCCGAGAGGGGGTGCCGGCCGAGGCTGAACGACTCGTCGAGCCCGACGTGGACCTTGCCGGCCGTGCAGAAGGGGGCGACGTCCCCAAGGAGCAGGTCGGCCACCTCGAGCATCCTCGGGTGCAGCGGGCACACCTGGCCGCGCTCGAGCGGCGAGCCGTCGGGCGCGCGCAGCTCGTTCAGGTCGCGCAGGCCCGGCACCTTGATCAGGTACTGCGTGTGGCCGAGGAGGTTGACGATCGGCACGACGCCGATCCCGACCCGCGAGGCCCCGTCCACGAGCCTTGCGAACTGCCTCTGGCTGTAGGCGTCCCCGCGGGCGACGCCCGGAAGGCTCGGGTACTCCAGGGCGTCCTCGAGGTGGACGTAGAGCTCGCGGTATCCCCAGTCGGCGTAGCGCGGCAGCTGCGCCAGGAGCCAGTCGAGGCGCTCCGCCTGGCGGGCGAGGTCCCACTGGAACGCGGCGATCATCGGCTGTGCTCCCGAAGCCACGCGAGCCCGCCGGCCTCGTCGCCGAACGCGCCGTCGAGCTGGGCCTCGAACGCGGCGTCCAGGATGGGCTTGAAGGATGGCCCGGGGCGCCGGCCCAGGGCGACCAGGTGGCGGCCCTGGATGATGGGCCGGGGCGCCGCCTCCTCGACCGCCAGCTTGAACGCGCGCGCGCGCAGGCGTCCGACCAGCTCGAGGATCCCCGCGGCCGGCAGCGGCGGCCTGCCCATGGAGTCGGCCGACATGACGAGCGCCAGGTCCTCGATCGTCGCGGGCGAGAGCTTGCGCGCGAGCCTGCGGACCTGCGCGTCGGAGTAGTCGCCCGCCTGGCCGTGATGGTGCGCCAGGTGGTGGACGACAAGCGCCCTCACCGGGGCGTCGAGGTCAAGCGGGGCGCCGATGCGGCGCAGGAACGCGTCGGACACGGGGCCGCCCGCGGCCTCGTGCCCGGGGCTCAGCCAGCGCATCGCGCCGCGCCGCTCGGCGCGCACGGTCGTGGAGGGCTTCCCGAAGTCGTGGGCGAGGACGGCGAACGAGAGCATCCGACGCCGGGCGGGCGGCGCCGACAGCCATCCGTCGAGCGAGGCCAGGGCGTCGAGGCAGAGGCCCGTGTGCGTGAGGACGTCGCCCTCCGGGTGCCACTCGGGCTCCTGCGGCGTGCCGCGCAGCGCCGCCACCTCGGGGAAATGACGGATCCAGCCCGTCTCCTCGAGGACCGCGAGGCCCCTGGAGGGCCGCACCGCCTTGACGGCCCACTTGTCCCACTCGCCCCAGACGCGCTCGACGGGGAGTTCGGCGAACGCGGGCGCGATCTCCCGGCAGAGGGCGGCGGTCTCCGGGGCGAGGGTGAAGTCGAACCGAGCGGCCAGCTGGAACGCCCTCAGTACCCTCAAGGGGTCCTCCGGGAACGCGGGGGACGTGTGGCGCAGGATGCGGCCGGCCAGGTCGCCCCGGCCCCCGAAGGGGTCGAACACCTCCCCGGTGAACGGGTCCACCGAGATCGCGTTCACGGTGAAGTCGCGCCGCGCCGCGGCGTCGGCGTCGCCGAGCGACGGGTCGGGCCGGACGGCGAACCCGCGGTGGCCCGCGCCGGTCTTCGACTCGCGGCGCGGAAGGCTGAAGTCGTACTCGGACCCCGCGGCGCCGCGCACCTTGACGACCCCGAAGCTGCGCCCGACGACGTCGGTGGGGCCGAAGGGCGCCAGGGCGCGCCTCAGGCCCTCGAAGTCCACGCCCGCGACCTCGATGTCGAAATCGGCCGAGGCGAGCCCGAGGAGCCAGTCGCGCACGCCCCCGCCGACGAGCCTCGGCCGGCCCACGCGCCTGACGGCGGCGAGCATGGCGCGCAGCTCGTCGGGCAGGGGAGGGACGCCATCGGTCGCGGGCATCGACGGGGGGGGAGGGCGCCTTCAGGCGGCCAGCGCCGCGCCGGCGCAGAGCACCCAGCCGGCGATGAGCGCCGCCCCTCCGAGCGGCGTGACGGCCCCAAGCCCGCGCGGAGCCCCCAGGGCGAGGGCGTAGAGCGAGCCCGAGAAGAGCAGCGTGCCCGCGACCCAGAGGCGGGGAGCCCAGGCCGCGCACCTGCCGGGCCTCGCGGGGGAGGACCTTGACCAGCCTGCAAAGCCAAGCAGGGCCGCGGCATGCAGAAGTTGGTACCGGGACGCCGTGTCCCAAATGTCGCGGGTGCCCGCCGCCTCCAGCGTCGCCTTGAGGGCGTGCGCGCCAAAGGCCCCCAGGATGACGCCCGTGGCCCCGAGGGCGCCCGCCCATGCAAGTGCGGTGCGATGCTGCATGGGGCCGATCGTTGCAAATTCCGGCACGGAACCAAGGCTCAAAACGGGGGTTGACACCCCTGTTTGGAATCCATGGTCTAACCCTCTTTTCCCATGAAGACGTATCTCGCGAAGAAGGAGACAGCACAGCCCAAGTGGTATCTCGTTGATGCCGACGGGCAGGTGCTCGGCCGTCTCGCCGTCAAGCTCGCCAACATCATCCGGGGCCGCAACAAGGCCACGTACACCGCCCATGTCGACACGGGCGACTACGTCGTGGTCGTGAACGCCGAGAAGGTCGTCCTGACCGGCAAGAAGGAGGACAAGACCGAGTACATGGCGTTCTCGGGGTTCGTCGGCGGCGAGCGCTACCGGAGCCTGAGGCAGTACCGCGAGAAGCGCCCCGAGTTCGTGATCATGCACGCCGTGAAGGGCATGCTTCCGAAGAACCGGCTGGCCGCCAAGATGCTGACCAAGCTCCGCGTGTTCGCCGGGACCAAGCACCCGCACGAGGCCAACAATCCCGTCAAGATCTCCGTCTGACCATGAGCACCCCCGCCAACATCTTCACAGGCACCGGACGGCGCAAGACGTCGACCGCCCGCGTGCGCATCACCGACGGCAGCGGCAAGCTGACCGTGAACGGCCGCACGTTCGACACGTACTTCTCGCACGACAACTTTGCCAAGCAGGCCTACGCCCCCCTCCTGACGGTGGACCTTCGCGAGAAGATCGACGTGACCGTCAACGTGGCGGGCGGCGGCGTCGCCGGGCAGGCCGGCGCGGTGGCGCACGGGATCGCCCGGGCCCTCCAGAAGATGAACGCCGAGCTCAGGCCCGCCCTCAAGAAGGCCGGCCACATCCGACGCGACCCCCGCGAGAAGGAACGCAAGAAGGCCGGCCAGCCGGGCGCGCGCAAGCGCTTCCAGTTCTCGAAGCGCTGATCCGCATCGGGACCCGTTTTATCGAGGGCCGCCTTCCCGCGACGGGGGGCGGCCTTTTCATTTATTGCTTTATTTCTGAGGTGCCGGAAGGAATTGTTCGAAACACATGAAAGTCGGAATCGTGGGCGCGTCGGGTTACGCGGGCGAGACGCTCGTCAAGCTGCTCCTGGGTCATCCCAGGGTCGAGCTGGCGGCCGTGACGTCGCGCACCCATGCCGGCAAGGCGCTGGCGCAGGTGATCCCCGCCGTCCGGGGCACCGACCGCGGGATCCGGTTCGTGGCCTCGGACCCGGCCGCGCTGGCGGCGGGCGACATCCCGCTCTTCTTCCTGGCGCTGCCGCACGGGGCGGCCGCCGAGTTCGCCCGGGCGCTCGTCGGCGCGGGCAAGCGGGTGATCGACCTCTCCGCCGACTTCCGCGTCGCGGACGTGGCGGCCCACGAGCGGTACTACGGCAAGCACGCCGCGCCCGAGCTCCTGGCGCAGGCGCGCTACGTCCTGCCGGAGCTCTCCCCGCCCGGCTGGAAGGAGGCGGCCAGGATCGTCGCGTCCCCGGGCTGCTACCCCACGAGCATCCTCCTGCCGCTGGTCCCGCTCCTGCGGGACAAGGTGGTCACCCGGGACCACATCGTCGCCAACAGCTTCAGCGGGGTGAGCGGCGCCGGCCGGAAGGTCGACGAGGCCTACCTCTACGTGGAGCGCACCGAGAGCGCGAAGGCCTACGGGCTCGTCAAGCACCGGCACCTCGCGGAGATCGAGGAGCAGCTCGAGCTCCTGACGGGCGCGAGGACGGTGATCCAGTTCAACCCCCACCTGGCGCCGATGCGCTACGGGATCGCCACGACGATCACCGTGCCCGCGGCCCCGGGCGCCACGGTCGAGGCGCTCTACGCCTCCTGGGGGAGGGCCTACGGCGCGGCCCCGTTCGTGCAGCTCCTGCCGAGCGGCGAGACCCCGGACACGGCCCACGTTGTCGGGACGAACCGGATCGACATGTCGGCGGTCCACGACCCGCGCACGGGCAACTTCGTCCTCACCTCGGCCGAGGACAACCTCGTCAAGGGGACCGCCGGCCAGGCGGTCCAGACCATGAACCTGTGGTACGGGTTCGGGGAGACGGAGGGCCTGCGCTAGGGCGCGCCCGGCCCCGCTAGCTGCGGTAGTCGGCGTTCTCGCTCACGTACTCGTGCGTCAGGTCGGCGCCGAGGACGACCGCGCCCGCGTCGCCGCGGCCCACGTCGATCCCGATCTCCACGCAGCGCTCGTGCGCCGGGAAGTCGACGGGCGGCGTGAAGACGCCCGCCCTAGGCGGGGCGCTCGAGTAGAGCTCGGCGGCCCGCAGGTGCGCCACGAGCGTCGCCTCCTTGGCCGGGTCGAGCCGGAACGCGCCGGCCGAGAAGATCTCGATCCCGCCCATCGAGATCCGCATCCGCGAGAGGTCGGCGCCCGGGGTGCGCGAGCCCACGTGCTTGCCGATGGCCTGCACGAGCCTGCCGACGTTGGGGTCGTTGCCGGCCA
>CAYQOH010000128.1:0-7619 GCA_964419075.1 uncultured Opitutaceae bacterium | reverse complement strand
AGTGCGGGCCGCGGTACTCGATCGTCGAGCGCCTGCCCTACGACCGGCCGAACACGACCATGCGCGCCTTCCGGATGTGCCCGGAGTGCGCGGCCGAGTACGCGTCGCCGGGGAGCCGGCGCTTCCACGCGCAGCCCAACGCCTGCCCCGCCTGCGGGCCGCGCGTCACGCTGCGGGCCCCTTCGGGGGGCGAGCTTCTCGGCGAGGCGGCGCTCGCCGAGGCTGTGGCCGTCCTCTGCCGCGGCGGCATCCTCGCCGTCAAGGGCGTCGGCGGCTACCACCTGATGGCGGACGCGGGCAACGACGCCGCGGTCGCCGAGCTGCGACGCCGCAAGCACCGGGACGAGAAGCCCTTCGCCGTGATGTTCCCCGACATGGAGACCCTCCGCCTTGCGGCGGAGGCCTCCCCGGCCGAGGAGCTCCTCCTCGACTCGCCCGCCGCGCCGATCGTGCTGCTGCGGCGCCGGCCGGGGGCTGCGCTGGCGCCCGGCGTGGCGCCCGGCAACCCCTGGGTCGGCGCGTTCCTGCCCTACGCGCCGCTGCACCTCCTCCTCCTTGCGGCCTTCGGCCGGCCGGTCGTCGCCACGAGCGGCAACCTCGCCGAGGAACCGCTCTGCACCGACCCGACCGAGGCGCACCTGCGCCTGGCGGGCATCGCGAGCGCATTCCTCGACCACGACCGCCCCATCGCGCACCCGGTCGACGACTCGGTGATCCGCGTGACCGCGGCGGGCCCGGTCCTTCTGCGGCGCGCGCGCGGCTACGCGCCGACGCCCCTGAGGCTCCCCGGCCCGGTCGACGGAAGCTGGCTGTGCGTCGGCGCCCAGATGAAGAGCACGGTCGCCGTCGCCTCCCGCGACCAGCTTGTCCTGAGCCCCCACATCGGCGACCTCGACGCGGCGCCGACCCAGGCCGTCTTCCGGCGCACGGCCGAGGTGCTGGGCCAGATCCACGGCTCGAGGTTCACGCGCGTCGTATGCGACCGCCACCCCGACTACGCCTCGTCGCTCTACGCGCGGGCGACCGGGCTGCCGTGCACCTCCGTGCAGCACCACCTGGCGCACGTCCTGGCCTGCCTCCTCGAGCACCGGCGCAGGGCGGAGGCCGTCCTCGGCGTGGCCTGGGACGGCACCGGCTACGGCGAGGACGGTACGGTCTGGGGCGGGGAGTTCCTCCTTCTCGAGAAGGGCGAGGCCCTGCGCTTTGCGCGCCTGCGCCCGTTCCGGCTGGCGGGAGGCGAGGCGGCGGTGCGCGACGGCCGCCGCGTCGCGCTCGGGCTCGCCCACGCGGCCGGCCGTGCGGGCTTCCTGGCGCTCAGCCGCCGGTTCGGCTTCTCGGCGACCGAGAGCGCCCTCCTGGACACCATGCTCGAACGCGGGGTCAACTCGCCCTTCGCGAGCAGCGCCGGACGCCTCTTCGACGCGGTCGGGGCGCTCCTCGGGGTCGGCGCCCACAACCGGTTCGAGGGCCAGATTCCCCTGGCGCTTGAGGCGGCCGCGTCCGCCTTCTCAGGGACCGCCCCGGTGATTCCCCTGCCGCTTCGCCCCGTCCCCGGCGGGCGCGGCGCGTGCGCCGAGCTCGACTGGGAGCCGCTCATCGGCGCGCTCGACGCGGGCCGCATCCGGGGCGCGGGCGCGGCCGAGCTGGCCGCATCCTTCCACCAGGCGCTCGCCGACGGGATCGCCGCGACGGCGCGCGAGGCCGGCGTCGCCACCGTCGCGCTCGCCGGCGGCTGCTTCCAGAACGCGCGGCTTCTCTGGCTCACCCGGGCGGCGCTCGAGGCCGCGGGTTTCGAGGTCCTCATCCCGCGCGAGCTTCCCCCCAACGACGGGGCGATCGCCGCCGGCCAGGCGCTTGGGGCCCTCTGGGGCCTCACCACGGTCAGGATGCCCTAGCCGCCATGTGCCTCGCCGTCCCAGGAAAGCTTCTCGACCTCCAGGGGGACGACCCGCTGGAGCGCAGCGGGCGCGTCAGCTTCGGCGGCATGGTCAAGGTCGTGAGCCTCGCGTGCACGCCCGAGGCCAGGCCCGGGGACTACGTGCTGGTGCATGTCGGCGTCGCGATCGCGGTCGTCGACGCGGCCGAGGCCGCGGAGACCTTCCGGTACCTGCGCGCCATGGGCGAGCTTGAGGGGCTCGAGCCCGAACCGGCCTCACCGGCCGCCCCGCCATGAGGTTCGTCGACGAGTACCGCGACGCCGCGATCGCCCGACGCCTGACCGAGGCCATCGCTCGGACCGCGACCCGGCCCTGGACCGTCATGGAGATCTGCGGCGGCCAGACCCACGCGATCGTGAAATACGGCCTCGACGAGCTCCTGCCCCAAGGGGTCACCCTGGTCCACGGGCCCGGCTGCCCGGTGTGCGTGACCCCGGCCGAGATGATCGACCAGGCGGTGGTCCTCGCGCTCCGGCCCGGCGTGACGCTCTGCTCCTTCGGCGACATGCTCCGGGTGCCCGGATCCGGGATCGACCTGCTGACCGCGAAGGCCCGCGGGGGCGGCGTGCGGATGGTCTACTCGCCGCTCGACGCCGTGGAGTTCGCGCGCGCGCATCCGTCGCGGCAGGTCGTCTTCTTCGCCGTCGGCTTCGAGACCACGGCGCCGGCGAACGCCATGGCGGCGCTCCGGGCCGAGCGCATGGGGCTAACGAACTTCTCGATGGTGGTCTCCCACGTCCTCGTGCCGCCGGCCATGCGCGCCCTCCTCGGGGCGCCCGGCAACCTCGTGCAGGGATTCCTCGCCGCCGGCCACGTCTGCGCGGTCATGGGCACGGGCGAGTACGGGCCGATCGCCCGGGAGTTCCGGGTGCCCGTCGTCGTGACGGGGTTCGAGCCGGTGGACATCCTCGAGGGGATCCTGCGCTGCATCCGCCAGCTGGAGGCCGGGCGGGCCGAGGTCGAGAACGCCTACGCCCGCGTGGTCCGCACGGAGGGCAACGCTCCCGCCCGCGCGATCGTCGACCAGGTCTTCGAGGTGGTCGACCGGAACTGGCGGGGCCTCGGCGTCATCGCCTCGAGCGGCTGGGGCCTGAAGGCGCGCTTCGCCGCCTTTGACGCGGAGCGGAAGTTCGGGCTCGGGGCCCCGGCGGCGGCGCCCCCCGGCGAATGCGTGAGCGGCGAGATCCTGCGGGGCCTGAAGAAGCCCCCGCAGTGCCCCGCCTTCGGGACACGATGCACCCCGGAGCACCCGATCGGCGCCCCGATGGTTTCAAGCGAGGGCGCCTGCGCCGCCTACCATCGCTACCGACTCCGAGGCCGCGCCGAGAGCGCGGCCTGACCCAAGGTCAGGTCTTCGGCGGCGCGGCAGTCTCGTCCTTCTTGTCGCAGGCGCAGGCCAGCGAGCCCAGCCAGACGCTGAGTGCGAGCGCCACCACCACCGCGAGCAGGCTCCACATGCGGTCGACCGAGTGGCTTCCGATCATCACCTGGAACGGGCGCACGAAACGAGCCACGTGCGCCAATGCGGCCAGCATGAATATGACGCTGGCGACCAACAGACCCATCTTTTGAGACTTCATATTAATCCTATTCCGTACTGTCTTGGGGTTATCCCTCTGCTTTTTTCCTGACCTAGCAAATTCTCGGAAGCTGCTCGCCGCTTAGCCGGCTTAAGATCCGTTCCGCGCCCACCGTCCTGCGGAGCATCACCTCGCCGGACGCCGACGCCCTCACTCGCCCGATGATCGCGGGGGGCCCTCCGGGGGCCGTGCGGGAGAGGACCGCGAGCGCCGTGCGCGCGGCGGCTTCCGGGACGAAGCAGATGAAGCGCCCCTCGTTGGCGACATAGAGCGGATCGAGGCCCAGGATCTCGCAGGCGCCGCGCACCTCCTCGCCCACAGGTACGGCTCCCTCGTCGACCGCGATCTCGAGGCCGCGGGTCTCCGCCAGCTCGATGAGCGCCGTCGCCAGCCCGCCTCGGGTCAGGTCCCTCATGCAGTGCACCTCCAGGTCCTCCTCGAGGAGCGACGCGACGGGCGCCGCAAGCGGGGCGCAGTCGCTCTCTATCGGGCCCTCGAAGGCCATGCCCTCGCGCACCGCCATGACGGCCATCCCGTGCCGCCCGATGTCGCCGCTCAGGACAACGGCGTCGCCCGCCTCGATGCGCGCGGGCCCGACGTTTACGCCCTCAGGGACCACGCCGACGCCGGCGGTCGTCACGTAAAGGCCGTCGCCCTTGCCGCGCTCGACGACCTTGGTGTCGCCGGTGACGATCGAGACGCCGGCCTGCGCGGCGGCCGCCTTCATCGAGGCCACCACGCGCCGGAGCACCTCAAGCGGCAGGCCCTCCTCAAGGATGAACCCGGCGCTCAGCCAGAGGGGGCGGGCCCCGCACATCGCGAGGTCGTTCACGGTCCCGTTGACCGCCACTTTGCCGATGTCGCCCCCGGGAAAGAAGAGGGGGCTCACGACGTGCGCATCGGTCGTGAAGGCCAGGCGGGCCGTGCCCGCACGCAGAAGCGCCCCGTCGTGCCTCGTGTCGAGGGCCGGATTTGAGAACGCCGGCCGGAATATCGTCTCGAGGAGCTCCTCGGTCAGCCTGCCGCCCCCGCCGTGCCCGATCGTGATCTCGGAGCGCTCCACGATCGGCACCGGGCACTGGAGCCCGCTCCCCAGAGCGGGCGGATCACCGGCGTGTGCTGGAACTTTGCTTGCCGAGACCATGGAGGATCGCCGCTTCCGAGAGTATCACCCCGGGGCGGCCGCATGGCTGCGCGCACGTTGCCGAAGGCTGCGCAGTTCTTGCCGGGCGAAATCAGGCGGCATCGGGCCCGCCCCTTCCATGTGCGATCCGGACCGCGCCTCCGATGTATGCGTATCTAAATCACCCATAATTATATATGCAATTATTACGCTCCGCCCGTCCGAACAACCCCGCAGACGGCCACGCCGGGATTGATTCACGCGGACCCCTGCTCGTACATTGCCTGAAATGCAGGGTTCACGCGCGCCTTCCGCCCCCCGCGCCAGCCTCTGGTGGACGGCGGCCCTGATCGTCGGGCTGTCGCTCGCGTGCTACTGGCCGGCCCTTCGCGGCGGACTGATCTGGGACGACGACGCCCACGTCACCAAGCCCGAGCTCAGGTCGGCGGCGGGACTCTGGCAGATCTGGTCGAATCCCCGCGCCACGCAGCAGTACTATCCCCTGCTTCACAGCGCCTTCTGGGTCGAGCACCGCCTCTGGGGCGACGCGACGCTCGGCTACCACCTGGCGAGCGTGCTCGAGCATTCGGCCGCGGCGCTCCTCCTAGTCGTCGTCCTGCGCAGGCTCCGCGTCCCGGGGGCCCGCCTGGCCGGGGTTGTCTTCGCCGTGCACCCGGTCTGCGTCGAGAGCGTGGCGTGGATCTCGGAGCAGAAGAACACGCTGTCGCTCGTGTTCTACCTGCTGGCGGCGCTCGCGTACCTGGGCTTCGACGGCGACCGGGGAAGGCCCGGGGCCGCGCGGCTCTACCTCCTGGCCTCGCTCCTCTTCGCCCTGGCGCTTCTGACAAAGACCGTGACCGCGACGCTTCCGGCCGCGCTCCTCGTCATCGCCTGGTGGCAGCGCGGCCGCGTCGAGTGGCGCCGCGACGTCCGCCCCCTCGTCCCCTGGTTCGCGCTCGCGGCCGCCAGCGGCGCCTTCACCTCCTGGGTCGAGCGCACGCTGATCGGGGCGCAGGGAGCGGCGTTCGACCTGACGCTCGTGGAGCGCTGCCTGCTGGCCGGCCGCGTGGTCTGGTTCTACCTGGGGAAGCTCCTCTGGCCGGCCCACCTCGCCTTCATCTACCCGCACTGGGACGCAAGGGCCGACGCCCCGGGCTGGGCGGGGTACCTCGCGGCGGCGCTCGCCGTGACCGCGGCGCTCTGGCTGCTGCGCCGGCGCACGCGCGGCCCGCTTGCCGCCTGGCTCTTCTTCGCCGGCTCGCTCTTCCCGGCCCTCGGCTTCTTCAACGTGTACCCCTTCCTGTTCTCCTACGTGGCCGACCATTTCCAGTACCTGGCCAGCATGGGGGTCCTCACGGCCGCCGCCGCCGGCGCCACGCTGCTTTTCGGGCGGGCGCCGCAGGCCGTCCGGGTCGCGGGGCCCTGGCTCGCCGCGGCGCTCGCCGCCGGACTCGCCGTCCTCAGCAACGCCCAGAGCCGGATGTACGCCGATCAGCCCACGCTCTACCGGACGACCCTCGAGCGAAACCCCGCATGCTGGATGGCCCACAACAACCTGGGCCTGTGGCATGAGGGACGCGGGAACCTGGCGGGCGCCATCGCCGAGTACCAGGAGGCCATCCGCCTGAAGGAGGACTTCGCCTCGGTGCACAACAACCTGGGCGGCATCCTGCGCAGGATGCCCGGCCGCGCGGACGACGCGCTCGCCCACCTGCGGGAGGCCCTCCGGCTGCAGCCGGACTTCCCCGAGGCGCACTGCAACCTCGGGGTCTGGTACGAGGACCGCGGGGACCTGGCGAGCGCCTCCGCCCAGTTCGAGGAGGCGCTCCGCGAGAATCCCGGCTACGCCACGGCGCACAACGACCTCGGCAGCGTGCTCGCAATGACGCCCGGCCGCCTCGCCGACGCGGTCGCACACTTCCGGGAGGCCGTCCGCCTGCAGCCGGACTACGCCGAGGCGCACGACAACCTGGGGAGCGCCTGGATGGGCACGCCGGGCCGGGTGAACGACGCCGTCGCCGAGTTCGAGGAGGCGGTCCGGCTCAGGCCGGACTCCGCCGAGGCGCACAATATCCTCGCGAACGCCCTGCTGAAATTGCCCGACCGGCTGGACGGGGCCGTCGCCCAGTTCGAGGAGGCGCTGCGCCTGCGTCCCGACTTCGGCGAGGCGCACAACAACCTGGGCCTCGCGCTCACCGCCCGGGGACGCCCGGCCGACGCGGCCGCCGAGTTCAGGGAGGCGCTGCGGCTCATGCCCGATCACCCGGAGATCCACTTCAACCTCGCGCTCGCCCTCCTGCGCACGCCGGGCGGCGAGGGCGAGGCGGTCGAGCACCTCGAGGCGCTCCTTAGCGTCGCGCCCGACAACGAGCGGGCCCGCCAGCTGCTCGCCAGGATACGGGCGGCCGCGCCGTAAGAAGGGACCTCCCGGGGGCGCCCGTGCCTAGAAGTGCCACCCCAGGCTTGCCATCGGGCCCACCGCGTTCAGGCCGGGGTTCACGCGGTTCAGGTAGGTGTTCGAGACGTGCTGGAAATACACGCCGATCGAGCCGCTCAGCCGGTTCCCCAGCATGAAGCGGACACCGGGATAGGCCAGCCAGGTGAAGTTGAAATCCTCGCCCTGCCCCCCCCTGACCGCGTGGCCCTTGCTGTCGAGCCAGCCGACCCCGCCGCCGGCGGCGAAGAACAGGGCGCGGGTCCGCCGCTTGTCCCACCATTCCATGATCCCGGAGGCGGTGGTCCCGATGAAGTGGTGCTCGGGACCCATGGAGATCGGCTCAACGAGAAGGCTGAACCGGTTGCGGATCACGAAGTCGCCGCCCGCAAGCGGACGGGCGGTGCCCACCCGGGAGCTCTCGACCGTCACAAGCTGGGGCAGCACCGTATAGGCGAGCGGCGTCGCCGAGCCCGTCACGCGCCAGAGCACCCCGGTCTCGGTGTTCACCTCCCAGTGCTCGGTCGGGTCGTACGGCTGGGCCG
>CAYQOH010000127.1:0-7640 GCA_964419075.1 uncultured Opitutaceae bacterium | reverse complement strand
ATCGCGTACACCTGAGGCTGGTAGTAGATGGGAATGAGGGGTGCCTCGCCCAGAATGAGGGCCTCCGCCTTCTGGAAAAGTTCCAGGCGCTGCGCGTTGTCGGGCGTGGCCGAGGCATCGGCGATCAGCCGGTCGAACTCCCGGTTGCTCCACCCCGCCCAGTTGTTGCCCCCGCCGGTGACCATGGTCCCGAGGAACGTGAGCGGGTCGGGGTAGTCGGCGGTCCAGGCCGAGAACGAGATCGCGTAATTGCGGTCCTGCTGGTTCTGGAACAGGGTCTTCTGCTCGACCTGGGCGATCGTGATGCGGATCCCCAGCTCCTTCAGCCACATCGCCTGGATCGCCTCGAGCATGTGGAGGGGCACCTCGGTCTGGTAGCACTGCACCTCGACCGGGGCAAGGCCCCTGCCCCCCGGGTACCCCGCCTCCTCCAGGAGGCGCCGCGCCATTGCGAAATCGTCCGCGACCTGGGTGCGGCATGTGTAGCCCCCGCAGTTTGGGGGCGTCAGGCAACGGGCCGGCGGATAGAGGCCCTTCGTCACGTCCCGCGATAGCGCCTCGCGGTCCACGGCGTGCGCCAGGGCGAGCCGCAGCTTCGCGTTGTCGAAGGGCGGCCGGGTGACGTTGATGAACAGGTAGAAGGACGTCAGGACGTGGTCGACGCGCAAGTCCACGGGATTGTGCGAGCGGTAGGCGTCCACCTTTGACATGGGAACGGCATAGGTCACGTGAAGCTGCCCCGACCGGTAGTTCAGGTCCTCGACGTCCGGCCTTTCGATCGGGTAGAACTCTATCCGGTTCAGTCGCGTGTTGGCGGCGTCCCAGTAGAGCGGATTCTTGACGACGGCGACCCGGGCATTGGGGACCCATTCCGCGAGCGTGAAGGCCCCGTTGCCGACAAAGTTTCCGGGCCGGGTCCACGGCGTCCCTTTCTCGTCCATCCTGCCGAACTTCTCGATCACCGGCCGGTGCACCGGCAGCCAGGTCGTGTGGGAGGCGAGCGCCGGCAGGTAGGGCGTCGGTTTTTCGAGAGTGAGCCGCAGCGTGCTCGCGTCCACCGCCTTCGCGCCGACGAGCGAGAAGTCCGTTATCCTTCCCGAGTTGAAGGCCTCCGCGTTCCTGATCGGCCAGAGCATGTACGAGTAGAGCGCGGCAAAGGAGGGCGTGAGGATCCGCTGGAAGGAGTAGACAAAGTCGTCCGCAGTGACGGGGTCCCCGTTGGACCACCGCGCGTTCGGCCTGAGGCGGAAGGTGTACACGAGCCCGTCGGCGGAGACGTCCCAGCCCTGCGCCAGGTCGGGCTCGGCGAGCGAGGTCCGGGGACTTATCTTGGTGAGGCCCTCGAAGAGCGTGTAGTCGATGTTCGAGTCGGTGAACGCCACGACCACCTGGGGATCGAGGTCCGCGGGGTCCGCGCCGTTGCCCACCAGGAGGGTCTGGGTCAGGACGCCCGCGTCGGCGGGCGTGCCCCGCCGCGCGCAGCCGAACAGCGCCAGGGCGGCCAGGCACCCGGCGTGTGCGGCGACGCGCAGCCAGCGCGCGCGTCGTCCCTGCGCCTCGGCTGCGCGGCAGTCCGCCGCCCACAAGAGCGTGGCCCGGCCTCCCATCAATCCTCAATCACGTCAAAGACGTTGCCGAAGGGATCCCGGAAGTAGAGCGAGCTTCCCCTGTCGACGACGACCTGGCAGCGCGCCCCCTTGAGCAGGCGCCTTGCTTTTGCGACACTCTTCACGCTGAACGAGGGGGTCGGCGGCTGGGGCTTGGCGGACCTGTTCAGGTAAAGAAGGAAATGGCCCGTGTCGTACTCGAGGCAGGCCCTTGTCTTGCTCTTCAGCTTGAAGCCGAGGACATCCGAGTAGAACCGCTCCGCCTTCGCGAGACTCGTCAGGTGGATCGCAATGCAGTTGTTCGACCGGAATTTCATCTCGCCTGGACCGCGGCGCCTATATGTGCTGCGGCAGCACGAACAGGAGCACCGCGAGCAGGTGGCAGGTGCTCCCGCCGAGCACGAGCGCGTTCCTGAAGGCGTAGTGGTAGCGCAGGCGGCTCAGCGGGGTCAGCATCGCACCGGCCGTGTAGCAGAGCCCTCCGGCGAGCAGCAGCCAGAGACCGCCGTGGGGCACCGCCGCGAACACCGGCTTGATCGCCACGATGACGATCCATCCGACGAACAGCGTCGCAAGCGTGGAGGTGACGCGGTAGCGGTTGCCGACGATGAACTGGAAAACGATTCCGGCGCAGCACAGGCCCCAGACAACCCCGAAGAGCGACCAGCCCCACGGCCCCCTCAGGCTCACCAGCAGAAACGGCGTGTAGGTTCCCGCAATCAGGAGAAACGCCGAGGCCCTGCCTAACTTGAGGATCAGCCTGCGTCCCCGCTCCGAGCCCCAGGCGTGGTAGAGCATCCAGATCGAATACAGCAGCAGAAGCGCCGCGCCGAACACGCTGAAGCTCACGATGTGCCAGGCGTCACCGTAGAGGATCGACGAGACGACGAGCAGCGCGAAGGCGAGGATGCTCAACGCGAGCCCGAGACCGTGCGTCACCCAGTTCGCGATCCGCTCGCCCCTCGTGGTGCCGTGGTCGACCGCCGGGTCCGGCAGCTTCTCGACAGGCCCAGCGCGGTGCCGCGCCACCGACTCGTCCGCCGCGCGGTCGAGCACGCGGATGAGCCAGACCGGCCTCGGGCTCTTGAATTCGGCGGGCGTCCACTCCTCGCCGTCGGCATAGATGCTCCTCGGCATCAGGCAGGTTCCGAACGCCCAGTCCGCAAGCGGCAGGCAGAAGAAACCCGAGATGGACTCGTTGCAGTCGATGACGGCGTGGTGCCGCAGGTGGAAGCTGTAGGCGGCGCGCCAAAAGGCCCCCCATCGCGGGCTCGCGATCAGGGGCTCCCACCGGTCGAGGGACCAGTGCTCGATCGCGTGCACGATTTCGTAGATCGTGAGCGACGAGGCCAAGGCCGCGAATCCCGAGAAGAACCACGGAAACGCGGGGAACGTCCACTGAAGGAGGCAGAGCAGCGGCGTGAGGATGGCCGCAAACGTCACGAGCGTGTACCAGGGGAAGAAGGATGCCTCGTGCTGGTCGTCGTCAAGGATCGGGTACTTGTTCTCGATGAACATCAGGCCCCGGCCGTCGCGGGTCGCCTTCCGGGCGATCCGGGTGAGGGCGTGGTGCAGCGTGTGCTGGCGGTAGAACCGCCTCAGGAGCGGGATCGCCGGCTTGTGCAGGACATAGCGGTGAAAGACGTATTCGATGAAGCAGTTGACCAGGCTGAGCGCCAAGAACGCGGCGACGCCGTTCCAGACGGGAGCCAGAATCTGCGCCTCCCAGACGGAGGGGACGATGAACCGGAGCGCGACGAGCAACACCGCGAGCGAGCCGGCGACCGTGACGATAAAAAGCCGGAGCGAGAAGGGTGAGTTCTCGTGCGCCGCTGTTGGGGTATTGTTTTCCATGAAAATAAAAAGGGCCTTCCCAAGGGAAGGCTGGAACGATTAGGCGCCTATTGCAAGCTGGTGGACCCTACTGGACTCGAACCAGCGACCTTTTCCATGTCAAGGAAACGCTCTAACCAACTGAGCTAAGGGTCCGCACCAACGGGTTGGAAATTAAGCAGGAGAGGCGCCGATCACGGCAAGGAAAATTCCGAGCGCGCCGCCGCCACGTCCTTTGCGATCTGGGAGCGCAGTTCCTCGATTCCCGCGAACTTCCTCTCCGGGCGCAGGAACCGAACCCACTCCACGGCAACGGGATCCCCGGCTGCGTAGGGGCAGGTGACGAGCATGTGGACCTCGAGGCGCGGCTCCAGCGCCTCCTCCACGGTGGGGCGCAGCCCGTAGTTGGCCACCGCGGGCAGCCATCCGAAGGACTTGGCGCCGCTCACCCTTACGGCGTAGACCCCGTAGCACGGCCTGAGGTCGGGCGACCACCCGAGGTTCAGCGTCGGGAACCCGAGCTTCCTGCCGAGGTGCTTTCCGTGCACGACCGTGCCCGACGCCGTGTAGGCATAGCCGAGGAGCGCGGCGGCGCCCTTCATGTCCCCCTTCCCGATGAGCTCGCGGATCCTCGTGCTGCTGATCGGCTCGCCGTCCAGGTTCACGCGCGGTGCGCTGAACACCGTGATCGCGTGCCGGCGTCCCTCGGCCACCAGCATCGCGACGTCGCCCCGGCGCCCCCGCCCGAACCGGAAGTTCTCACCGACGTAGACGCCGGCAAGCCGGTGAAGGTGCCGCTTGACGTAGGGGATGAACTCCTCGGCGGAGATCGCGGCAAAGTCGCGCGTGAAGGGCTGCACCACGACGGCGTCGACTCCCAGCGCGCCCAGCCGCTCCACCTTGGCGGGCAGGTCGAGGATCATCCGGGTCGGGTTCTCCGGGCTCAGCAGGACGCTCGGGTGCGGGGAAAACGTGAGGACAACGGAGACGCCACCGCCGTGCCGCGCCGACTGTACCGCGGCCTCGATGACGGCGCGGTGCCCCAGATGGACGCCGTCGAAGATCCCGATGGCGACGTGGAGCGGGCGGCCCGGAAGCGCGACGCGGTCAAGCCCGTCGAATTGCGCCGGCCGGCTCATAGGGCGACGCTCGGCACCGCCTGGCTGACGGGAATGAGCCGCTTCTCGATGTCGGGGATGGACAGGCCCTCGATCTCCTCCATGGTGAGCGCCTGCGCCACGCTGAACTTGTCCGTCGCCGTCCGGCGCAGCGCGCTCAGGTGCGCCCCGCAGCCGAGCCGGTTGCCGAGGTCGTGCGCCAGGGTCCGCACGTAGGTTCCCTTGGTGCACCGCAGCCGGAAGTCGATCAGCGGCGACTCGAAGCGCAGCAGGTCCCACGACATGACCCGGATGAACCGGGGCTCGCGCTCGACCTCCTCCCCCCTTCGCGCCCGCTTGTAGAGCGGCACGCCCTCGATCTTGATGGCCGAGAACATTGGCGGGGTCTGGTACTGGTCCCCGAGGAAGCCCTGCATCGCGGCGCGGACCTCGGCCTCGGTGAGGGCGGGAACGGGCCGGGTCTCCATCGTCTGGCCCTGCGCGTCCTGCGAGTCGGTCGTCTTCCCGAGCTCGGCCGTCCCCTCGTACTCCTTGTCGAGGCTGATGATGTACTGCGAGACCCGGGTGGCCCTGCCGACCAGCACGACAAGGAGCCCGGTCGCCATCGGGTCGAGGGTCCCCGCGTGGCCGATCTTCCTCATCCGCAGCTTGCCGCGCAGCCGTGCGATGACGTCGTGCGAGGTGTGGTCGCGCGGCTTGTCGACGAGCAGCACCCCGTCCAGTTCCTTTTGGAGTCCCATCATGGCTCTACGCCCCGGGCTTCGCGCGTTCGGCGTCCGCAATCCTGAGCCGCTCGAGCAGGACCTCCAGCAGCCGCTCCCTGAAGTCGCCGTTCGCCTTCTTCTGGTTGAGCCCCGCCGCGCACGCGTGGCCCCCTCCCCCGAACTGGCCCGCGGCCAGGTCCAGGCGGCAGAGCGGGTCCTTCGCGCGAAGGCTGGCCTTGACGCCTCCGTCACGCCGCTCCTCGATCAGCACGCCGATCTCCACGCCGTCGATGCTGCGCGCGAAGTCCACGAGGCCCTCGGTGTCCTCGGCCGTCGTGCCCGTGGCCTCGAAGGCGTTCGGGGCCAGCGTGCCGACGCACACGCGCCCGCCGCATTCCATCGTGAGGGACGCGAGGAACTGCTGGAGGAGCCGAAGCTTCCCCGACGACTCGCGCTCGTAGAGCTCGTAGCCGGCCTCGGGCGGCGACGCGCCCCGTGCGACCAGCTCGCCCGCAAGAATGAAGGTGCGCTGCGACGTCGAGTTAAAGCGGAACTGCCCCGTGTCCGTGACGATGCCGGTGAAGAGCGCGGACGCCGTGCTGGCATCGATGGGGATCCCCGCGTCGATGAAGAGCCCGGCGAGGATCTCGCACGACGCGGCCGAGCCGCTGTCCACGATGTTGATCGCCGCGAACGCGCTGTTCGAGAGGTGGTGGTCGATGTTGCCCGCGGGGCTTTGAAACCTCTGCCTGAAGCGCTCACCGGCCCGCGCGTGGTCGGCGCAGTCGACAAAGACCGCGAGCGTGTCCTCCGGAAGCCGGAGCGCCTCCTCGGTGCGGATGAACGCCGTGCCGCGGGCCGCGAACGCGAGGCGGCGGGGGACCGCGTCGGGGTTCGCGCAGACGGAGGGCGAGCCGCGGGCGGACAGCATGCGGGAGAGGGCCACCTGGGAGCCAATGCAGTCGCCGTCGGGCCTCGCGTGCCCGATGACCACGACCGACCGGCCCTTGACGGCGCCCAGCAGTCGCTCGAACCCCTCGGCAAGTTCAGGAAAGAATCTACCCATGTTCGGGGGCGGCGGGCGGTCCGGCCGGCTGGGCATGCTCGATCTCGTCAAGGGCGCTGAGCACGCGGGCCACCTTTTCGGCGGACTTGTCGAGCACGTAGGTGAGGTGCGGGAGGAACTTCAGGACGATGCGCTTGGCCAGCTCCTCCCGGATCTCGGGCGCCCGCTTCTGCAGCCAGCGGAAGCGGTCGGCGACCGTCGCCTCATCCCCGACTATGGCCACGAACACGCGCCCGTCGCGCAGGTCGGGGGCCACCCTCACCTCCGAGATCGTGATCGCGACCGCCTCCGACGCGTGGCGGCGCCGCAGGATGTCGCTGATCTCACGCTGGACAAGCTCGTTGATCCTTACGATTCGGTTGGACACGGACGTGGGCCGGGCGGCGGTCGCGTCAAAGCGATGCCCTGACCTTCTGGGTGTCGTAGCACTCGATGACGTCGCCCACCTGGTAGCCGTTGAAGTCGTCGAGCTTCACGCCGCACTCGAGGCCCGCGCGGACCTCATTCGCGTCGTCCTTGAAGCGCTTGAGCGTCCCCACCTTGCCCTCGTGCACGACCTCCCTGCCGCGCCGCAGGCGGGCGGCGGCGCCGCGGTTCACCTTGCCCTCGGTCACGAGGCAGCCCGCCACGAACCCCTTGGCGAGCGGGAACGTCGCGCGCACCTCGGCCGCCCCGAGCTTGATCTCCTTGATGTCGGGATCGAGCAGGTCCGCCATCATCTCGCGGGTCTTGTCGGCGAGCTCGTAGATGATCTCAAAGGTCTCGATGCGCACGCCGTTGTGCTTGGCGAGCGGCGTGACGCCGTTCTCGAGCTTCGTGCTGAAGCCGAGGATGGTCGCGCCGGCGGCGGCGGCCATGATCACGTCGTTCTTCGTCACGAGACCCACCTCCGCGGAGACGATCTCGAGCGACACCTTCGCGCTCTTGATTCCCTCGAGGAGCTGGCGGACGGCCTCGGCCGACCCGTACACGTCGGCCTTGATGATGACCTTGAGCACCTTCTGTTGCGTCGCCGCGATGTTGGCGAACAGGTTCTCCACGGAGACGTCCTTCTGGGCCGAGTCGACGGTGGTGACCTCCTTCTTCAGGCGCTGGGCCTCCTCCTCGGCCAGGTTCTCGGCCTCCCTTGCGTTCTTGGCGGCCCTGAACGGCGCGCCGCTGTCGGGCGTTCCCGACCAGCCGATGACCCGCACGGGGGTCGAGGGCGGCGCCTCCTTGATCGGGCGCCCCTGGTCGTCGAACATGGCCCGCACCTTAGCCCAATGGGACCCGCAGACGATGGCGTCGCCCGTCCTGAGGGTGCCCTTCTGGA
>CAYQOH010000126.1:0-7654 GCA_964419075.1 uncultured Opitutaceae bacterium | reverse complement strand
CGGATCTGGAGCTTGGCGAACCACTCCCTCGCGCCCGCGCTCGGGCGGCGCTGCCGGAGCAGCGCGACGTGCATGGCGTTGATGTAGGGGTCGAGGACCGCCTGCATGAGGCCGTAGTCGGCGCGAAGCGGCTCGAAGGGCGGAAGGTGGCGGTAGCACTCGGCGAGGTTCTGCTCGAGCATGCGCAGCTCGCGCGGGGGCGTCGTCTCCTCGGGGGTCAGGAAGATCCCGAGCTCGCGCGCCCGGCGCCCGAAGCTCGCCTTGCTGAGGAAGATCGAGAGCGGGATCGAGCAGACAAGCCCCGCGAGCACGGGGCTCAGCCACGCGAAATACGCGGGGATGAGGATGAGGGAGGAGACGCCCCAGACGGCGCCGAACACCGTCGGGGGACCGTGCGTGATGATGGCCTCCCGCCAGTCGGTCCCGTCCTCGTCGGCGGCGCGCTTCTGGGCGACCCAGCCCACGCCCTGGCCAAGGAGCGTGAAGATCACGAACTTCGTGTTGAAGATCATGTTGACGGGCGCCAGGAGGGTCGAGCCCGCGGTCTCCAGGACGGCGCTCATGGCCACCCTCCAGCGGCCGCCGAACGCGGCCACCTCGTCCCGGCGACCCAGGAGGACGACGACGCTCGCGAACTTCGGCAGGAAGAGCAGCAGCATCGTGAGCGAGAAGAGGGTCAGGGCCTCGGGGATCGCGAGCGCGTAGCCGAAGAGGGAGGTCGTGTCGGCGTAGGGGTACGGAAAGTCCGGATGGGCGCCCGAGGCCAGGTTCACCATCTCGATCGTGCTCAGGATCAGGAACAGGAGCCAGAGCGGGGAGGACACGTAGGCCATGACGCCCATCAGCAGGTGGAAGCGGTTGGCCGGCCGGAAGCCCCGCGCCGTGAGGAGCCAGGTGTGCTGCAGGTTGCCCTGGCACCAGCGCCGGTCCCGCTTCGCGCTCTCGATGAGCGTCGGAGGCCCCTCCTCGTAGCTGCCCTCGATGTCGTGGGCGAGCCACACGGCCCAGCCCGCCTTGCGCATGAGGGCCGCCTCCACGAAGTCGTGCGACAGGATGCGGCCCCCGAACGGCTCGTTGCCCGGGAGCTCGGGGAGCGAGCAGTGGTCCATGAAGGGCTGGACCCGCAGGATCGCGTTGTGGCCCCAGTAGTTGCCCTCGTGCTGCTGCCAGTAGTTCAGTCCCGCCAGGTACAGCGGGCTGTAGACGCGGTTCGCGAACGCCTGGAGGCGCGAGTAGAGCGATTCGCCCCGGACCATGCGGGGCGCCGTCTGGATGATCCCGGCCGACGGGTTGGCCTCCATCATGGTCACCAGGCGCGCCAGCGCCTCCCCCGTCATGACCGAGTCCGCGTCGAGGACGACCATGTAGCGGTAGTTCCTGCCCCAGCGCCTCAGGAAGTCGGCGATATTGCCGGCCTTCTTGTTGATCGCCTGCCGGCGCTTGCGGTAGAAGATCTTCCCGAAGCCGCCCACCTGCTTGCAGAGCTCGACCCACGCGACCTCCTCCCGGATCCACTGGTTGGGCTGGTTCGAGTCGGAGAGCACGAAGAAGTCGAAGTTGTCCGCGCCCTCGATCTCCTGCACCGACTTGAACACCACGCGCAGGCCCTCGAAGACGCGGCTCACGTCCTCGTTGAACACCGGCATGACGACCGCGGTGGACGCCAGGCGGTAGGGGCCAGCGGCGGGCGCCGACACCGAGATCCGGCTGCCGTCACCGCCGCGGTTGATCACGTAGAAGCCGGCGAGCGCCGTGCAGAAGCCGACGGCGATGTGGGCGAAGAGCGGGACAAAGAGGACCAGCAGGACGATCTCAAGGCCCGAGAGGCCGCCCCCTTCGCGCCAGTAGAGGTCCGCCACGAACCACGTCGCCAGGCTCGTGAGGGCGAACACCGACGAGAAGAACACGAACCGCCTGCGGTTCAGGCGCGCCACGTCCATGTGCTCGGTGATGAAGATCCTCATGGCCTAGCGCGTCATGTAGAAGATCCCGGCGAGGGCCGAGGCGAAGACGGCCCACAGCAGGAGGGCGCGCAGGGCGGGCCAACGCTCGAAGCGTTCGAGCGTCTCGCCCGCGGCCTCCGTGATCCGCCCGAGGTCTATCGGGCGTGGCACCATGCTGGACACCGCCAGGTCGGGGCCCGCCTCGAGGTTGCGGCTCCTCATGGCCGCGGCGAAGTCGGCGGGCGTGTTCCCATCCTCGAGGAACGCGTAGGGCCAGCGCTCCGGGCCGTCGCAGAGCAGGAGGGCCACCCGCCCGTCAACGGCAAGCCGGTCGTGCGGCAGGCCCTTCTGGTCGAGGACCTCGGCGAACCAGGCGTCCATGAGCGCCTCGGTCTCCTCGGCGGCGACGGTCGTCGGGTCGAGCGCCGGGTGCTCGGCGTGGCGCTTGGCGGCCCGCTCGAGGATCTTCTGGATCAGGCGGCTCTGGTGGAGGCGGTTGTGGATCCGGTGGGCGCGCAGGTAGTCCTCCACGCGCACGTACGCCGCGTTCCACGACTCCATCGTGCCCGTCTTCGGGCGGAACGCCCCCAGCAGCCCCACCGCGGGCGCCCCGCCGCCGGGTCCCTCGGTCAAGGCTGCCACAGGTAACTCCACGTCTCGGTGAGCGCGTGGGGCTGCTTCCTGAGGTAGCAGCGCAGCTCCACCGGCTTGCCGGTGCCGTCGGGCCGGATCGCGAAGGCGACCCTCCACGTGCCGTTGAACGGGTTCTTCTGGATCGTGGAGTTCGCGAGCGTGGCGCCCGGGCCCACGGTGACGACGGGCTCGATCTGGGGGTCGGGGCCCTGCTTGCCCAGGTAGGACCCGTCAAAGTCGATGAAGAAGCGCTCGAGTTCCGACTCCTGGGTCGCCGTGCGCCCGTGGCGGGTCGCGATGACGTAGCCGGCGGGCGGATGGATCTGGTCGACGAACCAGTGGAGCCGGTAGGTCAGCTCGATCGGCTCCCCGGCGGGCGGAAGCGCCTCAGGCACCCAGAACGCGGTGATGTTGTCGTAGCTCTCGTCCGGGGCGTGGAGCTCGACCAGCCGCACCGAGCCCCTGCCCCAGAGGCCGACCGGCTCCACCCACGCGCTCGGGCGCATGTGGTAGTCGGCCTCGAGGTCCTGGTAGTTCTCGAAGCGGCGCTCGCGCTGGATGAGCCCGAAGCCCTTGGGGTTCTGGTCGGAAAACGACGCCACGCGGGTCGCGTTCGGGTTCGAGAGCGGCCTCCAGAGCCACTCCTCGGCGCCCGTGAACATCATCAGGCCGTCGGAGTCATGGACCTCGGGCCGGAAGTCGTCGAAGCTCTGGTTCGTGTTCTTGCCGTGCCAGAACATGCTCGTGAGCGGCGCCACCCCGAGCACCGCCGGGTTGCGGCGGCAGTAGAGGACCTCGTGGACCTGGGTGACGGTGTCGGCGCCCGGGGCGATCTGGAAGCGGTACGCCCCGGCCACGCTCGGCCCGTCGAGGAGCGCGTACACGCTGAGGGTCTTTGAGTCGGGCGAGGGTCGCTCCACCCAGAACTCACGGAAGACGGGGAACTCCTCGCCGCCCAGCTCCCCCGTGTTGAGGGCGAGCCCGCGCGCCGACAGGCCGTAGATCGTGTGCTGGCAGAGGAAGCGGAAGTAGCTGGCGCCGAGGAAGGACCCGAGCTCGTCGCCCGGCTTGTTGAGGGCATACAGGATCCGCAGGCCGGCGAAGCCGGTGCTCGACGGCACCGAGGGCACCCGGTTCATCCCGTAGTCAAACAGGGCGGAGGAGAACGGGACGGCCTCGACCGACTTGCCCTGGAGCGTGAAGATGTGCACCGGCCGGTCGAAGGTGAAGCCCGGGTGGAAGAACTGCAGCTCGAACGGCAGGCGCTCGCGGCGCCAGAGGGACTCGCTCGGCTTGAAGCGGATGTCGCGGTACTGGTCGTAGTTCAGCTTGAGGAGCGACTCCGGGACGCTGACCGGGACCTGCACGAAGGGCTTGGCGGCCAGCATCTTGGCCTGGTAGCGCAGCACCTCGAAGTCGAAGACGTCGTCCGCGAGGGCCCGCCCGCAGGCCGCCCCGAGGCAGGCCAGGAGGAGGAGTTTACGTGAGCGTTTCATTTCAAAGGAAGAATCCGCGCTGCTTCTCGGACACCGGCAGGTTGGCGCGTTCCATGACCTTCAGCAAATCCTCCCAGATCAGGCGTTTCGTGCGGTTGGTCGGGTTCCTCAGGATGTAGCTCGGGTGGTAGGTGACCATGAGGGGCCTGCCGCTGAAATCGTGCCAGCGCCCGCGCACCTCCCCCAGCGCCCCGAACGCCTTGGCCCCCAGCAGACCCTTGGCCGCCGTCGCTCCAAGCGCCACCAGGAGCCTCGGGTTGACGATCTCGATCTGAGCCCGCAGGTAGGGCAGGCAGTGGGCCATCTCGGCGTCGGTCGGGGGGCGGTTGCCGATCTGCACGCCATCCGGGCCGAGCGGCAGGTCCGGGCGCCAGTTCATGATGTTGCCAATGTAGACCTCCGCCCTGGAGAGCGCCATGCCGCCGATCATCTTGTTGAGCAGCTGGCCCGCCGGCCCGACGAAGGGCTCGCCCTGGACCTCCTCGTCGGCGCCGGGCGCCTCGCCGACGAACATGATCGCCGCGTCGAGGCTGCCGACGCCAAGGACGATCTTCCTGCCGGGCCGAACCTTCGCCCTGCAGACCGGATCGTCCTGGACGAGCTGCCTCAGGGCGGCCCATTGCGCCGCCTTGTCGCCCTGCGGCAGGGCGACGACGGGGGCGGCGGGCGGCGCCGGGCGCCCCTCCTTGGGCTCCGGGTCCCGCGCCGCCGGCCTCGCCGGGCCGGCGGGCCTCGCGCTCCCCGCCAGGGCCCGCAGGGCGGCGATCCCCTCGTCCGAGACGGGCACGCTCTCGACGCCGCTCGCCTTGAGGCGGCGAAGCTCGTCCGTGATGGCGTTTAGCGCGAGGCGCATGGTCAGAGGCCGGGGCCCCTTCGGTACTCCAGGATCTTCTCCACGTATTTGCCCAGCATGTCGAACTCCAGGTTGACCGGGTCGCCGACGCCCCGGCCCCGCAGGTTCGTCACCGCAAGCGTGTGCGGGATGATCCAGACGGCGAAGCGGTCGCCGTCGGACTCCGCCACGGTGAGGGAGATGCCGTCGACGGCGATGCTGCCCTTCATCACGATCAGCCGGCCGCAGCCCACGGGGCCGCGGATCCTCAGGTAGTGGTCCGGTCCGCGGGCCTCGAAGGCCTCGATCGCGCCGGTCCCGTCGATGTGGCCGGTGACGAAGTGGCCCCCGATCCGGCCGTCGGCCCTCATGCTGCGCTCGAGGTTCACGAGCGTCCCGGGCGCGATCGAATGCAGGTTGGTCAGCCGCCGCGTCTCCTCAAGCACGTCGAAGGCCACGGTGGAGCGGTCGCCCGCCACGGCCGTCAGGCAGCACCCGTTGACCGCCACGCTCTCGCCCGGGCCCAGCCCCTCGGCCGTCGCCCGCGCGCGGATCCGCAGCCTCCACCCGTCCGCGGACCTTGCGAACGACTCCACCTCTCCCGTCTCCTCGACGATTCCCGTGAACATGGGGCCTCCTAGCGCAGCTTGATCCTCAGGACCGCGGTGTCGCTGCCGCGGCTCACGAGGAACACGGTCTCCGTGCGCAGGAGGTCCCGGTCGATCTCGGAGAGCCGGGCGGCGGCCGATGCGAAATCCTTCACCTCGGTCCCGTCGATCTCCTTGATCCAGTCGTCGGGCCTCAGGCCCGCGATGTCGGCGGGGCTGTTCGGCTTCACCAGGTGGGCGACGATGCCCCTCAGGTCGCCGGTGCGGGAGTGCCGGGCGATGGCGTCGCCGTACACGAACTCGCGCGCGGTGAACCCGATCTTCTCAAAGTACTTGCGGTCGGCCTCGCGGACGAGGCGCGGTTCCTCCGCAAGCAGCGCCTTGACCTCGATGCGGCCCGACCCGCGCAGGACGGAGAGGGTCAGGGTGTCGCCCGGCGCGCGCGCGGAGATCAGCCGCTCCACGTAGTCCACGACGACCCGGTCGGGCCTGAACCGCGGCAGCGGCGTCCCGTCGACGCCGAGGATGATGTCGTGCGCCTTGAGGCCCGCCTTCTCGGCGGGGCTTCCCTCGAGCACCTCGCTCACGACGGCGCCCGACTGCGACTCGAGCTTCAGGAACGCGGCCACCTCGCGGTCCATGGGCTCGAGCCCGTACGCGCCGAGCCACGCGAGCGGGCGCCCAAACGGGTTCTTCGGGACCCTGCCGACGTAGGGGATCACCTCGCCGGCCGTGACGAACGCGCTGCTCTCCTCGACATTGACCAGCATGATGGGCGTGCCGCCCCGGTCGGAGCCCGTGAACTGGAGGAAGGTCTGCCCGAAGGAGCTCGAGCCGATGCCCATGAAGCGGCCTTCCTGGTCGAAGACGGGCAGGCCCGGCCCGGACACCTCCTGCTGGGCGATCGCCGTGCGCTGCGGCAGGGACTGCAGGAGCGCCACGTGGCTCTTGAGGATGTACGGCATGAAGTCCTCGTCCTTGTTGCGGATCCCGATCCCCCACACCTCCTCGGCGAGCCCCGCCTCCCGCGGCGCCCCCGGGCCGGAGAAGGCCGTCACCGGCACGAGCCGGCCGCGGACCGCCGCGCTCGCCCGGACGAAGTGCCACCCGGTGAAGGCGTCGCGCCCGAGGTACTCGCCCGGCGCGCCCTCGGGGTCGCCGGGCGTGTACACCTTGAAGTCCTTCAACTGCGAGGGCGAGACCCTCAGGTCGATCGCGGCGGACGGCAGGATGATCGTCCCCTCGCTGTCGATCACGGTCCCGTAGGCGACCGTGGGCCGGCGCTCGAGCTCGGTCTGGGTCACGTACTCGACGGCGACGGCGCACTTGACGCGCTCGGCCCAAAGGGAGGGAAGGTCCGAGGCGCGGGCCCCGGCGGCGCCGATCAGGGCGGCCAGAAGAAGGGGAAGTTTGTTCACGGCTTAAGGACCACGAGGGACACGCGGCGTTCCCGCTGAACCTCGAAGAGCGTCGGCGCGGGCTTCGCCGTGTACGCGGCGTCGACCGCCTTGACGACGTCCATCGACCCGACCGGGCTCTGGTTGATCTTGGTGATGACGTCGCCGCGCGCCAGGCCCGCGACCTCGGCGGGGAAGCCCCGCTGGACCCCGATCACGAGGACGCCCGTGTCGTCGGGCAGCTGGTTCTCCCGGGCGTACGCGCGGGAGATCTTCTGGACCCCCATGCCCCACGTGTCGGACACCCATTCCTCGCCGATGCGGCTCTCGAGCCTCGTGGTGACGAGGGTCGCCGTCGCCTCCCGCGACCCGCGCTTGTAGCTGATGGCGAGCTGCGAGCCCACGGGCTGGCTGGCGATCATGTTCTGGATCGGCGGCAGCTGCTCCGGGAAGCGCCCGTCGACCCTCTTTCCGTCGATCGACAGGAGGATGTCTCCGGCCTGCAGGCCCGCGGCCGCCGCGGGCGAGCCCGACTCGACGCTGTCCACCAGGACGCCCGTGTTGGTCGCCACGTCGTAGAACCCCTCGAGGTCCTGCAGGGCCTTGGGGATCACCCCGATGTAGCTGCGCGTGATCGCGCCGTCGCGCACGAGGCCGGCGACGATCCGCTTGGCGGTCGCCGAGGGGATGGCGAACCCGAGGTTGTTGGCGCCCAGGTAGGCGCGCGAGGTGATCCCGACGATGC
>CAYQOH010000125.1:0-7684 GCA_964419075.1 uncultured Opitutaceae bacterium | reverse complement strand
CGTCCCCCCGGAGATGCCGGCCCCGGTCGTGACGACGGTCGGGCAGCTCATGCAGTCCGGCGAGCACGACGGCGAGCACCACAAGTCCGCCTTCCTCGGGAGCCAGGTCGTGGCCTCGCCCGGGACGCGTGTGGTCTTCTGGACGGTGACGGACCCGGACGGCGACAACCTGGTCTACACGTTCTCGATCCGCCACGACGGGGATGCGTCATGGACCGACCTCGCGGTGGGCACCAGGGAGTCCTACGCGCAGTTCGACACCCTGCAGCTTCCGGAAGGGACCTGGTTCACGCGGCTGGTGGCGACGGAGGCCGCGCCCCGGCCCGAGGCCGAGCGCCTTTCCGTCACGTTTGACACCGACGACCTCGTGGTCGACCACACGCCTCCCGTGGTCGAGGACGCGTTCGTTCGCCGTGAGCCCGGCAGGGTGATCGTGAGCATCCGCGGCCGCGACGCCCTCTCGCTCCTCGACAGCGCGGAGTACACCTTCAACAACGGCGTGCACGAGATCGTCGAGCAGCCCGCCGACGGCATCCTCGACGGCCGGGAGGAGACCTTCGTCCTTGAGCTCCCGCCGGAGCGCCTCGCGGGGGCCACCTCGGTGGAGGTCACGCTCTACGACGCGGCAGGAAACGGCTCCACCCGGCGCCTCGGCCTCTGAGGCGGGTCCCTTAGGCCCTCGGGTGGGCCTTGTTGTAGACGTCCTTGAGGCGGGCGATGCTGACGTGGGTGTAGACCTGCGTCGTCACGAGCTGCGCGTGGCCGAGGAGCTCCTGCACGATCCGCAGGTCTGCGCCCGCGTTCAGCAGGTGGGTCGCGAACGAATGGCGAAGCTTGTGGGGGCTGAGGTCGAGCGGCAGGCCGGCAAGGGCCAGGTGCCGCTTGACCAGGAGCTGGACCGAACGGACGGTGATGGGCCCCCCACCCGGGTTGCAGAGGACCGGGTCCCCGGGCCCCGCGCCCGGCGTGAACTCGTCCCTGAACCGCGTAAGGACGGCGCACGCGACCCTTCCAAGGGGGCACAGGCGCTGCTTGCGGCCCTTTCCCGTCACGCGCGCGACGCCCTCCCCAAGGTCGACCGCCCCGTGCTTGAGGCCGACCAGTTCGCTGACCCGCAGTCCGGCCCCGTAGAGGAGCTCCATCGCGAGCCGGTCGCGGCACGCGGTGAAGGCGTCGCAGCCCCCGTTCTCCAGCAGGCGCACGGGGCTCGCGAGGAGCGCCCGGGCCTGGTCCTCGGTCAGGAACTGGGGCAGGCGCTTCTCGAGCTTTGGCAGCGGAGCCCCGGAGAACGGGTTCCTCTTGAGTCGACCCCTCCTCATCCAGAAGCGGCACAGCGACCTGAGGCCGGAAATGTGGTTGTGAAGCGTGCGGCGGCCGTAGCGGCGCTGCGCCTCGATCACGAAGTCCCGAATCTCGCGCGGCCCCAAGGCTCCGATCCCCTTCTCCCAGAGGCCGGCCGGGGCAAGCCAGCGGTAGAAGTCCTCGAACGCTGCGCGGTAGTTGCGCACCGTGTAGGGCGAGCACCGGCGCTCCCGCGCCAGGTGCTCGCCGAATGGCGCCCACCAGGAGGCGACGACGTCCTCAGGCGGTGGCGGGCGTCTTTGGGGCGCGTCCTTCGACATGGCGCATGATCCCGTCCGCGTGCCTGCGCAGCAGGCCCTCCGGATCCATGTCCCTTGACTGCGCGGCCGCGGCGATCTCAAAGAGCATCCTCCCGAGCGACTCGGCGTCGAGGTCTGCCGCGAGCCGCGCGACGCGCTCGGCGTCGACCCCCGACTCGCGCACGAGGCCCTTCTTGACGATCTGCTTCCAGACGGCCTCGGCGTACATGAGCGCGGGAAGCCTCGGGGGAAGCTCCTTGAAGAGCGTCGGGCGGGCGGCGCCCTGCGGCCGCTTCTCGCCGGCCTTGATCCGCTCCCACTGGGCGAGCACCTGCTCGGACGTCTCGAGCCTGCCCTCGCCGAAGACGTGAGGATGGCGGCGCACGAGCTTCTCGTTCACCTCGCGGGCGACCTCCTCGAGGTCAAATTGCCCCGCCTCCTCGGCAAGCTGCGCGTGGAAGATCACCTGGATCAGGACGTCCCCGAGCTCCTCGCGCATGTGCGGCAGGTCGAGCCGGTCTATCGTGTCGAGGAGTTCGCTGCATTCGTCGATGAGGCAGCGGGCAAGGCTCTGGTGGGTCTGCTCCTGGTCCCAGGGACAGCCCCCCGGGCCGCGCAAGCGCGCGATGGTGCGACGCAGTTCGTCGATAGCGCTCATTGCGCGAAGAATGGGGCCCTTTGGACGCCGGTGACAAGGATTCTGGTCTGGTTTTCGCGCGCCGGGTATGTTTCGTGGTGGTCGTGCACGACAAGCTTCGCGAGATCATGGAGTGGAAGCGCCAGGAAATCGCCCCGAGGGTGAGGCCCGTCCCGGAGCGCGAGCTCGCGCGGCTGGACGCGTCCCTGCCGAAGCCGGCCCCGTTCGCCGCCGCGCTGCGCAGGGCCGACGGCAGGCTCGCCGTCATCGCGGAGATCAAGCGGCGCTCGCCCTCGGCGGGCGAGATCGCCGCAGACGCGTCGTCCGTCGACCAGGCGGCCGTCTACCAGGCCGCGGGAGCCGACGCCCTCTCGGTCCTTACCGATGCGAGGTACTTCGGGGGCTCGATCGAGGACCTCAGGGGCGTCACCGCGCGGATGCGCGCGACGGGCCCGTCCCTCCCCTGCCTGCGGAAGGATTTCATGGTGCACCCGATCCAGGTGCTCGAGGCCCGCGAGTCGGGGGCGAGCGCGATTTTGATCATCGTGCGGGCCCTGGGGGACGAGGAGATCCGCGTCCTCGATGCGGCGGCCAAGTCCGCGGGCCTCGCCGCCCTCTTCGAGGTGCATGCGGAGGACGAGATCGAACGCGCACGGGGCCACGGCGCCGAGCTGATCGGGGTGAACAACCGCGACCTTGCGGCCTTCACGACGGACCTGGGGATAAGCGAGCGCCTGATCGCCAGGTTCCCACCGGGGGTGGTCGCCGTAAGCGAGAGCGGCATCTGCACCGCGGGGGACGCCGCCCGCGCGCGCAGGGCCGGCGCCCACGCCGTGCTCGTCGGGGAGGCGCTGATGCGCTCCCCTGACGCGGCCGCGCTCATCGCCTCGTTCCACGCAGCCTAGGCCGGCATTCGATGGCCCTCACTCCCACCGCCACCCGCGAGCTGCTCGCCCGGCTGGGCCACGCTCCGAAGCGCTTCCTCGGGCAGAACTTCCTGGTGGACGGCAACATCGTCCGCAAGTCCCTGGAGCTTGCCGGCGTCGTCGCTGGGGACGCCGTCGTCGAGATAGGACCCGGGCTCGGCACGCTCACCGGCGCCCTTCTCGAGGCCGGCGCCGAGGTGTGGGCCGTCGAACGCGACCGCACCCTGCACGCCCACCTCGAGGCGGACCTCGCGGCCCGCTACCCTTCGACGCTCCACCTGGTCGAGGGCGACGCCGTCGAGATGCCCCTCGCCTCGATGCCCGACGGGCGCGCTCCGGGTTGCAAGGTGGTGGCGAACCTGCCCTATGCGATCTCGACGCCCTGGATGGACGCCGTGCTTTCGGGTCCGCTGCCCGGCCGGATGGTGCTCATGCTCCAGCGCGAGGCCGCCGACCGCTACGCCGCCTCGCCGGGCACGAAGAGTTTCGGGGCAATCTCCATCTTCCTGCAGGCGGCCTACGAGATCGCCCCCGGGCACCGCGTGAGCGCCTCGTGCTTTTATCCGAGGCCGGATGTGGATTCGGCCCTTCTGAACCTGGTCAGGAAGGCCGCCCCCTTCGTGTTCTCCGCGGGGGACAAGGCGCTCATCCGCGGCTGCTTTCAGCAGCGCCGCAAGCAGATCGGGTCCGTCATCAGGGAGCGGATACCCGACCGGGAGCGGAAGTGGAGGGACCTTCTCTCCTCCGAGGGGTTCGCGCCGACGGTGAGGGCCGAGGCCATCCCCGTACCCACCTGGATAAGGCTTGTCTCGGGGTGTTGAGGCCCGGCTTGAAAGCACACGCACGGTCATCCATCCTGTTGGGACACAAAATGCTCAGAACAATCCCGTTTCTTCTCCTCACCGCCGCAGCCCTCACGGCCGAGGCCCAGGACCCGTCCGCCGGCTTGTTGGGTTCCGTCGACGCCGGGGTATACTCGTCGCCCTCGGGGGCCTTCAAGATCACGGTGCCCGTGCTCCCCGCGCTCGGTGGCGCGATCAGCGACACCAAGAACGTCGTCACGTTCCACGACACGTTCGGCGTCCACATCAGCGTCGCCGCGTTTCCTCAGGACGCCACGCAGCGCTGGGAGCTGTCGACACAGGGGATGAAGGACTACCTGGTCTATTTCTTCTCGTCGTACGTCATGCCCGACTTCAAGCGCTTCACGCCCGGTGTCCATGTCGAAAGCGCGGGGTACGCCGCGGATTTTCTGGACGGCTCGATGTTCGCCTATGTCCTGCTGCCCGGGGGCTCCATGTTTGACACCCCGCCGGTGTTCGGGTCCCGAGCCGCTCCCGCGGTCGCGAAGCGGGGCAACCTGCTCTTCGTCAGGAACGGCTTCACCTTTGTCATCAGCACCGAGCTTTCCGAGAAGGTGACCGAGGGATCCCAGTGGAAGAAGACGCCCGACGAGGAGGACCAGATCCTGCGCGGCCGGTTGCTCGACATCGTCAAGAAGATGGTGTTCATCAAGCCCGCGCCTCCGAAATGACCCCGCCTAGCGACCGGGCCCAAGTCGGATGTCGCTGACCCACTTCATCGCGTTCCTGCTGATCGGCGCGCTCGCGGGCTGGCTCGCCGGCGTCATCACGAAGGGTAGCGGCTTCGGCGCCGCCGGCAACATCATCGTAGGAATCATCGGCGCCTTCCTGGGCAGCTTCTGTTTCGGCCTCCTCGGCATCGTGGCGATCGGCTTCATCGGCCGCCTCCTCTTCGCGGTCGTCGGGGCGCTCCTCTTCACCTGGCTCCTGGGCTTCATCCGGAGATGAAGCCCGGCCGCGCGGCCGCTCACATGTGCGCGATGATTGCGTCGCCGAAGGCGGAGCACTTGATCTCGGTGGCCCCCTCCATCTGGCGGGCGAAGTCATAGGTGACGCGCTTCGCGCCAATCGCCCCGTTCAGCCCCTTCAGGACAAGGTCGGCCGCCTCGTTCCAGCCCATGTAGCGCAGCATCATCTCCCCGGAAAGCACCACGGATCCTGGATTGACCACGTCCTTGTTGGCATACTTCGGGGCCGTGCCGTGCGTGGCCTCGAATATCGCATGACCGGTGATGTAGTTGATGTTGCCTCCCGGCGCGATTCCGATGCCGCCGACCTGCGCCGCGAGGGCGTCGGAAAGGTAGTCCCCGTTGAGGTTCAGGGTGGCGATCACGTCGAAGTCGGTGGGCCGCGTCAGGATCTGCTGGAGCGTGATGTCGGCGATCGAGTCCTTGATCACGATGCCCGCGCCAGGCTTCCCCTCGGGGATCTTGCACCAGGGTCCGCCGTCGATCTCGATGGCGCCGAAGAACTCCTTGGCGACCCGGTAGCCCCAGTCCCGGAAGGCGCCCTCGGTGAACTTCATGATGTTGCCCTTGTGGACGATCGTGACGCTCTTGCGCTTGCTGCGGATGGCGTAGGCGATCGCGCTGTGGATCAGGCGCACGCTCCCGGAATAGCTGACGGGCTTGACGCCGATCCCCACCTGGACGTCGGAGGGGAACCCCTTGGCCCCCACCTCGCTCCAGAAGGCCTCGGCCTTGGCCCTTGTCCCGAAGCGGATCTTTTCAAATGACTTGGGAAACTCCTTGGCGATGAAATCCAGGACCTTCTGGGATTCCGGCGTGCCGGCCGCGAATTCGACGCCCGCGTAGATGTCCTCGGTGTTCTCCCGGAAGATCACCATGTTCACGAGCTCCGGGCGCTTCACCGGCGAGGGAACGCCGGTGAACCACTGCACGGGCCTCAGGCAGACGTAGAGGTCGAGCATCTGCCGCAGGGCCACATTGAGCGAGCGGATGCCGCCGCCGACCGGGGTCGTCAGCGGGCCCTTGATGCCCACGGTGAACTCGCGGAAGGCCTCGACCGTGTCGTCGGGCAGCCAGTTGTTGAAGCGCTTGAAGCTCTCCTCCCCGGCAAACACCTCGAACCACTCGATCCTGCGGTTCCCTCCATAGGCCTTCTCCACCGACGCATCAAGCACCCTGACCGACGAGGCCCAGATGTCGGGGCCCGTCCCGTCGCCCCGAATGAAGGGTATGACCGGATGGTCCGGCACGTTGAGTCTGCCGGCTGAGATGCTTATCTTCCCGCCCGCGGGCGGTGTGACGTCTTTGTAGGCCATGGGGAAGTCTGAATCGGATTGGTTGAGCCACCTCAAGCCTTTAGGCCCTTGCAGAAATTCGCGAGCCTCGCGACGCCCTTTGTGATGATGGCGTCGCTCGTGGCGTAGCTGAGCCTCAGGTAGCCCTCGGCCCCGAAGGCGGAACCGGGGACGGCCGCGACCTTCTCCTTCTCGAGCAGCCGCTCGCAGAACTCCATGGAGCTCAGGCCGAAGCTCGATATGTTGGGGAAGAGGTAGAACGCCCCCTGAGCGAGGACGCAGGTGACGCCCGGGATGGCCGTTAGCGCGCCGTGGAGCAGGCGGCGCCGCCTGTCGAATGCGGCGAGCATCTTCGCGAGGGAGGCCCGGGTATTCGCCTGCTCCCTCAGGGCCGCCAGCGCCCCGTATTGGGCGAAGCTCGTCGCATTCGAGGTCATCTGGCTCTGCAGCTCCGCGGCAGCCTTCGCGACTTGGGGCGGCGCGACAAGCGTTCCCAGCCTCCAGCCGGTCATCGAATACGTCTTTGAGAATCCGGAGGCCACGATCGTCCGAGCCTCAGCCTCGGGACTCAGGGCCGCCATGCAGGTGGATGTGAGCCCGTCGTAGACGAGGTTCTCGTAGATCTCGTCCGACAGCACATAGAGGTTCTTGCGGACCGCGACGTCCATGATCGCCTCAAGCTCGCGGCGCGTGTAGACGACGCCGGTCGGGTTCGAGGGCGAATTGAGGATGAGGAGCCGGGTCCGGCTGGTGACCGCGGCCTCCAGCTGCTCCGGCCTCAGCTTGAAGCCGGTCTTGTCGGTCGCGAGGACCGCCTTGGGGACGGCGCCCGCGAGCTTCGCCATCTCCGGATAGCTCACCCAGTACGGCGCCGGTATCACGACCTCGTCGCCGGGCGAGCACGTGGCCATGATGGCCAGGTAGCACGAGAACTTCCCTCCGGGGCTGACGACGACCTGGCCCGGGGACACTTTGAGCCCGTAGGCCCCGGCATAGGACTCGGCGATCGCCTTTCTCAGGTCCTCGATGCCGGGGGTCGGCACGTACTTGGTCTTGCCGGCCTGCAGCGCCGAGGCACAGGCGTCCTTGATGTGCTGCGGCGTGTCAAAATCCGGCTCGCCTGCGGCGAAGCTGCAAACGTCCTCGCCTGAGGCCATGAGCGCCTTGGCCTTCGCGTCGACGGCAAGCGTGGGGGACGGGGCCAGGTTTCGGGCCCATGTGGACAGCGGGGGTAGTGGTGCGGAGGACATCGGGTGCAAAGGAACCCATCAAAAAGAACCCATGGCGTCGAACGCAAGAGGGGAGCGACCTGAACTTCTTGCGCGGACGCCCCCGACGGGTCCGGTCAGCGGGATTTGGACTTCTTGGCCGGGAGGCCTTCGAGCGCGAAGCGG
>CAYQOH010000124.1:0-7855 GCA_964419075.1 uncultured Opitutaceae bacterium | reverse complement strand
ACCTCGGCAACCTGGACGCGCAGAGGGACTGGGGCTACGCCAAGGAGTACGTCGACATGATGTGGATCATGCTCCAGCAGGAGAAGCCGGACGACTACGTCGTCGCGACGAACGAGACCCACAGCGTGAAGGACTTCTGCGCGGAGGCGTTTGGGCTCCTCGGCCTCGACTGGCAGCGGTATGTCCGGCACGACCCGCGCTACGAGCGCCCGGCCGAGGTCGACTTGCTGATCGGGGACGCCGCCAAGGCGGCCCGGCAGCTCGGCTGGAAGCCCAAGGTGCGCTTCAAGGAGCTCGTCAGGATCATGGTGGACCACGACCTTGAGCTGGCGAAGCGCGAGTCGCAGATCGCAAAGCTCCCCCGTCCGTGACCAAGCTCTTCATCGCAGGACACCGCGGGATGGTGGGCTCGGCGCTGGTGCGCCGGTTCCAGAAGGAGCCCGGCTTCAAGCTCATCCTGAGGGACCGCGACCAGCTCGACCTGACGAGCCAGTCCGCGGTGACGGCCTTCCTCGCCGCCGAGAAGCCCGACGCCGTGGTGATCGCCGCCGCGAAGGTGGGGGGCATCCACGCGAACAGCACGTATCCGGCGGAATTCCTCCACGTGAACCTGGCCATCGCGTCCGGCACGATCCACGGCGCCTGGTCCGCCGGGGTGGAGCGCCTGCTCTTCCTCGGGAGCTCGTGCATCTACCCCAAGCACGCCGCGCAGCCGATGGCCGAGGAGTGCCTCCTCACCGGCGCGCTCGAGCCCACGAACGAGGCCTACGCGGTCGCCAAGATCGCGGGACTCAAGCTCTGCCAGTACTACCGCAGGCAGTACGGGGTGGCGTACCACTCCGCGATGCCGACCAACCTCTACGGCCCGGGGGACAACTACCACCCGGAGAATTCCCACGTGCTGCCGGCGCTCATCCGGCGCTTCCACGAGGCGAGGGAGTCACGGACGCGCGAGGTGGTCGCCTGGGGATCGGGCACGCCGCGGCGGGAGTTCCTGCACGTGGACGACCTGGCCGACGCCTGCGCCTTCCTGCTCGGGCTGGCGAATCCGCCCGACTGGGTCAACGTGGGCACGGGCACCGACGTCACGATCCGCGAGCTGACGGAGATCGTGACCGAGGTGACCGGCTTCAGGGGCAAGGTGAAGTGGGATGCGTCGAAGCCCGACGGCGCGCCGCGCAAGCTTCTCGACGTCTCAAAGCTCTCCGCAATCGGCTGGAAGGCCCGGATCGGCCTGCGCGACGGGATCGCCGCCACCTACCAGGCCTTCCTCGAGGAAAAGAAGTCGGGGAGCCTGCGCCTGTAGCCCCGCCGACCCGTGGCCGACCTGATTCCAACGGTGCCAGCCGAGACGGAGGACACGGGCCCCAAGAAGTCGTTCTGGGGCCACCTGAACGACCTCCGGAACGCGCTCATCCGCTCGGCGATCGCGATTGGCATCGCCCTCGTGGTGTGCCTGTTCGCCAGCCCCTGGATCGTGGCCGTGCTGATGGGCCCTTTGCGCCACATGCACCTCTTCGAGAAGCCGAAGCCGACGGTGACCCTCAAGATCGGCGACACGAAGATAGGCCCGTTCGAGGTCACCCGGGAGCAGTTCCCGGGGCTCCCCGCGGGCGAGGCCCCGAACGTCGTGTTCCGGATCGGCGCGGCGCAGGTCGGCAAGGAGCAGGTCGCCACGCTCACGATGGAGCCCGGCGCCGGCGGCGCCGACCTGATCGACATCAGGCTCCACAACTTCAGCCCCGCCGAGTCGTTCATGGTGGCGTTCCATGTCGCGCTCTTCGCGGCCCTCGCGGTCTCCTCGCCCTTCTGGATCTTCTTCATGGGGGGGTTCATCCTGCCGGCGCTCAACCTGAAGGAGCGCAGCGTGATCTTCAGCTGGCTCGGCTGGTCGGCCGCCCTGTTCGTCGCGGGGGTCCTCTCCACCTACTTCCTGCTCCTGCCGGTGGCGCTCCGGGCGGCGGTGCAGTACTCCCGGGTCCTCGGGTTCTCCGCGTCGGACTGGAGGGCCGAGGAGTACATCAACTTCGTCTGCAGGTTCATCTTCGGGATGGGCCTCGGGTTCCAGTTCCCGCTGGTCGTGCTGTTTCTCGTCAAGATCGGCGTCCTGACCCACGCCCACCTCACCAAGTTCCGGAGGCATGTCGCCGTGCTCTCGCTCGTCCTCGGCGCGGTCCTGACGACCCCCGAGGTGGTGACCCAGGTCGCGATGGCGGTCCCGCTGTACCTCCTCTACGAGGTCTGCATCTGGATCGCCTGGTACTGGGAGCGCAAGAAGCGCAAGGCGCAGGGCGCGGCCCCGGCCTAGGCCGGGGCCCTTGGGGGGAGGATCGAGCCGCGCGCCATGACGGACTTCGAGCACGCCCTCCTCCTTCTCCTGCTGGTCGCGGGCCTGAGCGTGGCCGGGCGCTGGCTGCCGTGGCCGCCGCTCATCACGTACCTGCTGGGCGGGGTGGGGGCCGCCTTCCTGCCGTGGCTTCCGCGCTTCCAGCTGGACCCGGCCTTCTTCTTCCTCTGCTTCCTGCCGCCGCTCCTCTTCTCGGACGGCTGGCTGATGCCGATCCGCGAGCTCCTGCGCGCCAAGCGGCCGATCCTCATGCTGGCGATAGGCCTCGTCACCTTCACGACCGTCGCGGTGGGGCTCGTGGCGCACGCGCTCGTCCCCGGCCTGCCCCTTGCGATGGCGTTCGCGCTCGGCGCCATCGTGTCGCCCACGGACGCGGTCGCGGTCGGCTCGGCCACGGAAAACCTGCGGGTGCCGGCGCGCATGACCACGATCCTGAACGGAGAGAGCCTGATGAACGACGCGACGGGGCTTGTGGCCTTCAAGTTCGCCCTGGCGGCCGTCCTCACGGGAGGCTTCTCGCCCGGCAGGATGCTGGCGGAGTTCTCGCTCCTGTCGCTCGGCGGCTTCGCGGTCGGGCTCGCGGTCGGCTATGCGGTCGGCCGGCTGCGCGACCTCCTGCGCAGCCTTCGCGTCGGCGACACCCCCGTGGAGGTCACGCTCTCCCTCATGACGCCCTACGCGGCCTTCCTTCTGGCCGAGCACCTGGGCGTGTCGGGCGTCCTTTCCGTCGTCGCCGCGGGCCTCTACTCGGGCTGGCGGGACCCGGTCCGCATGGACGCCGAGACGCGCCAGACCGCGTTCGGGGTCTGGTCGCTGGTCATCTTCTGGTTGAACGGCATCGCCTTCGTGCTCCTGGGGCTCCAGTTCCCGAGCCTCTTCGCGGCCGTGAACCACCAGTTCACGGTGCCCCGCCTCCTGGGCCTGACGGCGGCCGTGGCCGCAACGGCGATGGTCGCGCGCATGGTCTGGGTGTACCCGGGCACGTACCTGCCCTTCTGCCTGAGGAGCGTGCGCAGGTCCGAGACCCCCGCGCACCCGGCCGCGGTCTTCGTGGTCGGCTGGGCCGGCATGCGCGGCACCGTGACGCTCGCGGCCGCGCTCTCCATCCCCCTCCTCATGCCCGACGGCTCGCCGTTTCCCGGGCGCGACATCGTCATCTTCCTGGCCTTCGGGGTCATCGCGGCGACCCTCGCCGTCCAGGGCACGACCCTCGAGGCGCTCATCCGCGCGCTCAAGATCGGGGAGGACAAGGACCGGCCGAGGGAGGAGCGGCTGGCGCGCATGGCGGCGGTCGAGGCGGGCCTCGGCGCGCTTCGGGACCTGGAGCCGTCGGCGGCCACGGCCGACCAGAACGCGGCGCTCGGGCTCGTCATCGCGGAGTACGAGCAGCGGCTGTCGGTCCTGACCGCGGAGGGGGAGACGCAGAAGAGCGCACGCCGACGCAGGCACGCGGGGCACCACTACCGCTTGGCCGCCCTCCGGGCGGAGCGCCAGGCGCTCGACAGGCTCTGGCGCGCCGGCACGATCATCGACGACGTCTATAGGCCGCTGCAGCAGCTCCTCGACCACGAGGAGTCCCTCCTGGAGGGGTCGGCGCCGATGCCGGAGGAGTGACGCTACCGGTTGACGGCCTGCATGCTCTGGGCCGGGTAGCGGTCCCCGGACGTGGACCCCGCCGGGAGCACGCCGTCGATGCGGGAAAGGTCGCCGTGCGAGAGTCGGACGTCGAGCGCGCCCAGGTTCTCCTCCAGGTAGCGCAGCCGCTTCGTGCCCGGTATCGGGACGACGTCCGAACCCTGGGCGAGGACCCAGGCGAGCGCGAGCTGGCTCGGCGTGCACCGCCTGGACTCGGCCAGCTCAACGACGCTCGCGACGAGGTCCAGGTTCTTCTGGAAGTTCTCCCCCTGGAAGCGCGGCGAGCCGCGACGGTAGTCGCCCTCCGGCAGGTCCTCGGGCCTGCGGAACCGCCCGGTCAGGAACCCCCGCCCGAGCGGGCTGTAGGCGACAAAGCCGATGCCGAGCTCGCGGACGGTCCCGAGGAGCCCGTCCTCCGGGTCGCGGCTCCAGAGCGAGTACTCGGTCTGCAGGGCCGCGATCGGGTGGACGGCCGCGGCCCGCCGTAGGGTGGCGGGCGCCGCCTCGGACATGCCGAGGTGGCGCACCTTCCCCTCCTTCACGAGCCCGGCCATCGCGCCGACGGTCTCCTCGATCGGGACCCTGGGGTCGACGCGGTGCTGGTAATAGAGGTCGATCACGTCGACCCCGAGCCGGGTGAGGCTCGCCTCGCAGGACTGCCTCACGTACGCGGCGTCGCCGCGGACGCCGAGGAATTCCCCCCTGGGCCCGCGGACGTTCCCGAACTTGGTCGCAAGCACCACCTTGTCGCGGCGGTCCGCGATCGCACGCCCGACAAGCGCCTCGTTCCGTCCCACCCCGTACATGTCGGCCGTGTCCAGGAAGTTGCCTCCCAGGTCGAGGTACCGGTGGATGACGCGCACCGACTCCGCGTCGTCCATCTGCGACGGGCCGTAGAACTCGCTCATGCCCATGCAGCCGAGCCCGATTGCCGAGACCCGAAGCCCGCCTCTGCCCAGTGTGCGTTCGATCATGTTTGGATGGGTGTTGGGTAAGCGGTAAGCTCGCACAGTCTCCCCGGGCCGCAAGCGGCCCTGCCGATTGGATCATCGGCCCGTTTGGCCCGGACCTTGAGAAGGCCGGAAAATTGTGTGTCCGGTTCCGTGGCCGGCGGCTACTAACGGGGTGGAAGACCATGGAGGATGACGCCGAATTGCTCCGACACTACGCAGAGGACGGCTCCCAGGAGGCGTTCACGGAGCTCGTCCGCAGGAACGTCAACCTCGTCTATTGCGCGGCGCTTCGGCGGGTCGGCGGCGACGGGCACCTTGCCCAGGATGTCACCCAGCAGGTGTTCGTCGCCCTCGCGCGCAAGGCGCCCGGGCTTGTCGACCGGCCGGTCCTCGCGGGATGGCTCCACACCGCGTCGCGGTTCGCCTCGCTGCGCGCGGTCCGCGCCGAGCGCCGCAGGCAGGCGAGGGAGCACGAGGCGCACCTGATGGGGGCGGATCCGCAGCCCGACCCGGACTGGGACCGCCTGAGGCCGGTCCTGGACGAGGCGATGGACGAGCTCAGCTTAGCCGACCGGGAGGCGCTGCTGCTGCGCTTCTTCGAGGGACGGTCCTATGGGGAGGCGGGCGCGCGCCTCCGCCTGACGGAAGACGCCGCGCGAAAGCGCGTCGACCGGGCGGTCGGCAGGCTGAGGGTCCTCCTGGCCCGGCGGGGGATCGCGTCGACCGCTGCCGCGGTGGCGTCCCTCATCGAGGCGAACGCAGTCACGGCGGCGCCCGCGGCACTCGCCGCCTCGGTCGCGGGCGTCGCGCTGTCCAGCCCGGCGGCCTCGGCCCTAGACCTCCTCAACCTCATGAGCCATTCCAAGCTCGCCGCCGGTGCGGCTGCCGTCGTCGCGGCCCTCGCCGTCGCAACCGCCGTCTACGAGGTTCGCGCGGACCTATTGTCCCGGCGGGCGCTCGAGGCCGTTCTGCATGGGAACCGGGCGCTTGACGCCGAACTCGCTGCCGCCGAGCGCGAGGCAAGGTCCGCCGAAGGCGACAGGGCCGCCGCGGAAAAGGCGCTCGGTGCGGCCAAGGCCGCAGTTGGCGCCGCGGATGCGCGGGCCGCCAGCGAGGCGGCGGCGGCGGGCGTGGTCCTAAGAGACCCTAGGGCCGCGGGCCGCGATCTTCTCGCGGCAAGGCCGCAGGCGGCGCGGCATCTCACGGCCTATTTCCGGCAGAGGACAGCCGACGTGTACGGCGGCCTGTTCAAGGCCCTTGGCCTGACGGACGGGCAGATCCAGGCGTTTGAAGACCTGAGGGTGCGGGGCACCGCCGGGGTGAATTGGGCCTCGGCGACGCAGGCGCCGGCCGGCGGATTCTCCGCCGGGGACCTGTCGGCGGCGCAGATGGAGACCCAGCTGCGCATCCTCCTCGGCGACGCCGGCTACAGGCAGTACCAGGACTACAATGCGTCGGCGTCGCCGCGGATGCTTTCGATGCAGTTGGGCAGCGCCCTCTACCTGACACCCACGCCGCTGACCTCGGAGCAGGCCGCGCAGCTGACCGTGATCCTGGGCTCCAGCGGGCCGTCCCCGGGCAATCCGGACTGGGACGCGGCGATCTCCCGGGCCAGGGGCGTGCTGTCGGATGCCCAGCTCGCCGCGCTGTCCGGACTCCGTCGGCAGGTGCAGTACCAGCTGGCCCTGAGCCAGGCCGTGGACCAGGCGATGCAGCAGGCCGCGAACGAGGCAAGGATTGCGGCGGGCATCGTGGCTCAAGGTGACCGATGAACGCCAAGGGGATCACCCTGCTGGGCTCCGGGGCGCTCTTCGCCGGCGCGGCAATCGTCGCTGTCCTCGCGGCGCGTTCGATCCCGGGGGCGAGCGCGGGGCTCGATGCCGCGGCGAGGGAGCGTGCGCTCCTCGAGGCCTCGATTGGGCGGGCCGAGCTGCGGACGGCCGATTCAAGGAGGGAGGCGTCCAGGCTGGGCGGCCTCCTCGACGGCGTCCGCTCCAGGTTCGGCGGCCCCGTCCCCAGGGTGACGCCGGCTGATGCCGCGGCGATAGACCTGTCCATTCATTCGATCCCCCGGAGGGTTTGGGAGCAGCGTGCCCTCGCGCGAGACCCCAAGCTGCAGGCGCTCTGCCTGGCGGCGGAGCGCGCCGGCCTCGCGCAGAAGTTCGGCCCGCTCTGGTCGTCGCTCGGGCTGTCAGCCGACCAGATTGCCAGGTTCAGCGAGATTGCCATGGAGGGGGCGGGGCGGATGCTCGACATCACGTCGTCCGCGCAGGCCCAGGGGCTGGACGAGTCCGATCCCGCCGTTGCTGGCCTCCGGAGGCAGGCCGAGGACCAGCAGGCCGCGGCCCAGATCGACCTCTTGGGGGAGCCCGGCTACCAGCAGCTGAAGGAGTGCGAGCGCCAGGCGCCGATGCGCTCCTTCGTGGATGCCCTTGCCGGAGGCCTTGCAATCATCGGCGATCCGCTGAGTGGCCCGCAGGCCAGCCAGCTTGCCCGGGTCATGGCCGGGGCGAATCCGTCGTACGCCGCCGGGGGCACCGCGGACGACCCGATTGTCCACAGCTTCGACGATTCCCTCGTCGCCCATGTCGCCATGGCCGAGGCCGTGGACCCGGAGCAGGTCCTCGGACAAGCCCGCGGCGTCCTCTCGGAGGCGCAGTTCGCGGCGCTGCGCGCCCAGCTCGAGAGGAACCACGAGGTGATCCAGCTCTTCAACGAGCTGCGGCAGATGCCCGGCGACCCGATGATGGGATTCGCGATGTGGCGGATGTAGGCCGGGGCACTCCCGCTTGTCCGCTTGCGGTTGGGCCGGGTCCGGCTTTTATTCGACCCTTCATCATGATCCCCACCGAGACGCTGAACCAGATCGAGAACATCAAGAAGCGCGCAGGCCACCTGTGGAGGTTTCTTTGACGTCGAC
>CAYQOH010000123.1:0-7976 GCA_964419075.1 uncultured Opitutaceae bacterium | reverse complement strand
CATGAGCGCCCCGGCCTCGGAGGGATCCGTGGGCTTGAGCCGGAGCATCCAGCCCCCGCCGTACGGGTCCCGGTTCAGCGCCTCCGGCGCCGCGTCGAGCGCCGTATTGACGGCCACCACCGTGCCGCCCACCGGCGCGTACACGTCGGAAGCGGCCTTCACCGACTCGACGACGCCGAAGGGCGCCCCCTGCCGCAGGACCGCCCCCACCTTGGGGAGCTGGACGTAGGTGATGTCGCCGAGCGAGGCCTGCGCGTAGTCCGTTATGCCCACGGTCGCGGTGGCGTCGGCTTCGGGCCTAAGCCATTCATGGGATTTCGCATAGCGAAGCGCGTCGGGAACGGTGCTCATGGGAGTTTCTTTAACTCGACGAACGGGGGTTTGACGAGGTGCAAGTGAACGGGGCTGCCGCGAACGTCGGCGTGCAGCCCCGCCGAGGCGGCCGCCGCGCCGACCAGGGCCGAGCCGATCGCGACGGAGAGGATGGGCGAGAGTGTCCCCGAGAGCACGCGGCCGGCGGGCGCTCCGTCGGCGCCCGCGACCGGCGTCTCCGGCCGGATGATCCGGCGGTCCCCGGTCTTGAAGAACACGACCCTCCGGGGCGAGCCGCCGGCCTTCTCGGCGGCCAGCGCCGCGCGCCCCGAGAAGTCCCCCGGCTTGTCCAGCCTCACCGTCCAGCCAAGTCCGGCCGTGAGCGGCGAGATCTCGCGGGTGAGCTCGTGCCCGTAGAGGGGGAACCCGGCCTCGAGCCTGAGGCTGTCGCGCGCCCCGAGCCCGCAGAGCTCGAGGCCGTGGGGCGCCCCCGCCGCCAGGAGCGCCTCCGCCAGCCGGACCGCGTCCCCCGCGCCGTGGTAGAGCTCGAAGCCGTCCTCCCCGGTGTAGCCGGTGCGGCTGATGGTGCAGCGGACGCCGGCGACCTCGCCCTGCGTGAAATGGTAGTACTTCAGGGCCTCGAGGCGGGTCCCGGTAAGCGGCTGGACGATGGCGAGCGCCCGCGGGCCCTGGACAGCCACCAGCGCGGTCGCCTCCGAGCGGTCCGCGACCCGCACGTCGTGGCCGGCGGCCCTGGCGCGGATCCACTCGAGGTCGGTCGGGATGTTGCCCGCGTTGATGCAGAGGAAGTAGTCGCCCGGGCCCCGCATGTAGACCAGCAGGTCGTCGATCACCCCCCCGTCGGGCGCGCACATCGGCGAGTACAGGACCCGGCCCGGGTACATCCTGCCCACGGCGTTGGTGACCAGGCTGTCGAGGAACGCCGCGGCCCCGGGTCCCTCAACGTCGACCTCGCCCATGTGGCTGACGTCGAAGAGTCCCGCGGCGCGCCGGACCGCCTTGTGTTCCTCGAGGATGCTGCGGTACTGCACCGGCATCTCCCAGCCGGCGAAGTCGACGAGGCGTGCCCCGTGGGCCGCGTGAAAATCCCTGAGGGGGGTGCGCTTCAAGTCGCTCATGGCCCCATACGAAGCCGCGCAAACGGCCCCCACTGCAAGGCTCTTTTGTATTCGGAAACGGCGGCCGGCCCCCTAAGCTGCCCGGATGCTCAGGTACGTCCTCCCGCTCGCCGTCATCCTGACCGTCGGCACCTCCTTCCTGTGCTCGCTCTTCGAGTCGATCGTGCTCTCCACGAGCATCGCCGAGATCGAGTCCCTGAAGCGGACCCGCCCGAAGCGCGGCGCCCTCCTCGAGTTCCTGAAGCGAGAGATCGACGCCACGATCTCGGCGATCCTCACGCTCAACACGGTCGCCAACAGCCTCGGCTCCGTGGTCGTGGGCGCGCTGGCGGTTCACTTCTACAGCGGCGAGACCGTGGTCGCGATCTCCATCGCCTTCGGCGCCATCCTGCTCCTCTTCTCGGAGGTGCTCCCGAAGAACATCGGGGTCACCCACCGCCGCGAGCTGCAGCCGTACGTCGTCTACCCGATCTTCTGGATGCGCCGGGTCCTCTTTCCGGTCACCTGGCTCTGCGCGCTGGTGGTGCGGCCGTTCGTCGGGCCGCCCGCGCGGCTGCACGGCTCCGGCGAGGAGATCATCCTGCTCGCCGAGCGTGGGGCGCAGGAGGGCACGCTCTCGACCTCCGAGTCGAACATCATCGCCAACGCGCTCACGCTCGGCAACGTGCGGGTGAGCGAGATCATGACGCCGAGGACCGTCGTCGCGGCGCTCCACCGCTCGGCCTCGGTGGCCGAGGTCTTCACCGAGAACCCCACCCTGGCCTTCGGGCGCCTGCCGGTCTACGGCAAGAACCTGGACGACATCGTGGGGGTGGCGCGGCGGCTGGACCTCCTCAAGGCCAAGGCCCACGACCAGGACGCCGGCCTGGTCGAGCAGTTCATGCAGGAGGCCAACTTCATCCCGGAGACGGCGACCGTCGGGAACGCCCTGCAGCTCTCGCTCAAGACGCACAGCAAGCTGCTCGTGGTGGTGGACGAGTTCGGGGCGACGGCGGGCGTCGTCACGATGGAGGACGTGATCGAGCACCTGCTCGGCCGCGAGATCTTCGACAAGGACGACATCGCGGTGGACATGCGCGAACTGGCGCGCGCGAAGATCCAGAAGCAGGCCCGCGGCCGGCGCCTATGACGGCCCCCCTCGCCTACTGGGTCGACCGCCTCGACCCGTTCCTCGTCCATTTCACCGGCCGGTTCGGGATCCGGTACTACGGGCTCGCCTACGCGGCCGGCTTCGTGGCGGCGGCCTGGCTGCTCGGCGCCTACGCGAAGGCGGGCCGCTCGCTCCTGCCCAGGTCCAGGATCGCCGACTTCATGGTGGCCGCCATGGTGGGCGTCGTCCTCGGCGGCAGGATCGGCTCCTACCTCCTCTACGACGGGTGGCGCACCTTCGGGTCGGACCCCCTCGCCATCGTGCGGGTGTGGGACGGCGGCATGTCCTTCCACGGCGGCTTGGCCGGGGTGGTCCTGGCGGTCTCGTGGTTCGCGCACCGGGAGAAGATCCCGCTGCTGCATCTCTGGGACCTGGTCGCCTCGACCGCCCCGTGCGGGCTCCTCTTCGGCCGGGTGGCCAACTTCGTCAACGGGGAGCTCTGGGGGAGGCCGGCCGACGTCCCGTGGGCGGTCATCTTCCCGCGCAGCGCGGAGGAGGGCACGCCGCTGCACCTGATCGTGCCGCGCCATCCCTCGCAGCTCTATGAGGCCGCGATGGAGGGGCTTCTCCTGCTCGGCTACCTGCAGTGGCGCCTGTGGAGGAGCGACGCGCTGCGGACCCGCCCGGGGGCCCTCGCCGGGGAGTTCCTGATCGGCTACGCCTGCCTGCGGATCGCGGGCGAGGCGTTCCGGGAGCCCGACGCGTCCCTGATCCTCGGGTTGAGCCGCGGGACATTTTACTCGTTGTTCATGATTATGTTCGGTGTCTTCCTTAGGCTGCGCCGGAGTCGCCCCCTGGCGCTGCCCGTGCCCTAGGCTCCGGGACCCGCCATGCACCCCCTGCTCAAGGAGACCGCCCATCGCCCCTGGCCGCTGCCGGCGCGCGGCTGGCTGTGGCGCCAGTCCTGGCTCGACCTGGCGCTCATCCACTACCGGGTCGACTCGCCGCGGCTGCGCAGCCTGCTCCCCGAGGGGCTCCGGCTTCAGGAGTTTGACGGATCGGCCTGGGTGGCCCTGGTCCCGTTCCGCATGTCGGGGGTGATGCGCCGGCCGCTTCCCGACCTCCCCTTCCTCTCCCGCTTCCCGGAACTGAACCTGCGCACCTACGTGGAGGCCGACGGGAAGCCCGGCGTGTGGTTCCTCAGCCTCGATGCCGACTCCTGGCCGGCGGTCCTCGGAGGCCGCCTCCTCTACGGCGCGCCCTATTTCCACGCGCGGATCACCTTCGGGCTGTCCGGAGGCTGGTACGAGTACGCCTGCGTCCGCAGCAACGGCGCCGCCGTGTTCCGCGGAAGGTACCGCCCGGTCTCCGAACCCTTCTACCCCAGGCCCGGCTCCTTCGAGCACTGGGCGGCGGAGCGCTACTGCCTCTACTCAGGCCCGGGGCGCCGCGGGATCGTCCGGATCGAGGTGCACCATGTCCCGTGGCCGCTCCACCAGGCAAAGGTCGAGATCTTCGAGTCGACCGTCATGGACGCGGCCGGCATCGCCCCCTCCCATCCCGAGCCCCGGTGCCATTTCTCTCCGGGGCTGGACGTCCTCTCCTATGCCAAGGAGGAGCTGGCGGACCCGCTCTCCGACGAGCAGATGGCCCCCTATGCGCCCGCCTCGTGACCGGGCTGTTTCCCGGCGCCGGCCGAGGATCCGGAGGCCCCGCTAGACCACCGTCCCCGGAGGGATGAGGGCGCCCTTCGGCACCACCAGGACGCCGTCGCGGATCACGACCGCACCGCCCACGTAGGGCCCGTCCGCCTTGCCGGCCGCGGTCAGCCTCACGCCGTCGCCGATCCTCGTGTTCTTGTCGATGATCGCGCGCCGGATGTAGCAGCCCCGGCCCACCCCGAGATTCGGCTTCCTGCGGGCGGCGTTCGCGCTGATCTGCTCGGGCGTCTCGTAGTAGTCCGCGCCCATCATGATCACGTCCTCGAAGTCCGAGCCCTCGCCCACGAAGGAGCGGATGCCGAACACGCTGTGCTTCAGCCTCGAGTCGGTCAGGATGCAGCCGTCCGCCACGATCACGTTGTCGATCGCGCACTTGTTCAGCTTCGATGAGGGGAGGAAGTCGTACATCGAGTAGACGGGCGTCGTCGCGTCGAAGAAATTGAACGGCGGCAGCGGCTGGGCCAGGGCAAGGTTGGCCTCGAAGAAGGCCTTCACCGTGCCGATGTCCTCCCAGTACCCCTCGAAGATGTGCGCGAACATCTTCTTGCGCCCGAGCAGGCCCGGGATCACCTCGCGGCCGAAGTCCGTCATCGAGTTCTCGAGCGCCTCCGCGAGGACGCTCCGGTTGAAGACGTAGATGCCCATCGAGGCGAGGCAGTGCTTCTCGGAGGAGTGCTCGTGCAGGGTCGCCTCGACGGCGGCGCTAAGGGCCAGGCCGTTGATCACCGCCGGGTCCTTCGGCTTCTCGACGAACTGCTGGATGGAGAGGTCGTCGGCAACCTTCATGAGGCCGAGCCCCTCCACCTGCGACAGCGGGTACGGCTTCGCGCAGATGGTGACGTCGGCCTTGGTGGCCAGGTGGTGGTCGATGATCGTCCTGAAGTCCATCCGGTAGAGCGCGTCCCCGGAGAGGATGAGGATCAGGTCGTGGGGGTACTTGCGGAAATGGATGATGTTCCTGCGCACGGCGTCGGCCGTCCCCTGGTACCAGTCGAGGCTCTTCTCGGTCTGCTCGGCCGAGAGGATGTCGACGAACCCGCCGCCGAAGGGGTCGAACTGGTACGCGCCCTGGACGTGGCGGTGGAGGGACGCCGTGTTGAACTGCGAGAGCAGGAATATCCGGTTGATCTCCGAGTTGATGCAGTTGCTGATCGGGATGTCCACGAGCCGGTACTTCCCGGCGAGCGGCACCGCGGGCTTGCAGCGCTCGTTCGTCAGGGGCGCCAGCCGTGTCCCGCGGCCGCCGCCCATAATGACCGCGAGCACGCGTTTTTGGGTGGTCATGGCAATATCGTTTTCTATCGTGGGCCGTTACTTCGCGAGCCAAAATCGTCGCGGACGCCAAATCCTAACCCAACCCTCACATGTGCGGCATCGTCGGCTACGTCGGAACCCGAAAGGCGGTGGACATCATCCTCGAGGGTCTCAAGCGCCTGGAGTACCGCGGCTATGACTCCGCGGGCCTCGCCATCATGCAGGACGGGGGGATCGCGCTGGCCAAGAAGGTCGGCCGGGTCGAGCAGCTCGCCAAGGCGGCCTCGAGGCTGCCCCTGGACGGGTCCGTGGGCATCGGCCACACCCGCTGGGCCACCCACGGCGGCGTGACCGAGGCCAACGCCCACCCCCACGTGAGCAGCGACGGCAAGTTCGCCCTCATCCACAACGGCGTCATCGAGAACTACAGCCAGATCAAGACCTTCCTCCTCGGCAAGAAGTACACGTTCAAGTCCGAGACCGACACCGAGGTCCTGTGCAACCTGATCGCCTACCACTACGCGAAGCTGCCGCGCGGGTCCAACGGGGCGAGCCCCTTCCTCGGAAGCGTCCGCAAGGCGCTGCGCCACGTCGAGGGGACCTACGGGATCGCGGCCCTCTGCGTCGACTTCCCGGCCGAGATCGTCGCGGCGCGCAAGGCCTCCCCCCTCATCCTGGGCGTCGGCGAGAACGAGTACCTCCTGGCGAGCGACGCGTCGGCCCTGGTCAGCAGCACGAAGAACGTCGTCTACCTGAAGGACGGCGAGTTCGTCCACATCACGGCCCATGACTTTGCGATCAGCACGCTCGACCAGGCGGACGTCTCGCCGGTCGTGGACCGCATCGACTGGACCGTCGAGGAGGCCGGCATGGACGGCCACGCCCACTTCATGGAAAAGGAGATCTTCGAGCAGCCGCTGGCCCTCGAGAACACCATGCGCGGGCGCTTCTCCGAGGACGGCAGCACGGCCCTGTTCGGCGGGCTCAACCTGACCCCCTCCGAGATGCGGCAGGTCGACCGGTTCATGTTCTGCGCGTGCGGCACGGCGTGGCACGCCTGCCTCGTCGCGGAGCACCTGATCGAGCGTTTCGCCCGGATACCGGTCGAGGTCGACTACTCGAGCGAGTTCCGCTACCGCAACGCCCCGCTCGACCCGCAGACGCTCTTCTTCGTCATCAGCCAGTCCGGCGAGACGATCGACACCTTGGCCGCGCTGCGCGAGGCCAAGCGCAAGGGATACCGGGTGCTCGCCATCAACAACGTGGTCGGGTCCTCGATCGCCCGCGAGGCCGACGGCGGCGTCTTCCAGCACGTCGGGCCCGAGATCGGCGTCGCCTCGACGAAGGCCTTCACCTCGCAGCTCCTGCTCGGGGCCATGATCGCCCTCTACGTGGCGCGGATCCGCGACATGAGCTTCAACGACGGCGTCGACTACGTGAAGGCCCTGCGCGGCGCGCCGGAGCTCGTGCGGCGCGCCCTGGCGCAGGCGCCGCGTATCAAGGAGATCGCCAAGCGCTTCGCCCACTACACGGACTTCCTCTTCCTGGGGCGGCTGTCGCTCTTCCCGATCGCGCTCGAGGGGGCCCTCAAGCTCAAGGAGATCTCTTACATCCACTCGGAGGGGTACCCCGCGGCCGAGATGAAGCACGGGCCGATCGCGCTCATCAGCGACAAGTGCCCGAGCGTGTTCCTCGCCCCGAGGGGCGAGATCTTCAACAAGATCGTCTCCAGCATGCAGGAGATCAAGGCGCGCAAGGGCCCGGTGATCGCCATCACCACCGAGGGAAGCGAGCTGCCGCCGGGCCTGGCCGACGAGGTGATCCTGATCCCCGACTGCCACGAGGCGGTGCTTCCGATCGTGGCGAGCATCCCGGTGCAGCTCCTGAGCTACTACATCGCCGTCGAGCGGGGCTGCGACGTGGACAAGCCCCGCAACCTCGCCAAGTCGGTGACCGTGGAGTGACCATGGAGATCCACCCCACACGAGCGGAGTTCCTCGCTCTTGCCCGGACGGGCAACCTTGTCCCCGTGTACGCGGACCTGATGGCGGACTTCGAGACCCCGGTCTCGGCCTACTCCAAGCTGCGCGGGCACGGTCCGGCCTACCTGCTCGAGTCGGTGGAGGGCGGCGAGAACCTCTCGCGCTACAGCTTCATCGGCTGCCGCCCGCGAAAGACCTTCGCCTGCGGCCCGGAGACCACCGAGATCCGCGAGCCGGGCAAGGCCCCGCGCACGGTGCCCACCCCCAGGGACCCGCTCACGCTGATCGAGGCCGAGCTCCGGCAGTTCCGGCCGGTCAAGCTGCCGGGCCTGCCCCGGTTCACGGGCGGGGCCGTCGGCTTCCTCAGCTACGAGTACGTGACGCGGATCGAGCCCACGGTTCCCCCGGCGGCCGCGGACGAGCTCAAGATGCCGCTCGTCTACTTCATGATGTCGGACAGCCTGCTCATCTTCGACCG